>DASZOP010000035.1:0-16992 GCA_035550715.1 Gemmatimonadota bacterium | reverse complement strand
GCGGATGGCGCGGCTGTTCGGCGAGGACCGCTTCTTCCTCGAGCTCCAGGACCACGGGATTCCCCAGCAGCGGACCGTGAACGCCGGCGTCCTGGAGCTCGCGGCGGAGCTGGGGCTGCCTCTGGTCGCGACCAACGACGTCCATTACGAGACCCGGGCCGACGCGTCGCCGCACGACGTCCTGCTCTGCATCCAGACCGGCAAGCTCGTCGACCAGGAGGACCGCATGCGGTTCTACTCGGACGAGTTTTACTTCAAGTCGCCGGAGGAGATGGCGGAGCGGTTCCCGGATTGCCCGGAGGCGCTCGAGAACACGGCGTGGATCGCCGACCGCTGCGACGTGGAGCTCGACTTCGGTCGTCCGCTGCTTCCGGCCTTCCCGCTGCCCCCCGGCCACGACACGCTGGAAGCCTTGCTCGAGGCCCAGGCGCGGCGGGGGCTCGAGGAGCGGTACGATCCGATCGACGCGCCGATCCTGGAGCGGTTCGAGTACGAGCTCGACGTCATCCAGCGGACCGGGTTCGCCGGGTATTTCCTGATCGTCGCCGACTTCATCTCCCACGCCCGGGAGCGGGGGATCACGGTGGGCCCGGGACGCGGCTCGGCCGCGGGAAGCCTCGTCGCCTACTGCCTGGGGATCACGAACATCGATCCGCTGCGTTACGGCCTCCTCTTCGAGCGGTTCCTGAACCCGGACCGGATCTCGATGCCGGACATCGACATCGACTTCCGAGACGACCGGCGCGGCGAGGTGATCGAGTACGTGAAGCGGAAGTACGGCGAGGAGTCGGTGGCCCAGATCATCACCTTCGGAACCATGAAGTCGAAGGCCGCCGTGCGCGACGTCGCGCGGGTGCTCCAGCTCCCGCTGGCCGAGGCGGACCGCCTCGCGAAGCTGATCCCGAACGCCCCCGGGTCGCCCCAGCCGGTGCGGGTGGAGGAAGCGATCGAGCAGGTCCCTGAGATCGGCGAGGCGTACCGGTCGAACGACCGCCTGCGGCGGCTCCTGGACGACGCCCGGGCGCTCCAGGGGCTGGCGCGCCATGCCAGCGTGCACGCCGCCGGGGTGGTCATCGCCCCCGACCGGCTGGTCAACTACGTCCCCCTCTACCGTTCCGAGCGGAGCGAGCTGACCACGCAGTGGGACATGGCCTCGATCGAGCGCGTGGGGCTCCTCAAGATCGACTTCCTGGGGCTCAAGACCCTTACCGTCATCGACGACGCGATCGAGATGATCGCCGATAAGACAGGCGAGCGGATCGACGTGGACGCCCTGCCCCTCGACGACCCCGAACCGTACCGGCTTCTGGGACGCGGCGAGACCGAGGGCATCTTCCAGTTCGAGTCCTCGCTGGCGACCGACATCTGCAAGCGCACGCACCCAGCCCGCTTCGAGGACCTGATCGCGCTCAACGCTCTCATCCGTCCGGGGCCGCTCGACTGCGGGATGACCGAACGATACGTCAGCCGGAAGCGAGGCGAGGAGCGGATCGACACGTACCACGATGACCTGACCGACCTGCTGGCCGAGACCTCGGGCGTCATCACGTACCAGGAGCAGGTGATGCAGATCGCCAACCGGGTGGCCGGCTTCTCGCTCGCCGAAGCCGACATCCTGCGGAAAGCCATGGGCAAGAAGATCCAGTCCCTGGTCGACGAGCAGATGGGTCGCTTCCGCGAGGGGGCTCGCGAGCGAGGCTACCCCCCGGCCGTGGTGGAGCGGCTGGTGGCGGACATCACGACCTTCGGCCGCTACGGCTTCAACAAGAGCCACTCGGCCGCCTACGCGCTGGTCGCCTACCACACGGCCTGGCTCAAGGCGCATCATCCACGAGAGTTCATGGCCGCGCTCCTCACCAACGCGATGGGGAACAGCGACTCGATCGTTCGCTATCTGGATGCGTGCCGGTCCATGGGGATCGAGATCCTGGGCCCGGACGTCAACGAGTCGGGCTACGGCTTTACCGTCGTGGAGCGGGGTCTGCGCTTCGGGCTGGGCGCGATCAAGAACGTCGGTCGTGGCGCGATCGAGATCATTCTCGCGGCGCGCCGGAAGCACGGACCGTTCGCGCACCTGTTCGATCTGGCCGAGCAGGTCGATCTGCGTCAGGTCAACAAGCGGGTGGTCGAGAGCCTGATCCAGGCCGGCGCCTGCGATGGCCTCGAAGGACACCGTGCGCAGCAGATCGTGGCTCTCGACATGGCGCTGGCTCACGGGCAGAGAAAAGCCGGCGAGCGGGAGCGCGGCCAGTTCACGCTCTTCGGCGGGGCGCCCGAGAACGCGAGCCGGACCATCCCGCCGCTGCCCGACGTGGACGAGTGGCCAGCGGGCGAGCGGCTCCGGAACGAGAAGGAAGTGCTCGGCTTCTACGTCTCCGGCCATCCCCTGGACAAGGTCCGCGCCCAGCTCGCTGCCTTCGCACGACACACGACGGCCGGCCTGGCGGAGATCCCCGCCGGGCGCAAGGTGACGATCGGGGGTGTCGTCACGGGCGTCCGCGGCCAGCGCGACAAGCGCGGCAACGACATGGCCTTCTTCACGCTCGAGGACTACGCGGGGACCGTCGAGGTGATCGCCTTCAGCAGCGTCTACGAGACGGCGCGGCCGCTGGTCCACAGCGACGTGCCGATCCTGCTGACCGGCCGGCTCGATCGGCGCGACGAGGAGGCAGGGAAGGTGGTCGCCGAGACGATCGTGCCGCTGGCCCAGGCGGCCACCGACGGGGAGCGGCGCCTGGAGGTCCGCGTCCCCCGCGAGAAATGCGAGCAGGAGATCCTCAACGAGCTCCGCTCCGTGCTACTCAGGAACTCGGGCTCGATGCCGGTCACGATCACGATCGATACCGGCGCCAGTCGCGCGATCCTGGCCACCGACCTGCGGGTGGCGCTCCACGACGGCCTGCTCGAGCCGCTGGCGACCCTGCTGGGGGCCGAGAACGTGCGGCTCGCCGAGCCGGCCGGGGCGGTCCCCGGGCGGACCGGCAACGGCCACGCTGGGAAGCGATGACGAACGGCGTCCACCTCGATTTCGAGCGCCCCATCGTGGAGCTCGAGGAGCGGATCGCCGAGATGGAGAAGGCGGCCGAGGAGCGCGGGATCGACGTCTCGGCCGAGCTCGCGACGCTCCAGGCCAAACTCACGCGGCTGAAGTCCGACATCTTCTCCCATCTCTCACCCATGCAGAAGGTCCAGCTCGCCCGGCATCCACGGCGCCCCTATCCACTCGATTTCATCGAACGGTGCTTCACCGACTGGCTGGAGCTCCACGGAGACCGCTCGTTCGCCGACGACCGCGCCATGATCGGCGGGATGGCGCGCTTCGAGGGCCGGCCGGTCATGATCGTCGGCCAGCAGAAGGGACGCGACACCAAGGAGAACCTGCGCCGCAACTTCGGGATGCCGCATCCGGAGGGGTACCGGAAGGCGCTCCGCCTCATGAAGCTGGCGGAGAAGTTCGGCCACCCGGTCGTTACCCTCATCGACACGCCCGGCGCGTACCCCGGCGTCGGCGCCGAGGAGCGCGGCCAGGCCGAGGCCATCGCGCGGAACCTCCGCGAGATGGCCGGGCTCAGGGTGCCCACGATCTCGGTCGTGACCGGCGAGGGCGCCTCGGGCGGCGCCCTCGGGATCGGCGTCACCGACAGGATCCTGATCCTCGAGAACGCCTTCTACTCGGTGATCAGCCCCGAGGGATGCGCCGCCATCCTCTGGAAGGACGGTGAAAAGCGGGAGCTGGCCGCCCGGGCGATGAAGCTGACCGCGGACGATCTCTTCCGGCTCGGCATCGTCGACGAGATCGTCAAGGAGCCGATGGGGGGCGCCCACACCGATTACGCGGCGACCGCCCGCGCGCTCGAAGACGTCCTGCGGCGCCATCTCGTCGAGATCTCCGCCCCGAGCCCGGAGGAGCGGATCCGACGCCGCGCCGACAAGTACCGGGAGATGGGCGCCTGGACGGACGGCGAGCTCGTCCACGCCGCGGCGCGGGCCCGGGAGGCCCCGTCCCCACCCTGAGCGCCCCCTCGCATCTGGACGACGCCGGACGGGCCCGGATGGTCGACGTTTCGGGCAAGGAGCCGACCCGGCGGACGGCGCGGGCCAGCGGGGCGATCCGGATGAGCGCGGACGCTCTCGCGGCCGTCGTGGACGGCCGTCTCCCCAAGGGGGACGCGCCGGCCGTGGCGCGGGTGGCCGGGATCCTGGCCGCCAAGCGGACGCCCGAGGTCCTCCCCCTCTGCCATCCGCTCCCCCTCGAGCACGTGGCCGTGGACGTCGTACCGGACACGGCGCTGCCGGGGCTCCGTGTCGAGGCGTCGGTCGTCACGATCGCCCGGACGGGCGCCGAGATGGAAGCCCTGAGCGCGGTCGCCGTCGCGCTCCTCACGCTCTACGACATGGTGAAGGCGATCGACCGCGGCATGGTGATCGAGGCGGTCCGGCTGGAGAGCAAGACGGGGGGGGCGGGCGGGACCTTCAGCCGCGAGGGAGGATGACGACGGGCCGGCGGCCTCCGGTCCTGGCCGTCATCGTGGCCACGGTCATGGCCGCGTGCGGCCCCGCCGACCGTCCCGAGCCGGACGAGGCGGCGCGGCCTGACCTCGACCTGGGGACCGCCGACACCCAGTACGTCGTGGACTCGACCGGCGCCCGGCTCATGATCGTGATCAACCGACCTCCCGGAGCGATCCGCGAGGTGCGGCCGCGGAAGGGGGTGGGCGATCCCGACGCCTCCGAGGCGTACCGCGTCCTGGCGCCCGGTGTGGCGCGAAGCATGCTGCAGGGCGCCCGGCCCCCGTGGCGCGTCATCGACGTCCGGACGGCCGAGGAGTACATCCGGGACGGCTTCCTGGCCGACGCCATCCTCGTCGAGCTCCGGCGGCTCGAGGAGAACGTGGACGACCTGCACGTCCGGACCGACCAGATGGTCCTCGTCTACGGACGCGACACGGACTCGGGGGAGAGGGCGGCCCGGCTCCTCGTCGAGTACGGGTTCCCGAACGTCCGCGTGCTCGAGGGCGGCTTCGCCGCCTGGAAGGAGGCCGGCCTGCCGGTCGAGACCCGATCGTGAGGGCGCTCGCCCGATTCCGGGTCGGAGGCCTGCTGCTCGTTGTGGGGACGGCCTGTCTGGGAGAGAGCGACGTCCCGCTGGACGCCTTCCCCGACCGGACCGGTTCGCTCGACCTGAGCCGGCCGCTGGCGATCGGGGACGGGTACCTGGCGGGGGTCCAGGACGGGGCGCTCTTCGAGAGCGGCCAGGAGACCTCGATCCCGGCGCTGCTGGCCGGACTGGCCGGGACGACGGACTTCGTCCAGCCGCTGGTGGCCGACCCCGGGTTCGCGATCCACGGAGAGAACGGCGGCCGTCTGGCGCTGGTCCAGGTCGCCCCGCCCGTCATCGAGCGCCGGCCGCGGGGGGGCCCCCCGCTCCAGCCCGGGCTCTCCCGTCCCTACAACAACCTGGGCGTCCCGGGAGCGCTCGCGTTCGAGGCCGGGGCCACGCGGAGCTCCGCCACGTCCGCCACCGGCAACCTGTTCTACGACCTGGTCCTCAGGGACCGCGGCACGTTCGCCCAGGAGGCGGCGGCTCTGGACCCGACGTTCATCCTCGTATGGCTCGGCACGACCGACGTCCTCGACTACGCGGCGGCGGGCGGCGACCCGGCCGTGGCTCCGGGGCTCCCCACCTCGCCCGCGACGTTCGAGGGCGTCGTCGGTCCCCTTCTCGACCAGCTGGTCCAGCTGACCGACGACATCGCGGTCTTCAACGTTCCCGACGTCACCCTGTTTCCGTTTCTGCACGCCGTCCCGCCGATCGTCATCGACCCGCTCACCGGCGAGCCCAGGACGATCACGATCTTCGAGGAGGTGGTCGACCCGGCCAGCGGCGACACGCTGCTCGTCCAGCGCCAGGTGCCGGTCCCGCTGATCGGGCCGGACGGCCCGCTCGGACCCGGAGACCTCGTCACCCTGGAGGCAGGACCGCTGACCGAGGAAGGGATCGGCGTTCCGATCGAGCAGGACGGACTCGGCATCCCACTCCCCGACCGGGTCGTCCTCGACGTCGGCGAGCAGTTCGTGGTCCGCGACGCCGTCGTCGGGTACAACCTCGCTCTGGAGCGGTTGACCGAAGCGCGCGGGCTGGCGCTGGTCGACGCGCACGGCCTCGTCCAGGACCTGAGCCGGACGGAGGGGGTCGTGTCGGACGGCGTGCGCCTGGGGGACGAATGGCTGACCGGTCAGGCGTTCGGCCTGGACGGCGTCTCGTTCACGGCGAAGGGATACGGGCTCTTGACCAACCTGCTGGTGGACGTGCTGAACGGGCGGGCGGGAAGCCGGCTGCCCCACGTCCGCACGGCGCTCCTGCCCGGTGTCTCCCTGCTGGAACCGGCCGAGCCCTAGGCATCAGGGCGTCGTGAACGACCGGTCGGTCTCAGCCGCGCCCGCTTGCCCGCCCACGACAGCGCCCTGAACCGCCTCAGCTCGGGGATCTGGCGAGGCGGCGGAAGGGCCTCCAGGTCGTCCAGGAAACGCGCCGCGCGCCGGGCCGCACCTCGATACCGCCCTCCCATCGCGAGGTCGTCGTACGGCACGTCCCAGCGTCCCACCGCCTGATGACGAGCCCAGGAGCGGTCCTCCATCGTGAAGCGACCGCTCAACCCGACCACGAAATGGCGCAGGACGAGGTAGGCATCGATCCGCGCCATGAGCTCCAGCTCTTCAAGGAACGCCGCCTCCTGCACCCGACGGACGCCGCCCTCGCGGAACGCGAACGTCGTGTGCACGGCGTGGCTCAGCTCCTCGGCGAACACCAGGAAGGGCAGGACGTTCGACTCGCCCAGCGACCGGCGTGGATCCAGCGCCTCCAGGGCGCCTATCATGTCGCGCCCGTAGAAGAGCGCCACGTGCAGGTTCCCGCCGTCGACGTAGTAGAAGAAGCGCGCCCAATCCGACATCTCGGCGTGGCGGTCCGAGCGCTGCACCAGCTCGGCGCACCGCGCCGGCCCCACCAGGCATCGCTCGAGGTCCACGCCGGCCCGGCGTCCGTAGGTATTCTCGAACACCCGCTGGAGGTCGCCGAGGAGCGCCATGTCAGTTCCGGACGCGGTACAGGGCCTGGCGGAAGAGCCGGTCCACGGTCTCCGGGCGCGGCGCCAGATGCAGATGAGCGTCGACGAGGTCGTTGAGCGCCTGGCGGACCTCCGAGAACGCCTCGCCCAGAAAGCCGAGCGGCACGACCAGGTCGAGCCGGCGGGCGGGCTCGGTCCGCGCCGCGGCGGCGTAGTGGCGGCGCCCCATCTCTTCGTAGTACTCGAGGGACACCGGCCGCCGCCCGTAGGTGAAGCGGTGATAGATCCAGTCCGGGAAGAGGCCGGCCAGCATGAGCGCCCGGTTCCCGACCTCGGCCTGGAGCTCGAACGAGCGCTGCGAAGTGCGGGCCTCCGCGCTGGCCAAGACGAGGTCGACCAGGTACGGCGTCTCCCGCGCCGGCCTGTCCCCGGCCCGCTGCGTGTGGTGGGACATGAGCGCCGCTACGTAGTCGGTGGCCACGCGATGGTCGAGGCCGTGGTCCAGGAAGGCCCGCCGGACGAGCACGTAGTAGAAGAAGTAGGGCGATATGTGGAGGAGCCGCGGGGCCTCGAGCAGGCGCTCGAACAGGACCGGGCTGTCGAGGAGCCGGTCCACGGCGTCGGGATCTTCGGCCAGCGACCTGAGCGCGGGGAAGTCCGCATCGCTCCCGGCGAGCGCGTCGACCAGGAATTCGAGATCGCGCTCGGTGATGCTCGAGCGGCAGTTCGCGACGATCATGGCGGCTCACCTCCTTGGGTCGGGGGTCGCCTCGTTCTCCCGCCAGACCGCCCCTCCCTCGAGGATCTCCCGCTTCCAGACCGGGAGCTCCCGCTTCAGGAGGTCGATGCCGAAGCCGCAGGCGGCCAGCGCGTCGGCACGATGGGGCGCCGAGACCGCCACCACCACGCTGGCCTCGCCGATCTCGACGCGACCCAGGCGGTGGGCGATGGCGACACCCGTCACGGAGGCCCATCTACGGGCAATTTCCATACCGATTCGCTCCAGAGCGCGTTCCGCCATCGGCCGGTACGCCTCGTACTCGAGGTGTCGCACGAGCCTGCCCTGAAAGGAGTTGCGGGTCACGCCGACGAACGTGGCCACAGCTCCCGCCGAGGGATCCGCGACCGCTTCGATCAGGGCCTCCGGTCGGAGCGGAACCTCGGTGATCTCGAATCGAGTCCGCATCGGTCTCAGAAATCCGCCGGCAGCAGTCGCGGCCCGGCGGTGCCAGGCGGCGTCCGGCAGATGTCGCGGCAGGCGGCCATCGCCGGCAACCTAGCCTCGATGATCCCGCGATGCAGACGGGGGAGCCCTCCCGCTCGCCGCCATCACCCCCCGCCGACGGGCGGGATGACCGCGATCTCGTCGCCGGGCGCCACCCGGGTCGCGAGATCCACGTAGCGCCGGTTGACCGCGACACGGGAGCGGGGCATGAGGTCGCCGAGCCCTGGGTGGGCCCGGCTCAGGGCGGCCAGGACCTCGGCCGCCGTGGCGGGCACCGGGACCTCCACCGCCGCGCGATCGCTCCCGGCGGCCTCGCGGGCCGGCCCGAACAGGAGCACCTGGAAGGTCGCCGCCCTCATCCGCCCCCGGCCATCCACTCACCGGCTCCCGCATCCTCCCCCAGATGCGTCTCGAAGAACCCGGTCACGCGCGCCGCGTAGGCGGCGCGGTCGACGAAATAGGCGCCGCAATGGTGGGCGCCGGGCACCCGCCAGAGCTGGGCGCCGGCTTCGGCCGCCAGCCGCTCGCCGTGGGCGGGCGGCACCGTGGCGTCCCGGTCGCCCTGGATCACCAGAACCGGCTTGGACGAAAGGCCTTTCGCGACCTGGATCGGCGCGACCTCGGCGAAGGCGGGCTTCCCGCGCCGGCGGTGCCACCACTCCATGGCGGGGAGGAAGGCGCGGCCGTCGATCCGACCCCCCATGAAGCGCCGCGCCTCGCGGGAGGCCATTTCCTCGAGAACCTCCCGGAAGGACGTGAAGCAGCTGTCCAGGACGAGGGCCCGGACGCGCGGGTCGGCGCCCCCGTAGACGGCCACGACGGCGCCCATCGAGTAGCCCAGGAGCCCGATCCGGGCGCCTTCGATCCGGCGTGTCACGAGGTCCAGAGCGGCGTCGAGGTCGCTGCGCTCCCAGAGACCCATCGAGATCGGCGCCGTCCCGCTCCGGCCTCGGCCCCGGAAGTCGAACAGGAGCACGTTGAAGCCGGCCTTCCAGAGGAGGGTGGAGATTCCGAGGAGCTGGGCCATGTGGCCGCGATACCCGTGGAGCGACACGACGGTGCGGGACGTCCCCGGCCGGGCCAGGAACCACCCCTTCAGGGTGACGCCGTCGGCCGTCGTGAACTCGACGTCCTCGTGCTCGACGCCGAGCTCCCAGGGGGTGAAGGTGAAGCTCACGTCCGGGTACAGGGCATGGGAGCGGTTCAGGCGCCAGGCGCCGAGCCAGCCCAAGAGGAGCCACAACCCGACGAGCCCTCCTCCCACCAGGAGGAGGACGGCGAGGAGCGCCAGCAGGACCGCGCTCACTCCTCGGCGGACCGGGCTTCGGCTGTGATCGAACGGTCGCGGCCGCCGCGCTTGGCCGTGTAGAGCGCCTGGTCGGCCCAGGCGATCAAGGCGTCCTGCTGGTGACGCGGCTCGGTGAAGACGTCGGAGCTGAAGGGCATGCACGCCACGCCGCAGGAGATCGTGAGCGTCTGGCCCTGCAGGGCCTCGAAGTAATGGGCCTTGACGGCCTGCCGCATCCGCTCTGCCTGCCGGAACGCGCCGGCCAGGCTCGTCTCGGGCAGCAGGACCGCGAACTCCTCGCCGCCATAACGCGCCAGCAGGTCGGTCTCGCGGATCGAGCGCAGGAGGACGTTGGCGAGCTCGCGGAGGACCGCGTCCCCGCGCTGATGCCCATGGGTGTCGTTGACGGACTTGAAGTGGTCCAGGTCGAGAAGGATCAGCGAAAGATCCGACCGGTAGCGCTCGGCCCGCTTGTACTCCTCTTCCAGCCGCTGATAGAAGTGACGGTGGTTGTGGAGCTTGGTCAGGTCGTCGGTGTTGGCGAGCGTGGCCAGCCGCTGGTTGTCGATCGCCGCCTGCTCGTAGAGAGCGGCGTTGCTGAGCCCGTTCGCCGCTGCGCTCGCAACCACCTGGGCGAACTTGATCTCCGGTTCCGAGTAGGGACGAAACTCGCGCGAGCTCAGCAGCACGTAGTCCCCCAGGTCGGCGCGCTGGATCTCGAGCGGGACGATCAGGACCGATTTGCGGTCGGGGATCTTCTCGCGGACCTCGGCGGTCAGCGGGTCGCTGTGGGTATCGTCCACGACCACGACCCGGCGCTCGGCGAACGCCTTCTGGATCTCCGGATAGTCGACGAGGTCGATCCTCAGGTTCCGGATTTCGGCGTCGTCGCGGGTGGCGACCACGTACCCCGTCTCGCGGTCGGCGACCTTGATGAGGGAAGCCCGGTCCGACTGCACGACCTCGCCGAGCTCGCTCACGATCGTGTACAGGACCTTGTCGCTGTCCAAGGACGACGAGACGGCCTGCGAGATCCGGAGCATGGCGGCCAGATCGTCGTGATACCGTTTGACCTCCATGTTGGTGCGGATCCGGGCCACCAGCTCGTCGAAGAAGAAGGGTTTGGTGACATAGTCGCTGGCGCCCGCTTCGAGCGCCTTGACGACGTCCTGGCGCCCGCTTCGAGCGGTCAGCATGAGGATCCGCACGTCCCTGAGATGCGGATCCTCGCGGAAGGTGCGGCACACGGTCACCCCGTCGACCTCGGGCATCATCACGTCCAGGAGGACGAGGTCCGGCGGATGGCTATGTGCTATGTCTATCGCTTCCTTGCCATTCCTGGCCACAGACGTCCGATAGCCTTTGAACTGCAGCATCGTCGTCAGCGTGTCGCAGATCGAAGGGTCGTCGTCCACGACGAGGATGTAGGGCTCGCCTACCGCCGGGCGGGGTTCGGCTCTCGCGGGAGCATTCAGGAAGGGTCACTCCGTTTCGGGTTCCATGTCCAGCTGTTCCTCGGTCGGGGCCACCTCGTCCTCCCCGAGAGCCGCTTCCTGGTCACCGTTTTCAAGCACGACTCGTGCCACGTCGCCCACACGGTGCCCCTCTTCCAGGTTGATGAGCCGGACGCCCTGCGTGGCGCGTCCCATGATCCGGACGCCCTTGACCGGAAACCGGATGATGATCCCGCCGGTCGTGACGATCATCAGCTCGTCCTGCTCGACGACCTCCTTGACGGCCACCAGCGGCCCGGTCTTGGCGGTCGGGCTCAAGGTCTTGATCCCCTTGCCGCCCCGATGGGTTACCCGGTAGTCCATGATCCGGGTCCGCTTGCCGTAGCCGTTCTCGGTCACCGACAGGATGGCGTTCTGCTCGTTCTTCACGACCACCATGTCGAGCACGCCGTCGCCCTTGCCCTGCAGGGTGATCCCCTTGACGCCCTGGGTGTCGCGCCCCATGTCGCGGACCTCGTCCTCGTGGAAACGGATCGCCTGTCCCTTGCGGGTGGCCAGGACGATGTCGTTCGAGCCGTCGGTGAGCTGGGCGCTGATCAGGCGATCGTCGCCACCGACCCGGATGGCGATGATCCCCCCCCGCCGCGGGTTTCCGTAGGCGGAGAGGACGGTCTTCTTCACCTGGCCCTGCTCGGTGGCCATGACCACGAAGTGCTGGTCGTCGAAGCCGCGCACGCTGATCACGTCGGCGACGGTGTCGCCCGGGGCCATCTCGAGCAGGTTCACGATCGGCTTGCCCCGGCTGGCCCGCCCCCCCTGAGGGATGTCGTAGACCTTGAGCCAGTAGCAGCGCCCCTGCGCGGTCAGCACCAGCAGGTAGTCGTGGGTCGTCGCCACGTACAGGCGCTCGATCCAGTCGTCCTCCTTGGTGCCCATCCCGGTGACGCCCCGTCCGCCCCGACGCTGCTGTCGATAGGTGGAGGCGGCGATGCGCTTGATGTAACCGGTGTGGCTGATCGTGACGACCATGTCCTCTTCGGCGATCAGATCCTCCATCGAGAGGTCGGTGCCGCCGGGGACGATCTCGGTGCGCCGAGGATCGCCGTACCTGGTGGCCAGTTCCGAGAGCTCCTCCTTGATCAGCTCCAGCCGCAGCCGCTTCGATCCCAGCAGCTCCTTCAACCGGTTGATGGTCTTCAGGAGCTCGGCGTACTCCGCCTCGAGTTTGTCGCGTTCCAGGCCCGTCAGCCGTGCGAGCCTCATGTCGAGGATCGCCTGCGCCTGGCGCTCGGACAGGCCGAAGCGCTCGATGAGGCCGGCCCGGGCGGTGTCGACGTCCTGCGCGGCGCGGATCAGCTGCACGATCTCGTCGATGTTGTCAATGGCGATCCTGAGACCTTCGACGATGTGGGCGCGTTCCTCGGCCTCCCTGAGCTCGAACTGGCTCCGCCGCACCACCACGTCGTGGCGATGATCGACGAAGTGCTGGAGCATCTCCTTGAGGCCCATCTCGCGTGGCACGTTGTCGACCAGCGCCAGGTTGATGATTCCGAAAGTCCACTCCATCTGGGTGGACTTGTAGAGGTTGTTGAGGACCACCTGGGCGATGGCGTCCTTCTTGAGCTCGATCACGACCCGCATGCCGTCACGATCCGACTCGTCACGGAGATCGGAGACCCCCTCGAGCTTCTTGCTCCGGACGATGTCGGCGATCTGCTCGACGAGTTTGGCCTTGTTGACCTGGTAGGGGATCTCGGTGACGACGATCTGTTCCTTGCCGTTGGCCTTGACCTCGGTGGCGGCGCGGGCCCGCATGACGACCTTGCCCCGGCCCTCCCGGTAGGCGTCGCGGATCCCCGCGGTTCCGAAAATGAAGCCTCCGGTCGGGAAATCGGGACCCTGGATGTGCTCCATGAGCCCGGGCAGCTCGATCTCGGGATCATCGATCAGGGCCCGCAAGGCGCTCACGACCTCGCGCAGGTTGTGGGGCGGGATGTTGGTGGCCATCCCGACCGCGATGCCGCTCGATCCGTTGACGAGCAGGTTCGGAAGCCGCGACGGAAGGACGGTCGGTTCCCGGAGGCGGTCGTCGAAGTTGGGCGCGAAGTCGACCGTCTCCTTCTCGATGTCGGCGAGCATCTCCGTGGCGATCGGGGCGAGTCGCGCCTCGGTGTAGCGGTAGGCGGCCGCCGGATCGCCATCCACCGATCCGAAGTTCCCCTGACCGTCGAGGAGCGGATAGCGGAGCGAGAACGGCTGAACCATGCGCACGAGCGCGTCGTACACCGCGCTGTCGCCGTGGGGGTGGTACTTGCCGAGCACGTCGCCGACCACGGTCGCGCTCTTCTTGTACGGACGGGTCGGACCCAGCCCGAGCTCGTGCATCGAGTACAGGATCCGACGGTGAACCGGCTTCAGGCCGTCCCGGACGTCGGGAAGCGCACGCGCCACGATCACGCTCATCGAGTAGTCGATGAACGACTCCCGCATCTCGTCTTCGATGAAGCGGGGTACGATCTTCTGTCGAGTCTGCTCTACGGCCATCGGTTATCCGCCCTGCCTCGTCGCTCAGACGTCCAGGTTGCGAACGAACTTGGCGTGCTCGAGGATCCAGTCGCGACGCGGCTCGACCTCGTCGCCCATCAGCTTCTCGAAGAGCTCGCGGACCATCGGCTCGTCCTCCAGCCTGACCTGGTGCAGGGTCCGGGACTCAGGGTCCATCGTCGTCTTCCACAACTGGTCCGGGTTCATCTCGCCGAGACCCTTGTAGCGCTGCACGTTCACGCCGTTCGAACCAAGCCGCTCGATGGCCCGGTCCCGTTCCTCGTCGTCGTAGCAGTAGAACTCCTTGCTCCCCTTGTACACGCGATACAGCGGAGCGAGCGCGATGTAGATGCGCCCGCCGTCGATCAGCTCCTTCATCCACTGGAAGAAAAAAGTCAGAACCAGCGCGCGGATGTGGGCGCCGTCGACGTCGCTGTCGGCCATGATGATCACCTTCCCATACCGTGCATCTACGAGCTTGAACTCGTCTTCCCCGAAGCCCGTGCCGATCGCGGTGATGATGGCGCGGATCTCCTCGTTCGAGAGAACCTTGTCGATGCGGGCCCGGATGGTGTTGAGGATCTTGCCTCGCAAGGGAAGGATCGCCTGGTAATTGCGATCTCGTCCCATCTTGGCACTGCCACCGGCCGAGTCGCCCTCCACGATGAACAGCTCGCTCAGCTCGGGATCCTCGATCGAGCAGTCGGCCAGCTTGCCGGGAAGGATGCCCGTCTCCAGGGCCGACTTCTTCCGGGTGAGGTCGCGCGCCTTGCGAGCCGCCTCCCGCGCCCGCGCCGCCTGCAGCGCCTTCTCGATGATCCGCCGCCCCGGTCCGGGGTTCTCCTGGAGCCAGTTGCCGAGGCTCTCGTTCATGACCGACTCGACGATGCCGCGGACCTCGGAGTTGCCGAGCTTGGTCTTGGTCTGCCCCTCGAACTGGGGCTCCATGACCTTGACCGACAGGACCGCCGTCAGCCCTTCCCTGACGTCGTCCCCGCTGAGGGTGAAGTCGGCCTTCTTGAAGAAGCCCTTGTCGTTGGCGTACGCGTTGAGGGTCCGCGTGAGCGCGGCCTTGAACCCCGAGAGGTGGGTTCCGCCCTCGTGGGTGTTGATGTTGTTGACGAAGGTGAACAGGGTCTCCGTGTACGACTCGTTGTACTGGATCGCGCACTGGACCTCGACGTCTTCCTTGGTCGCATCCACGTACATGGGCTTGGGGTGGAGCGGCTTCCGGTTCTTGTTGAGATGCTTCACGAACTCCACCAGCCCGCCGTCGTACTTGAAGACGTCCTTCTTCGGCTTCTCGCCCCGCTGGTCGACGATCGTGATCTCCAGACCCTCGTTCAGGAAGGCGAGCTCACGCAGACGACCGGTCAGCGTCTCGTACTGGAAGTCGATCTCCGGGAAGATCTTGGGATCGGGATGGAAGCGGACGATCGTGCCGGTCTCGTCGCTATCCCCGCGCACCTCGAGCTCGGTGGCCTTGGCGCCCCGTTCGTAGCGCTGGTGGTAGCGCTGGCCGTCCCGCATGACCTCGACCTCGAGCCACTCGCTGAGCGCGTTGACGACCGATACGCCCACGCCATGCAGGCCGCCCGAGACCTTGTAGGAGGAGTGGTCGAACTTGCCGCCCGCGTGGAGGGTCGTCATCGCGACCTCGACCCCCGGCTTCCCCTCGGTGGGATGGACGTCCACCGGGAAGCCGCGCCCGTTGTCCTCGACCGTGACCACGTTGTCGGGCCCGATGGTGACCGAGATGGCGTCGCAGTAGCCCGCCAGGGCCTCGTCCACGGCATTGTCCACGACCTCGTAGACGAGGTGATGGAGTCCTCGCGCTTCGGTCGAGCCGATGTACATCCCGGGCCGCTTCCGAACCGCCTCCAGGCCCTGCAGGACCTGGATCTTCTCGGCGCGATAGGCCTCGGCGGCCTGGGCGTTCCGGGCGCGGACGGTCTTCGTCTTAGGCATTCACGTCCTCCACGTCGTTCTCAGGCATCGATCTCGGGATCCAGCCGGTACACGATCTTCCGAATCTTCCCCCGGCCCTGCCCGGCGTTGAGGGCCTTCAGGATCTCCGTCCGGCGAAGCGACAGCTCGTTCAGCCAGGCCGGGCTGGACACCCCTACGAACAGCACGTCGCCGTCCAGCCGCTGCGGGCGGGTCGCGCGCGCGACTTCCTCCCCGACCCTCCCCTTCCAGTCGACGAGGACGCGGTGACGGTCCACGACCTCGTCGACCCCGAGCCCGGCCAGGACCCGGTCGATGATCGAGCCGACGCGCCGCACGCGGGTCCGCTCGCGCGCCGCCACCTCAAGCCGCCACCGCGCAGCTCCGGATGCGGCCGTCCGACACCTCCCACCGCTCGAGGTTCGCCTCGAGCTCGGGCAGCGGCCGCGCCGAGGTCACGAAGCGCTGCCGATGCGCTGCGAGACACGGGAGGAGCGCCTGCGACCGTTCGGCGTCGACCTCCGCGAACACGTCGTCGAGGAGCAGAACGGGGGCACGACCGCTCTCGGCCTCCAGGATCTCGGCCTCCGCCAGCCGGAGGGCGATGGCCGCCGTGCGCTGCTGGCCGAGCGACCCGTAACGCCCGATCGACCGGCCGCCCAGCTTGAGTTCCAGGTCGTCCCGGTGCGGCCCGACCGAAGTCCAGCCGCGCCTCCGGTCCAGCTCGCGTCGACGCTCGAGCGCCTCGCGCCACGCCTCTCCGATCGCCCGGGGGTCACCGGCCCGATCGTCGTCGACCGGAACTGACGGTCGGTAGCGGAGCTCGAGCTCCGCTTCCGCTTCGGGCGCGATCCTGGCGCCGAAATCGCCGAACAACGCATCCACCCGTCCCGCCAGATCCCGACGGGCCAGGACGAGCGGGGTTCCCGTCCGGATCAGCGACTCGTCCCAGGCGTCCAGCTCTGCCGCACGGCCGCGCCCCCTGAGCGCCTCGTTCCGCTGGCGGAGGGCCCGCGCGTGATCGTGGATCGTCCGCCAGTGACGCCCTGCCGCGCGGACCAGGAGCGCGTCCAGGTAGCGCCGCCGGACAGCCGGCGAACCGGCCACGATCTCGAGATCGCCGGGCGCCAGCAGGACCGTCAGGATCGCGCCCGCCGCTTCGGCCGGGCCCGGGACCGACACCCCGTCGATCACGATCCGCCGTGACAACCGGTCGCCCGACACCGAGACGCGCCGCGACCCGCCGTCGCCGTAGGCGACCTCCCCCGTCACGCCGAAACGCTCCTCACCGAAGGCGATCACCTCGCCGTGCCGCGCGCCACGAAACGAGCGGAACAGCGCCAGGTAGTGGACCGCCTCGAGAAAGTTCGTCTTGCCCTGCCCGTTGGCGCCGATCAGGAGCGCCCCCTGGGGCGGGATCTCGATGCTCGTGGAGCGCAGGTTGCGGAAGCGGTCGAGGCCGATTTC
>DASZOP010000034.1:0-8996 GCA_035550715.1 Gemmatimonadota bacterium | reverse complement strand
CCGAAGATCGAGCGCGAGCAGCCCGCGCGGCCGGGCGACCTGTTCGCGCTCGAGCCGGGCCTGGAGGTCGAGGGGTCCGGGCCGTTCCTGGGGCTCCCGGTCGTCCGTGGCCTGTCCGGGAACCGGGTTCTCCTCCTGGTCGACGGCCAGCGCCTCAACAACAGCCGCGAGGCCGTCAATTTCGGCGGCGTCCAGCCGTCGCTGGTCGACGTCGGCGAGATCGCGGAGATCGAGGTCCTGCGGGGCCCGGCGTCCGTCCTCTATGGGACCGACGCGCTGGGCGGAATCGTCAACATCCGGACTCGTAAGCCTTTGGTGCCCGAGCGGGGCCTGGTGATCGGCGGCGGGCTCGAGCCGCGCTACGGCTCGGCAGGAGACCAGCGCTCCGGACAGCTCGACCTCTTCGTGGCGAGTCCCTCGGTCAGCCTGCTCGTCCAGGGCGGGCTCCGGAACACCGACGACTTCGAGTCCCCGCGCGGCCTGATCGCCAACTCCGCCGCCGAGAGCCGCAACGTGAGCGCGTCGCTGGAGGTGCGACCTTCCGAAGACGCGCGGCTCTCGCTCGACGTCGAGACGTTTCGAGGCGAGGACATCGGCGTGCCCGGGGCGAGCGGCGTGTTCACCGGCTTCTTCCCGCGCACCACGCGGGACAAGGCGCGCCTGCGGTACGAGGGAGAGGGGCCGGGACCGCTCCCGTCCCTCAAGGCCGGCGTCTACGTCCAGGACCAGGAAGAGGACTTTGCCACGCTCCTCGATCTGCCGGCCATCCCGGCCGGGCCGTTCGATCTCCTGATCGACACCGAGACGCGCCGGCGGAGCGACGTCCGGACGGTCGGCTTCGACCTCCAGGCTGACGCCGCGCTCGGCGCGGGCCACTTCCTGACCTACGGGCTCGAGCTGTTCCGGGACGACGTGAAGGAGGCGCGCCGCGAGGTGAGCACCCAGGAGTTCGTGCCCACGGCACCGGGTCCGCCGGGGATGACCGAGACGACGGTGGACGAGGATCCGACGACCCCCGACGGGACGTTCCAGGGAACGGGCGTCTACCTCCAGGACGAGATCCGGGTCGGCGGGCTGGTCGTGATCCCCGGCCTTCGGTACGACCGGTTCGACATCGAGGTCGAGCCGCTCACGCGGCCCGAGGGCGACCTCCCCGCGGAGAGCCGCACCGAGGACGCGGTGAGCGCGAGCGTCGGCGCGCTCTACGAGATCGACGAGCGCGTCCACCTGACGGCGGGCGTCGGTCGCGCCTTCCGGACCCCGAACCTGATCGAGCGGTACTTCTTCGGCCCCGGCTCCCAGGGCGGTCTCTCCGTGCCCAACCCCGATCTCGACAACGAGACCAGCCTGAACCTGGACGCTGGAGTCAAGCTGCGGACGTCCCGGCTGGCCGCCTCGGCCACCTACTTCCACAACCGGATCGACGAGTTCATCACCTTCGTGCCGGCCACGTTCATGGGCGACTCCACCTTCGGCGGGAGCCCCGTGAGCACCGTCGACAACGTCGGCGACGCCCGGATCCAGGGAGTCGAGGCCGCGGTCGAGGCGTACGCCTCGGGATGGGGATCGACCTGGAGCGCGTTCGGATCCTTCACGGTGAACCGCGGCCGGAACCTGAGCGAGGACGCTCCTCTCTTCGTGCCTCCGACCAAGCTGGTCGTCGGGACGGGCTGGCGGGACGCCGCCGGGCGCTTCGCCGCCGGGACCACCGCCCGCATCGTGGCCGAGCAGGATCGGGTCCCCGAGGGGATTCTGCGGACGGCCGGCTTCGGGGTCGTCGACCTGTACGGCTCGATCGACCTGGCCGCCCTGGCCGGCTATCCGCTCACCCTTCGCGCGCGGCTCGAGAACCTCACCGACAAGGCGTACAGCGAGCCGTACGGCGGGAGTCTGGAGCCCGGACGGAACCTGATCGTGACCCTCCAGTACGCGTTCCGGGCGGAGCTGCCATGAGGCGGGCGGGGATCGCGATCGGTGCGGCGCTCGCGGTCGCGACGTTCCTGGGCGGCGCCCGGGAGGCCGTCGCCCAGGAGGCCATTGCCCGGGAGACGGTGGGTACGCTGGTGGTCGCCCATGGCGCCAATCCGGCGTGGAACGCGCCCGTTCTGGAGACCGCCCGGCAGGCGGACACGGAGGGCCCGGTCGAGGTCGCGTTCCTGATGGGGCCGGCTGCCGCAGAGCGGCGGTTCCAGGACGCGGTCCGGGCTCTCGTCGAGGCGGGTGCGGACCGGGTGGTCGTGGTCCCGCTCTTCGTCTCGAGCCACAGCGGCCACTACGAGCAGATGCGGTGGCTGGCCGGCGAGACCGACAGCCTGTCCCCGATCATGAGAGAGCACCTCCAGCATGCCGGGATCGAGCGCCCGGGCGGCGCCGTGCCGCTCGAGCTGGCGCCGGCCCTCGACGACTCCCCCGAGCTGGCCCGGGTCCTCGCCGAGCGCGCGCTCGCGCTGGCCGGCGATCCGGGGGAGCGGTCGCTCTTCCTCGTCGGACACGGCCCCAACTCGGCCGAGGACCACGCCGCCTGGATGAAGAACCTGCGGGAGGTGGCGGGGCGGGTCCGCCGCGAGTCGGGCTTCGCCGACGTCAAGGTCGGGCTCGTCCGGGACGACGCCCCCGAGGCGGTTCGCGAAGAGGCCGTCCGCGGGATCCGCGAAACGATCCAGCTCATGCACCTGGCCTCGGGGCGGGAGGTCGTCGTGGTCCCGATCCTGATCAGCTCGGGCCGCGTGAGCGCGGAGAAGATCCCCGCCGATCTCGCGGGGCTGCCGATCGTCTACGACGGCACCCCCATCCTGCCCCATCCGGCGATCGCGCGGTGGATCGAGTCGCGCGTCCGGACGCTCGCGGCCAAGCCCCCGGCGCCGACGGCGTCGGTGGCCGAGCGCGCCGGAGACCTCCGCTAGCGCCCATTCACGTGTTTCTTCCCGCCGCTCTGGCGCTTGCTCTCCTGGCCGGCCCGCCGCCCGTTCCCGCGGAGCCGCCCGACCCGACCACCCGGACCACGTACCTGGCGGCGGTCGAGGTCGAGTGGGACTACGCGCCAGCCGGCCGGGACGTCGTCATGGGGATGCCGTTCGGGCCGCAGGAGGAGACGTTCGTGGCGTCCGGCCCGCACCGGATCGGACGCGTCTACACGAAGGCGCTCTACCGGGCGTACACCGACAGCACGTTCACGACCCCGGTGCCGGTCGAGCCGGAGTGGGAGCACCTGGGCACGGTGGGCCCCGTCCTCCGGGCGGTCGTCGGCGACACGCTGCGGGTCGTCTTCCGGAATCAGACCCGGTTCCCATTCAGCGTCCATCCGCACGGCGTCTTCTACGCGAAGGACTCGGAGGGCGCCGCGGGCGCGGACGGGACCTCCGGGCCGGACATCCTCGACGACCGCGTGCCACCGGGCGGGACCCACACGTACGTGTGGCCGGTCCCCGAGCGTGCGGGCCCCGGGCCGGACGACCCGAGCTCGGTCGTGTGGCTCTACCATTCCCACGTCTCGAGTCCGAACGATACGAACGCCGGTCTGATCGGCGCGATCGTGGTGACCGCGCGAGACCAGGCGCGGGAGGATGCGACCCCTGCCGACGTGGACCGCGAGTTCGTCACGCTGTTCAAGATCTACGACGAGAACCTGAGCCCGTACCTGGATGCCAACCTGCGCGCTCACGCGGGAGACCCCGAGGGCGTGGATCTCGAGGACGAAGGGTTCGTCGAGAGCAACCTCCTCCACGCGATCAACGGCTACGTGTACGGCAACATGCCGCTGATGACGATGCGGATCGGAGAGCGCGTCCGCTGGTACGTGCTCGGGCTCGGGAACGAGGCCGACATCCACACCGCCCACTGGCACGGCAACACCGGGCTCGAGGCCGGCCACCGGACCGACACGGTGGGCGTCCTGCCGGGTCTCATGCTCGAGGTGGACATGATCCCCGACAACCCCGGAACGTGGATGTTCCACTGCCACGTCGACGACCACATCCTGGGCGGGATGCAGGCGCTCTACCGCGTGCTGCCCGGCGGCTGAGGGTCAGCAGCCGTAGGCGGCGCCGCTGAAGACCTCCTCGAGCGCGCCCTTCTCGAGCGCGTAGATCTGGAACCCGTAGTACTCCCACGCCTCGACCTGGTAGAAGGGCTCGGCCGCGCCGTCGCCGTCCAGATCCATCACCTCGGCCAGATGGTAACCGAAGTTCCAGTGCCGGACGTCGCGCGCGTGGCGCAGGACGAGGAGCGGCTCCGGGCGACCTTCCGCGCGGTCCGACACCCACACGACGGCGGTGGCCACGTACTGGGACGGGCCCAGGGCACCGTCGACCGGGACCCGGTCGTCGGTGACGATCGCCTCCAGCACGCCCATCCCCTCCAGCCGCCCGTCCCGGTCCAGGTCGAAGACCTGGAAATCCTCGTCGAGGCTCCAGCGCGGGGCCTCCCAGCGGGCGCCGGGAAGCCAGGGACCCTCGCCGTATTCGCTGAGCGCTTCGACGCCTTCGGTCCAGACGGCAGCCCGGAGACGGGACGTGACGTTCGGGTCGGCGGTCGAGTCGGCGCGGAACTCGGCTTGAGGGACGGCACGGCCGAGGGCCAGGTAGTAGTTCAACGTGTACTCGTACCGGATGCCCCGCCCCGATACGCTGAGCGAGTGGACGCGCGGGTCGAAGCGGCCGAACCTGACGTAACGCTCGGGGATGTCCAGGCGTCCGAGGCCGACCATGACGCCGCGGCAGCTGTAGACGGCGGGGGCGACGTCGCTGACCGCGAAACGCCCGATCGGGGCGCCCCGATCGTACACCGTGAAGTCGCGGGTGGAGTCGAGCGCGACCGACCGGTGCGCGATCATCGACCCCGGCTCGTCGGTCAGCGGGTTCGGTCCGGCGACGAGCGCGTCCTCGTAGCGTCCGCCGACGATCCGCGCGACCGGATAGATCTCGCCCCGGATCGCGTGCGGGAGGTCCTCGCGGCGCAGGTGGAGGACGGCCACGAGCTGCTCCGCGGTCGAGTCGGAGGGCGTGGCGACCTCCGGCTCGTCGGAGCTCGCCCCGGCGCCCGGCTCGACCTCCATCGCGGGGCCCAGCGTGGCGAGGAGATGGGGCAGGACGGCGAGCCAGAAGGCGAGGAGGGCGGCCGGAAGCCACATCGGACGATCGGTCCGGTCGTCGCAGCATTCGTGCCATGATGGACGATCCTATGCGTTCCTGACCGAACGGCGCCCGGTTCTCGGAAGCGATCCACCCCTGGGATCCACCGTCGTGGCGCTTTGCGGGGTCCTCCGTTAGGCTCCCCCCGCGAACCCCGATCCCTGGAGGAACGACGACGATGCGAGCCCCGCGAATCGCCGCCCTGGGCCTCTTGCCGCTCGCCGCGGCCTGCTGGATGGAGCGGCCGAACCTGCAGTCGACCGGCGGCGGATACACGGAGGTAGCCGCCGCTGCGACGCCTCCGCAGGTGGAGCACGCCGGCAGCGCCGAAGACATGAGCACCGAGATCCCCGTCCCTGCCTCCGGGTCGGGCCCGGACAGCGCACCCGCCGGACCCTGAGGCCACAGCCGCTCCGGGTCCGGTTCCGAGGCGGGTCAACGCACAGGCAGATCGAGCAGCGCCGCGACGACGCCGAGCGCGACCAGGGCCTGCCCGAAGCCCGCCAGGACGCCGGTCGAGAGGCGGCGCCAGGGGCCGCTCCGGTAGCCGGTCGCGAGCTGGAGCCCGCCGTCCAGGCCCGCCGGCGCGAGGAGCGCCAAGCCGGCCAGCGCCAGACCCGTCCCCGGTAACCCCTGGGCAGCGAACCATGGAAGCGCGGCCAGGTTCCCGATCAGGAGCCCGGTGCAGCGGGCGCAGATCGGCATCCGGCAGCCCCTCCATTCGAGGCACCGCTCCGGGTGCGCGTGGCAGCCGAGGGCGAGCGCGACCGGGTTCCGGAGCCCGGGACCCGGGCGCAGGACAGGCGGCCGCGCGCCGCGCGCGGCGGGAGCCACGGGAGCCGGCTGCAGGCGGTCGGTCACCGCCCGAGATGACCCATCGAGTCCATCACCCCGAACATGACCGCGAATACCATGTACAGACCGACCAGCAGGATCCAGAGAACGAACGGGATCCAGGTGAACTTGCAGAGATCGTCGGCCGTGCGCGGCTTCTCGTCGCGGATCAGGAGCCACACGATGAGCGCGATGATCGCCGAGAGCGGGCTGAAGCAGAGGTTGGCGAAGAAGACGAGCGCCTTGACGAGGCCGGGCAGGCCCGGGTCGGGCGGGCTTATCCGAGGCGGGGCGTCGCCGGTCGGCGCCGACGGCACCTCGAGGGTCTGTCCGCAGGCGCACGCGAACGTATGACCGGGCCCGTACTCGCTCACGTCGTAGACCGTCCCGCATTTCGGGCAGCGGAGCTCCATGTGGGGCGCGTCCTTTCCGCGGAGGTGGGAGATCCCGGCTCCCGGGGCGGCCGGGCCGCCAACGAATCGCGACTGCCGCCGGCGACGTCAACGAAGACGCCCGGGGTTAGCTTCGGGTGATCGTGGGCCCCGAGGGGATTCCGAGGGTCGAGGTCGCGCTGGGTCTCGTCGTCCACTCCGGGCGGGTCCTCGTCCGGAGGCGCGAGCACGACCCGGGGCTCGGGGAGGTGTGGGAGTTTCCGGGCGGGAAGATCGCTCCCGGCGAGGCGCGGGAGGCGGCGGCGGCCCGCGAGGTCGCCGAGGAGACCGGGATCGAGGTCCGGGTCGTGGAGCTCTTGTCGGCCCACTGTCACGCCTATCCCGATCGCCGGGTCGCCCTCTACGCCTACCTGTGCGCCCCGCTGGGGCCGGTGGCCACGCCGTCGCCCACTGAACCGGGCCGCCTGCGATGGGTCACGCGCGAGGAGTGCCGGGCCCTTGAGATGCCCGGCGCCAACCGGCCCATCCTCATGGCCCTCCAGGAGTACGGAGGGTAGTACGGGGACGAACCGTCCTCGCTTGACGGTAAAAGGTTCGGTCGCGTACTTTTCTGTCGTGGCGGGGAACCTCGATCTCGGCGCCCTCCTCGCAGGTGGGGCGGAGCGGTGGCTCCAACGCCTCGTGGAGGGGTGCCGGGAGGCCGGGTTCGCCAAGGTGACCGGCACGACCTGCCAGGTCCTCTGGCCCCTGTTCGACGAGGACGGGCTCCCGATCAGCGAAGTGGCCGCCCGGGCCGGACTCGCCAAGTCGTCGATGACGACGATCGTCCGGGGGCTCGTCCAGGACGGTTTCGTCCGGCTCGACCGGGACCCTTCGGACCACCGCGTCAAGCGGCTATATTTGACCCCGCGGGCGCGCGAGCTGGAGGGCGTCCTGACCGACCGGGAGACCCGGCTCCGGCACCGCGTGACCGCGACCCTGGGGATCCAGGGTCAGCGCCAGCTCCTCGTGACCCTGCAGCGCCTTCTCGATACGCTTTGAGGACCGCCGACCGATGACTCGCGAGATCTACGACGTCGCCCTCCTCGGCGCTGGCCCGACCGGCCTCTTCGGCGCCTTCTACGCCGGCATGCGGCACATGAAGACCTTGATCCTCGACTCCCTCGAGGAGCTGGGCGGGCAGCTCATGACCCTGTATCCCGAGAAGTACGTCTACGACGTGGGCGGCTTCCCGAAGATCCTGGCCAAGGATCTGGCCACCGGCCTGGTCGACCAGGCGCTCCAGTTCCACCCGACGGTCGTCCTCGGCGAGACGGTGCGGACGCTGGAACGGGAGGACGACGGGGTGTGGCTCCTCACGACCGACAAGGGAGCGTATCGGACCAGGACGATCGTGATCTCGGCCGGGATCGGCGCCTTCGAGCCCCGGCGCCTCAAGGTCCAGGGGCTCGAGCGGTTCGAGGGGCGCGGCGTCCAGTATCTCGTCCGGGACAAGATGGCGCTGGCCGGGAAGCGGATCATGATCGTCGGCGGCGGCGACAGCGCGTTCGACTGGGCGCAGAACCTCGAGGGGGTGGCCCAGTCGATGACCCTGATCCATCGCCGCGAGGGGTTCCGCGCCCACGAGGCGACGATCAAGCACGTCCAGGAAGGCGGCTTCTGTCGGATCCTCACCCATTACGAGGTCCGGTCGGTGGCCGGCAACAGCCATCTCGAAGAGGTGACGATCTTCGACAACCGGACCGACGAGGAGGAGATCCACCCGGTGGACTCGCTCCTCATCAACGTCGGCTTCAAGGCCGACCTGGGGCCGATCAAGGAGTGGGGCCTCGAGATGCAGAAGAACGGGATCGTCGTCAACGAGCGGATGGAGACCAACCTGCCGGGCATCTACGCCGCCGGGGACGTCACCGAGCACGACGGCAAGCTGGACCTGATCGCCACCGGCTTCGGCGAGGCGGCGGTCGCCGTCAACTTCGCCAAGACGTTCATCGATCCCGACGCCCGCGCCTTCCCCGGTCACTCCACCGAGGAGAAGTGGAAGAGCGAGTGAGCCCCTCCGGGCCGCGCTCGGCGGCCCTGGTCATCGTCGGCGACGAGATCCTGTCCGGTGAGGTCCAGGACCAGAATACGCCCTTCCTCGCCCGCCGCATGTGGGAGCTGGGGATCCGTGTGAGCCGGATCGTCGTGGTGGGAGATCGGCTCGAGGAGATCGCCGCCGAGGTCCGCCGCCACGCGCGCGAAAACGACTACGTGATCCTCACGGGCGGCCTCGGGCCGACCCACGACGACGTGACGCGGCAGGCGGTCGCGGCCGCGCTCGAGCTCCCGCTCGAGGTCCAGCCGGACGCCGAGGCCCTGCTGGCCGTCGACTACGGCGACCGCCTCACGCCGGCCGAGCGGCGGATGGCCGAGCTGCCGCAGGGGGCCCGGCTCCTGCGCGGGCGGCAGCGGCTCGCCTTCGCCTTTCGCGTCGGAGGTGTGCTGGCGTTCCCGGGGGTGCCGGATCTCCTGCGCGACGTCTTCGAGTCGGCCGCCGACCAGCTCCTCTCGGACCCCTTCTACAAGGAGACCCTCTGGGTGCTCGGCAAGGAGGGAGACTTCTCCGAGACCCTGGCCGCGATCCAGGGACGGCACCCGG
>DASZOP010000033.1:0-5798 GCA_035550715.1 Gemmatimonadota bacterium | reverse complement strand
CCCCGGACGAGCGCCGCCATCGCGAACGCGAACGGCACCGACCACCCGACGTACCCCAGGTAGAGGGAAGGCGGATGGGCCGCCATCCACCGGTTCTGGAGGAGCGGGTTGAGCCCCAGGCCGTCCGGCGGCGTGAAGTCCAGCATGGCGAAGGGGCGTGAGCTGAACACCATGACGCCCAGGAAGAAAGCCATGATCGTCTGGAGGACGGCCGCGGCGTGAGGCGCCAGCTCGGGCTGCCGACGACGATGGACCCAGATCGCCGCCGTCGAGTAGCCGGCCAGGATGAGCGCCCAGAGGAGCATCGACCCCTCCATCCCGCCCCAGACGGCCGTCGCCTTGTACCAGGGCGGCATGGCGCGGCTGGCGTTGTCGGCCACGTAGGCCAGCCGGAACTCGTCGTTCAGGAACCCGAGCGTCAGGAGCAGGTACGCAAAGGCGACGCAGGTCGCGGTCCCGAAGACCGACCGGAGCGCGGACTCGACCAGCCGGGGATCGCGTCGCCTCCCCGCGATGTGCCCGATGATGGCGCCGTAGAGGGCGAGGCCGAGCCCGATCCAGAGCGCCAGCTCGCCCAGCCGGTAGATGCTCATGCCTCTCCCTTCCCCGCCGAGCGGGCGATCAGCCGGCCGGTCAGCTCGGCCGCCCGGCGGTTGAGCCGCGCCTGGCGCGAGGAGAGCCCCAGCAGATATCCGAACAGGGCCGCCCAGAAGGCCACGTACGCGAACAGGTACCAGGTCACGGGACCTCTCCTTTCACCTTTACACCACGCTCCGTCCGGTCGAGGATCGTCTCCAGGAGCTCCAGGTTTTCCGCCGTCCGCTCCTGCCAGACCCGCTGGATCAGAAAGTAGACGAATACAAGGGTGAACGACGACAGCGACACCAGGAGCGTCACCAGCATCGATGCCGGGAGGCCGCCCCCGGGATCGTCCATGATCATGACCACCGGGGTGGGATGGAGGGTGCGCCACCAGACGACCGACATGTGGATGATCGGGACGTCGAGGAACCCGATGATCCCGACCGCGGCTGCGATCCGGCCGACGTCGACGCCCGGCCGCGCGAAGGCCCGCAGAAGCAGGTACCCGCCATAGATGAACCACAGGATCAGGGTCGTCGTCAGGCGCGCGTCCCACGTCCAGAAAGCCCCCCATATCGGCCGCCCCCAGAGCATCCCGGTCACCAGCGTGAGCGTGGTGAACAGGAAGCCGATCTCGGCGGCGCAGCGAGCGAAGATGTCCCACAGCCGGGACCGCTGCCAGAGGTAGAGGACCGAGGCCGCGAACACGAACGCGAACGAGGCGTAGGCAAGCCATGCCGAGGGGACGTGGATGTAGAAGATCTTCTGCGGATACCCCTGTACGTCCTCGAGCGGCACCCACCAGAAGACGAGCCCGAAGGTGAACACCATCGTTCCGACCGCGAACCACCCGATCCAGGGCCGCACGTCGATCAGGAAGTGGTAGAGCCGCCCGTCGAGGGTCGACCAGAGCTGTCGCCAGGAGCGGGGGAGCCAGTTCAACGTTCTACTCCTCGATCACGGTTCCGAACGCCACCGTGCACACCGTCCCGAACAGGACGTCGAACGCGACCGCCAGTCCCAGCCAGTCCCAGAACTCGCCGCCCTGACCAGCGGCCAGCGCCTGGCCGCCCTCGATCCCGGCCAGTAGGAGGGGAACGCTGAGCGGGAAGAGAAGGACCGGGAGGAGAAGCTGGCTCGCCGTCGTCCGGGATGCCACCGCGGCGAAAAAGGTCCCGAGCGCGGCGTAGCCGACCGTCACCACCGGCAGGAGGATCGCGAACGAGCCCCAGGCGCCCCCGAGGTCGAGCCGGAAGAGGGTCGCTGCCGCGGGGACCAGGAGCGCCTCCAAACCCAGCAGGAACAGAGTCGCCCCGGCCCACTTGCCGAGGAACAGGATCTCCCGGTCGACCGGCGCGAGGAGGAGGCCGTGGAGGGCGGCGTTCCGCTCCTCCTCGGCGAACCACCGCTCGAACCCGAGCGCCCCGGCGAACAGGATGCTGGCCCACAGGGCTCCCGGTCCGATCCGGGCCAGGTCGGCCGGCGTGGGATCGCCCACGAACGCGAAGATCAGGATCACGAGCCCCGCGAAGACCGCCATCGTCGCCAGGCTCTCGACCCGCCGGAGCTCCAGGCGGAGATCCTTGGCGAGGATCGCGAGGGCCGGGGCCGGCCCGCTCACGTCTCCCCTATCCACGCAACCGCCCGCTCGTAGCGCCGCTCGAGCCCGTCCCGGGCCTCGTCGCGCCGGCCGGCATCGACCACTCGCCCCTCGACCAGGATCAGGAACCGGGTCGCCGATTCCGGCACCCGCGCCAGGTCGTGGGTCGTGAAGAGGATCGCGCGTCCCGCCGTCCTGAGATCGGCGAGGACGTCGTTCAGCCGGCGGACGGAATGGGGATCGAGCCCGGCGTGCGGTTCGTCGAGGAGGAGGAGACGGGGCTCGTGGAGGATCGCCCGGGCCATCGAGACCCGCTGGGCCTGGCCCCGGGAGAGGGTCCCCGCCCGCCGGTCGGCGAGGTCCAGCGCGCCGGCCGCCTCGAGGGCCTGCCGGATGCGCCGGCCGGGACCGGTCAGGCGGTACAGCCGGGCGTAGAACTCGAGGTTCTCGAGCGCGGTCAGCCGATCGTACAGGAAGGTGGCGTGGCTGAGAAGCCCGACCTCGCGCTGGCGTTCGGCGGCCGCCTTCAGCCAATCCTCACCGCCCAGCCGGATCGTCCCGCCCGTCGGACGGGAGAGCCGGGCGAGGGTCCGGACGAGGGTCGTCTTCCCGGCCCCGTTGGGACCCGCCACGACCAGGAGCTCGCCCGGGTCCAGCGTGAACGTCACTTCGTCCAGCGCCCGGACGGGCCCGTAGGCCCTGCTCAGGCCCTCGACCTCAAGCAGCGGATGTGCGGTCCCCGGCGGGTCGCTCAGGACCTGGGCGCCGGCGCGGGCTCGTCCAGCGCGCCTTCGGCCTGATACTTGGAGGGGCACTTGGCGAGGAGGGTCTCGGCGTGGAAGGTGCCACCATCGTCGAGCCGCCCCTCCACGACGACCTGGATGTCGGGGCGGAAGATGTCGGGAAGGGTGCCCCCGTAGACGACCGGGATCTCGGCCGAGCCCGCCGGGGCATCGACGCCCCGGATGGCGAACCGGACCCGCCGGGCCGCGTCCTCCTTGACGATCGACCCGGCCACGACGTCTCCTGACAGGCGGATCTTCTCGCCAGGGCCGGTCGTCGCCGCCGCCAGCTCGTCGATCTCGTAATAGTAGGTGAGGTTGTCGCGCGTGGCCGCGAACACGAGGTAGCCGACGGCTCCGGCGACGAGCGCCATCGCGATCGCCAGGCGTCCCGCCTTCAGGCGCCGCACGGGGTCTCCTCCTCGGCTCGGTGGGTCACTCGGTCTCCTTGAGCTCGCGCTCCAGGCGGTCAAGATAAGGCGATTCCGGCGGCGGTTCCACGGTGCCCCGCGCAGGCGATCGGGACGCCCACCGCCGGGCCGCCAGGACCACCCCGATGGCGCCGGCGAGGACCGCCGCCCCGGGCAGGAGCCAGGCCGCCAGGTTGAACCCCGTCTTCGGCGGCTCGAGGAGGATCCAGGTCCCGTACCGCTCGACGAAGAAGTCGCGGACCTCCTCGTCCGTCCGCCCCTCCGCGACGAGCTCCCGGATCCGCCGCTTCATGTCCTCGGCCATGAACGAGCGCGACTGGCGGATCGACTGGCTCCGGCAGACGGGGCACCGGAACGCCCCCTCGAGCTCCCGGACGCGGGCCTCCTGCTCGGGGGTCAACTCGATGGTCGGCCGGGCGACCTCGGAAGAAACCTCGGCCTCCTGCGCGGGCAGGCCCGGCGTGCTCAGCAGAAGAGCGGCCAGGCAAGCCGTCCAGGTCGCGTGCCTCCGCATGGCCACCCCGATTCGCCTAGCGCGGATCATCGCCCCGATCCAGCGGCATCACCGCCTCCGGGTCTCCCGTCGCTCCCCCCGTCCGGCCCGCCCTCAGGTCGGCGATCGCGAGGTCCAGATCGTCCGGCGTCAGCGGCCCGACGTGACGCGAGAGAACCCGCCCGTCGGCCGCGATGAAGAAGGTCTCGGGCACTCCGTGAAGCCCGTAGTCCACCGCTACCGAGCCGCTCACGTCGGGGCCCAGGAAGTACGTCTTCCCGTAGCGGGCGATGAACGCGCGCGCCGCGTCGGGCTCGTCGTTGACCGCGATTCCGACGAAGGCGACCTCCGGGCGGTAACGCCGCCAGCCGGCCTCGAGGACCGCCGCCTCGTCCCGGCACGACAGGCACCATGAAGCCCAGAAGTTGAGGACGACCGGCGTCCCCGAGAAATCCGCCAGCGCGACGTTCGTGCCGGCGGCCGCCACCGGATCGGCCCCCACCGGCTCGAAGAGCGGGAACGCGAACTCCGGAGCGGCGCGGCCGATCAAGGGCGAGGCGAGGGTGGCTTCGCGGGTGAGCGCGTAAGCGAAGACGGCGAAGACGGCCGCCAGGACCGCCAGGAGGAGGAGTCGCTTCACGCCGGCGAATCTCCCCTCCGCCCTTCCCCTCGGCAAACGAGCCGGCTCGTGCGTGAGAGGTTCTCCTGGGCCAGAGCTCCCCTACAACGACTTCAGGTACTCGACCAGGTCCGCCTTCTGCTGGGCGGTCAGCCCCAGGTCGAGGAAGTCGTCGTAGTGATCCACCACCTCCTCCAGCGTGGCGGCGCTCCCGTCGTGGAAGTAAGGCGGCCGCTGCCAGGCGCCGCGGAGAGGCGTCGTCCGATAGCCGCCCGTCGTGCCGCGCTCGGCCAGGCCGGGATCCATCCCCGTCTCGGACGGCTCGTGCACGATCTCGCCCGCATCGGTGAAAGTCGGCGGGATGTGGCAGCTCGCGCACCGCTCCTGGAAGACCTCTTCTCCCCGTGCCGCCGCGGCGGCATCGAAGCTCCCCGGAGGCGGCGTCGGGGCGGCCAGCGTGAGCTGGTAGGCCTGCAGGTCGGGAAGCTTCGGGGTCACGAGGTCGGGTGACGCGACGATCTCGATCCCCATCTTCGGATCGCGGAAGGAGCCCTGCCCGTGCATCTGGGTCACCGCGACGTAGGCGTTCCAGTAGCTGACCGGGCCTTCTCCGGTGAAGGTCTCCACCGGAACCCCGCTCAGGCCGTAGGCCGCCGGGATCACGGTCGGATCGTTGAGGTTGTCGTGGTTCCAGTAGGCGTCGTACATGCCGGGGCCCCAGGACGTGAGCACGGCCTGGACAGCGGGGTCCTGAAGCGCCGGGGAGAGGGAGAGGATCTTGCCCGGGTCCAGATCCCGGTTCGGATGGCCGTCCAGGCGGCGGCCGATCCCCTCCTGGACCGAATCGTCCACGTCCGAATGGCATAGCGCGCAGGTGACGCCGACGCGTTGGATCCGACCGTCCACGACCTCCGCCTTGAGCCCGACCACGGCGTTCATCTCGAGGAGGGCGACGGTCGTGGCGGGGTCGGACAGGTCGACCTGACCCAGGATCCCCGGCGGAAGGACCTCGGAGTCCACCTTGAGACCGACCGCGAGCGCGGTGAGGGGATCGACCGAGCTCTGGATCACCTCGTGCATGCGGAGGGTGTCCGTCCAGAACCGCTCGTCGCCGAACGTGTCGAAGCGGAAGATCTCCCTTCCGGCCACGGGGTCGCCCGCCGGAACGGGGTCGCGGCTGGAGGGAGCGGAAGCCTCACCCTCGCCGGGCGCGGGGGCTCCCTCATCGGGCGCGCGTTCTCCACCCTCGCCGCACGAAACCAGGCCGACGGCCAGAAACGCCATCAGCGCC
>DASZOP010000032.1:0-1612 GCA_035550715.1 Gemmatimonadota bacterium | reverse complement strand
CCAGCAGGCGATCGGCATCGGGCGGCCGCCGGAGGAGCGCGGATACCGGGCCGGCGTCCTCGACGTCGAACCGGATCGCGGCGTCCGCCGCCGGGCGGGCCTTCTTCGTTTTCGCCATGTCCCGTTCACTCCCCGCGGCCGGACCCGTGCTCGCGCCAGGCGACGGGGATCACGAACCGGATCGCGCTCGTCGTCTCGTCCACGCTGCAGATCTTGTTGTCGACCAGGCCGACCGCCTTCCCCTGGGGGATCAGGGCCTCCTGACGCACGTAGCCGGGCTGGCCGCGCTTGGGGGTCAGGACCCAGATCGCGCCGTCGGGAGCGATCCGAGCGCGGTGCTCGGCCAGGTCGTTCTTCACGCGCGAGCCATCGGCAGGGGCGAACAGGACCAGGTTCACGGGATCACCGTCGGGGTCTTCCAGGAGCTCGACCGCCGACCGTCCGGCGAGTCGCGAGCGAAGATCCCCCGGCACGCTGCCGACCAGGATCCGCATGCCATCCTTGACCCCGAGCTTGTCGAGGACGTCGCGGTGCGCGTAGGACTTCTCGGCCATGAAAGCGAATATAGCCGCCGGATTGAGCGGGCTCCCCGACCGGGGCTAACTTGACGCGCGATGAGGCGCGGCCCGCTCGCTTCCCGGCTCCTGCTGGCGACGTTTCTCCCCGCGCTCGTCTCCTGCGCGGCCCGGACCGCCGACCGGCCCCCGCTCCCGCCGGTCGCCGGCGAGCTCGCGATCGAGGTCCGCTACCCGCCGGCAGGCAGCCCCGTCACCGCGACCGATTCGACGTTCGTGTTCGGGACCGTCCTCGGGGCTTCAGGTTCCTCCGCCTCGGTCACCGTCAACGGCTTCGCGGCGGACGTCGATCCCGGCGGCGGGTGGTTGGCCTTCGTCCCGCTCGAGCCCGACTCGTTCACGTTCGTCATCGAGGCGTCGGCCGGCGGCCGTCGCGCCGAAGCCAGGCGCACCGTGTGGGTCCCCCGGCCTCTCTTCGCGGCCTCCGCCGACTCGCTCCCCTACAAGCCCGACACGATCGAGCCCCGGGGACCCATCGAAGTCTACGCCGGCGACACGCTCCGGGTGAGCGTCGTGGCCGCTTCGGGCCTCGTGGTCCGGGCCCGGCTCGGGGAGGACTCGGCGGTGCTTCTCCCTGGCCTCGCCGGCCAGGTGAACCGGGGGCGACAGGTATGGGGATCGGAGGAGCCCGTGGAGGGATCGAGCCCGGCCGTTCTCGACCAGGCGGCGGCCGCCGCCCTCGGGTCCGGGGGGCCGTGGCAGCGGTACGCGGGAGACCTGTACGTCCGGCTGGGCGTCGAGAACGAAGACACGCTGGCGCTCGAGATCGAGGGGGCCGCGGACACTCTGCTCGTCGCTCCGGCCGCACTCGTCACCTACCTCGATCCGACCGTCGTGCGGGTGGCGGTCCTGGACGACGACACCGCGGGCACCGGCGAGACCGACGGGAGGGTCGTGGTCCGGACGGGGCCCGGCTTCGGCTACCATGCGTTCCTCCCCAACGGGACGCGGGTCGCGACGGCGCGCCTTTCCGGCCGGTGGCGCGAGATCGCGCTCGGGCCGGGGATCCGGGCATGGGTCTCCATGGACGAGGTCTT
>DASZOP010000031.1:0-2440 GCA_035550715.1 Gemmatimonadota bacterium | reverse complement strand
CCCGCCAGCCGGCGGCGGAGGCGATCCGGGCTGGTCCCGCGACGGAAGGCGAGCTCGACCGTGTCCGGCCCGTCACCGTCCCGCGGGCTCGTGCCGGCCACGCTGGGGCGGCCGGGCACGCCCCGCTCCAGCGTTCGCTCGACCTGGGAAGCGGTCTGCCCCGAGAGCCGGTACGGCCGGCGGCCCGCCAGGAGCTCGTAGAGGATGACACCCAGCGAGTAGACGTCGCTCGCCGTCGTGACGGGCTCACCACGGAACTGCTCCGGGCTCGCGTAGTCGGGCGTCATCGGCCTGAGCGCCGTCATCGTCAGCTCGGCCTCGGCCGTCGAGAGCGGATCCAGCACCTTGGCGATCCCGAAGTCGAGGAGCTTCGGGGACCCGTCAGCCGTGACCAGGATGTTGGAGGGCTTGAGGTCCCGATGGACGACCAGGCTCTGGTGGGCGGCCTGGACGGCCGAGCAGACGGTCAGGAAGAGCTCCAGCCTACGCTCGACGGTGAGGCGTTCCTCGTCCGCGTAGCGGTCGATCCGCCTCCCTTCGACGAACTCCATGACGAAGTACGGAAGCCCCTCCAGGGTCGTCCCGCCGTCCAGGAGCCGGGCGATGTTGGGATGGTCGAGACGGGCCAGGATCTGGCGTTCGGCGCGGAAGCGGTTCATGACCGCGCCCCGCGCATACCCCAGCGGCAGGATCTTGACCGCCACGACCTGGTCGAACTCGCCCTCCACGCGTCGCGCACGGTAGACGACGCCCATCCCACCGCGGCCGATCTCGTCCTCCAGCAGGTAGGGCCCGATCCGGCCTCCCGTCATGGAGGCCTCGGGAGCATCGGGCGTCTCGGCCAGCGTCTGGAGGGCGGGGGCGTCCAGGAGGGTGTCGGTGATCTCGTGGGCCGCCAGGAGGTCGAGCACTTCGCGAAGCAGGAGCTCGTCCCCCTCGCTGCCCGCGGTCACGAGCGCGACTCTTTCGTCGACGGGGTGCTCCAGAGCCTCGTCGAACAGAGCCCGCACGCGCTCCCACCGTTCCTCGGCCATCACTCCTTCGCGCTCAGCTCGCGCAAGAGCCACGCCCGCGCGAACCGCCAGTCGCGCTTGACGGTCGCGGTCGAGACGTCCAGGACCTCGGCGATCTCCTCGACTCCCAGGCCGCCGAAGAACCGGAGCTCCACGACCGAGCTCTGCCGCTCGTCGATTCCGGCCAGGGCGGCCAGCGCGTCGTCCAGAGCCACCAGATCCAGCGGCCGCTGCTCCTGGAACGCCAGGCCCTCGACGAGCGTGACCTTCTTCCCCCCGCCGCGCTTGACCGCCCGCCGCCGTCGCGCGTGATCGACCAGGATCCGGCGCATCGTGCGCGCGGCCACCGCCATGAAGTGGGCGCGGGTCCGCCACTCCACCCGATCGGTGTCGACCAGCCGGAGGAAGGCCTCGTGGACCAGGGCGGTCGGCTGGAGGGTGTGGTCGGATGGCTCGTTCCGCATGTAGCGGGCGGCCAGCGCCCGCAGGTCGTCGTAGATCAGCGGGACCAGGCTCTCGGCCGCGTTGGCGTCGCCCTTCTGGATCTTGAGCAGGAGCCGCGTCGTGTCTTCCCTGGACATCCCCATCCTCCCTTGAGGCTCGATCGCGGGCGACTGGAGTGCAAGGGCCGCGCCGTCACGCCGGCCGGGGTTGACCTGGTCGACGCCGGTACGATAGCGTCCCGCCGACCCCGATTCACCACCCGGATCCGGCTTGATCCCCTGACACTGGAGGTGACCGATGAAGGGTTCCTTGGGGCCTGCCTTGCTTTTCCTGCTGGCAGGGGCCGCCACCGCCGTCGGCCAGGACTCGCGGGACGCCGTGGCCCTGGACCCGACCCACCATCACGTGATCCTCGAGAACGACCACGTCCGGATCTTCGAGGTCCTGGCGGCGCCCGGCGATACCAGCCCGATGCACACCCACCCGCCCCTGGTCGTGGTAAGCCTGGGCAAGGCGCGGATCAGGGTCAACACGCCCGACGGGTCGGCTTCGATCTTCGACCTGAACCCGGCCCAGGTGCTCTGGTTCGAGAACGTCGAACACTCCTGGCAAGTTCTGGCGGGCCAGATTCATCTGTTCGCGGTCGAGATCAAGGCGGCCCCCGGCGGGGCGCCCGCCGCGATCGCCCCCGGCGAGCGGGAGGCCGTGGTCGTGGATCCGAACCACCACAACGTGGTCATGGAGAACGATCACGTGCGGGTCTTCGAGGCGCTGGCAGCGACCGGCGACACGAGCCCGATGCACACCCATCCGCCGACGGCCATCATCAGCCTCGGCACGGCGCGCATGAGAATCAGCCTACCCGACGGGTCGTCGTCGATCCTGGACCTGCATCCCGCGCAGGCGATCTGGATCGAGGACGTGGAGCATTCCTGGGAGGTGTTGTCGGGGCTCGTCCACGCCTTCGGGGTGGAGGTCAAGGC
>DASZOP010000030.1:0-6774 GCA_035550715.1 Gemmatimonadota bacterium | reverse complement strand
ACCACGGCGGCGGCTCAGATTGTGGTGGTGGAGCCGACGCAGGACGAGGACCTCGTCCAGCCGCGCGGTCTCGACCCCCATCGCCCGGGCCTGCAATTCCCAGGCCTGTGCATCGTAATGCGTGAGATCCTCCTCCAGGAGCCCGACCCGGTCGAAGACCGCGCGTCGGGCGAGGCCGGTCTGGGTCATGAGCCCTTCCCTGGGGCATTCGTTGCCGGACCCCAGATGCGCGAGCTCGGGAACCCAGAAGTCGCGGATTCTGGTGGTGACGATGCCGACCGAGGGTTGGGCGGAGAGCGCCTCCAGCTGGCGTTCGAGCTTGGCGGGAAGCCAGAGATCGTCGGCGTCCAGAAACGCCAGGAGCTCGCCCCGCGCCTCCCGGATCCCCGCGTTGCGAGCCGCCGCCGGACCCTGGTGCTCCCGCCGCACGCACCGGACGGGGGGGCCGCGCTTCTCCGCGACGTCCGCCGTCCCGTCCGTGGAACCGTCGTCGATCACCAGCACCTCGGTCGGCACCCGGGTCTGGGCGAGCAGGCTGTCGAGAGCCTCGCCCAGGTACCGCTCGGCGTTCCACGCCGGGACGACCACGCTGATGGTGAGGCCGTCCGTCACGCAGCCTCGATCAGGACGTCGGCCACACGGTCGGGGATGGACTCCATGTCCCGCCCGAGCTCGAGCCAGCGGCAGGGTGTGCGCTCGACGAGCCGGGCCAGGACGTCGATCGCGCGCGGCCCTGCCCCGGTCATGAGCATGAGCGAGCTCGGAGCCAGCCACAACATCGCCTCGCTCTTCGAGGCCGGACGCGAGAACGTCCGGTCGCGATCCACGACGCGGACCAGGACGATGGCCCGGATCCGGGCATGCCGGACCATCCGGTCGCAGTAGAGGCGACTCAGCAGGATCAGCGACTTGTCCTCCCCGGCGTGATGCGGGGCTTGCGCGTGGACCTCGAACTCGGGAAACCGCCGCAGGTGGTCGAGGCCGACCAGCGAAGTTCCGTAGAGGCTATGTCCCACGGCCCCTCCCTGGGCCGACATCTCGAGCCCGACGAAGTCGTCGCCCAGGAACTGGAAGCCGTGGCGCAGGCAGAGGATCGACGTCGTGGACTTGCCCGACCCGCCGGCCCCGGTCAGCAGGACGCCCCGCTCGTCCCGAGCCACCAGCCCGGCGTGGACGAACTGGATCCCGGCGCCCGCCAGCCAGACCGACAGGAGCCGGTGCAGCGGACGCGCCCGCTCATCCAGGTAGAGGCGGTCGGCCGCGAGCGCGGAGCCGACGATCCGGCCCGCGGCCCGGTCGAGCACGGCCCCCGATTGCGCGCGGATGTCGGCCACGTAACGGCCGTCCTCGGAGGCGCACGCCAGCCCGTAGGGACCCAGTCCGTCCGGGAGCGGAGGCAGGGGCGCGCGAATTCCCGTGGCCGCCTGGTCCCAGAGATCGATCCGCAGGGGATGGGAGGCCCGCGCAGGAGGTTCGGTGGCGGCGAGGTGGGACAGCGGCAGCTCGAAGGTCTCGAACAGGTCGCGGCCCGCCACCCGCAGCGTGACCGGAACCCCGGCCACGACCCGCCGGACTTCGTGCAGCTGCTCTCCCGCGGCCGCCCGGGCGCGCTCGAAGGCGTCCGAGGCGGCTTCGAACACCGCGGCTCCGTCCGCCAGCCGCGTCAACGGAAGGCCCGCCCCCGGCGCCACGCCAGCGACCACAACCCCCAGCCGTGCTTCCGCGCGAGCCGCCACGCCTGCCGCCCGCGACCGACGTTCAGCTCGAGCGCTCCCGGGCCGCTCCGGTAGACGAGATCGATGTGATGACGCTTGAACGACTGCGTCGAGCCGGCCCACGTCAACGCGAGCCGGCGCAGGGCGGGTCGGCGGACCCGGCGCATGCAGCGCCGCAGGTGTCGCTCTCCGAGGACCGGGTCCCGGATTCCGGGGGCGGTCGCCCCCAGCAGCCGCTCGGCCAGCCAGAGTCGGGCCTCGAGCGCGGCCCGGCCGCCCACCGAGCCCATCCGGGTCGCGACCCACGGCCAGTCGATCGAGGCCGGGTACGACCGCATGAGGTCGGCCAGGTCGAGGAGCTGTCTCAGCCAGACCAGAGCGAGCGAGTGGCCGCGGTCCATGATCTCGGAGTGGAAGACGTTGTGGGCGACCCGATGGGTCGGCGAGAGGGCGAGCATCTCGAGGTCGGCGTGCGGGACGGGCTCGGCGCTCTCCCACGCCTCTTCGGGAGGCAGGAACGTCCGCTGCTCGCCGACCTGGACGTGGAGCTCGATCGGGACGAGGCGATCCCGATGGTGGAGGGGCCGGAAATGGTACGTCCACCCCTCGACTTCGTCGTCCGGGCGGTATCCGAGGGTCCGGAGAGCGGCCAGCGCCGCGTCGAAGGATTCGGGCCGGACGACGAGATCGACGTCCCGCAGGAAGCGCCCGGCGAGGTCGCCCGGCTGGTAGAGCCGGAGCCCGCCCTTGAGGAGGAGCGGCACGACGCCCGCCCGATTGAGCGCGGCGACGGCTTCGCCGGCCTGGTCGCGGATCCGGGCGTTGCGGAGCGCGCCGAACCGGGCCGCCCGCTCGAGCCGGGACGCCGCGGGGCCGGCAGCCGGGACGCGCGCCGCCCGGGCGGCTACGCCGAGGGCGGGCAGGACCATCTCTTCCTCGGCAAGCTCGAGCACCGTGTCCCAGTCGGGCGGGTCGTCCAACGCCCGCCTCCACGCATCCGCCGGATTCGTCAGGGCCTGGCAGAGAAACAGATAGCTCGTCACACGGTCGTGCAAGGGAACCTCGCCGTTCGCGTCGGGGCCAGACCGTTCAAGTTGGCCGCTCCTTCCTCCTCCATCAAGCGCCGCTGCGACCCGCGCCCCGTTCGGCTAGATTGCGCTTCCATCGCGCAGACATGACGAGCGGTCTCATCATCAGCGTGTCCGGGATCCGGGGGATCGTCGGCGACGCCCTGACGCCCGAGGTCGTGGCGCGCTTCGCCGCCGCCCACGGGGCCTGCCGTCGGCGGGCGACGGGGGGGCGGGCGATCGTACTGGGGCGGGATTCCCGGACCAGCGGCCCCCTCTTCGAGGCCGCGGCCGAGGCCGGGCTCCGCTCGGTGGGATGCGACGTCGTGCGCGTGGGTATGGCCTGCACCCCGACCATCCTGCTGGCCGTCGAGCACGTGGGGGCGGCCGGCGGGATTGCCGTCACCGCGAGCCATAACCCCGCCGACTGGAACGCCCTCAAGCTGGCGAGCGACCGCGGCATCTTCCTGACCCCGACCGAGGCGCGGGCGGTGAGCGAGCTGGCCGAAGACGCGATCCCGCGCGCCGCCTGGGACGAGCTCGGCGGCGGATCCCGGCTGGAAGATTCCACCCTGCGCCATGTCGAGGCGATCCTGGCCGACCCGCTGGTGGACGCGGGGGCCGTCCGCTCGCGGGCGCCGAGGATCGTCCTCGACGCCTGCGCCGGGGCGGGCGGGCTGGCCGCGGTTCCTCTCCTCGAGGCCCTGGGGGCGCATGTGGAGGGCCTTCACCTCGAGCCGACGGGCCGCTTCCCCCGGAACCCCGAGCCGGTCCCGGAGAACCTCGCGGAGCTGGGGCGCCGGGTCCGCGAGACGGGGGCCGAGCTCGGCCTGGCGATCGACCCGGACGGAGACCGGCTCGCGCTCGTGGACGAGCACGGGCGGCCGGTCGGCGAAGACCTGACGCTGGCGCTGGCCGCCGACTACGTGCTCGGGCGGGCGGCGGCGGAGGAGACGGCGGCGGGGCCGGTCGTGACCAACCTGTCAACCAGCCAGGTCGTGGAGCGGGTCGCCGAGCGGCACGGCGTCCCGGTCGAGAGGACGGCGGTCGGCGAGGTGAACGTGGCCCTCCGCATGATCGAAACCGGGAGCCGGATCGGCGGCGAGGGGAACGGCGGGGTCATCTACGGCCCGCTCCATCACACCCGCGATGCCCCGGTCGCGATCGCGCTCGTCCTCTCCTATCTCGCGCGCTGGGAGTGCTCGCTGGCCGAGGCCGCGGGTCAGCTTCCGCGCTACGCGATCGCGAAGACCAAACTATCCCTGGACCGGGTTGATCCCGAGGCGCTCCTCGAGCGCGCGGCCACCGCTTTCGACGGCGCGGCCGCCGACCGGACGGACGGGCTCAAGCTGAGCTGGCCGGACAAGGAGGAGTGGATCCAGCTCCGGAAATCGGGCACGGAGCCGATCGTCCGGGTCATCGCCGAGGCCCCCGACCTCGAGCGCGCCGAGGCGCTCCTCGACCGGGCTCGCGAGCTGATGCCGGCCTGACCCGCGGGGAACCTCCGCCGTGGCAAGCGGTAGGAGGATCGTCTACACTTCGACCGCGTCTCTTCCCGTCCGGCCTTCCCGGCCGAACCGGCCTCAACCTGGGCTTTCGTCATGTGCGGCATCATCGGCTACGTCGGGCTCCGCCAGGCCACCCCGATCCTCATGGAAGGGCTCCGGAGGATGGAGTACCGGGGCTACGACTCGGCCGGGCTGGCGGTGATCAACGGCGCGGGCCTCCACGTCTCGAAGCTGCCGGGCCGGATCGAGGAGCTGGATCGGGAGATCGTCGCCAACCCCCCGCAGGGGACCCTCGGGATCGCGCACACGCGATGGGCGACCCACGGCCCTCCGACCCAGATCAACGCCCACCCCCACACCTGCTGTCACGGCAAGGTGGCGGTCGTCCACAACGGCATCGTCGAGAACGCCGGGCCGCTGCGCCAGGCCCTCAAGACGCGCGGGCACTCGTTCCGCAGCGAGACCGATACGGAGGTGTTCGCCCATCTCATCGAGGAGGAGCTGAACGGGGACCTCGGGGAGGCCGTGCGGCGCGCCTTGCGGCACGTCGAGGGCACCTACGGGCTGGCGGTGATCTCGCTCGACCATCCGGATCACCTGGTGGCGGCCCGCATGGGGAGCCCGCTCCTGGTGGGCGTGGACGACGCCGAGCTGTTCGTCGCTTCGGACGCCGCGGCCGTCGTCGGCCACACCCGCAAGGTGATCTACCTGGACGACGGCGATCTGGTCGAGCTGTCGCGTGATGGCTACCGGCTGAGCGACCTCGAGAACACGCACGTGGACAAGGCGATCGACGAGATCTCCTGGGATCTGAAGGAGATCGAGAAGGGTGGCTATCCGCACTTCATGCTGAAGGAGATCTTCGAGCAACCGGAAGCCATCCGCGACGCCATGCGCGGCCGGCTGCTCCCGGGCGAGGGGACGGCCATCCTGGGGGGGCTCTCGGTGATCCCCGATTCGGACTGGAAGGCCTTCACCCGGATCGTGCTGACCGGCTGCGGGACCTCGTGGCACGCGGCGCTCGTCGGAGAGCACATGCTGGAGGAGGCGACCCGGTTGCCGGTCGAGGTCGAGTACGCGAGCGAGTTCCGGTACCGCAACCCTGTCCTGGACGAGCTCACGGTCCTGTTCGCGATCAGCCAGTCGGGTGAGACCGCGGACACGCTGGCGGCGCTCAAGGAGGCGCGTCGCGGGGGGGCGCGGGGGCTTGGGATCGTCAACGTCGTCGGCTCGACGATCGCCCGCGAGTCCGATGGTGGCGTCTACATCCACGCCGGTCCCGAGATCGGCGTCGCCTCGACCAAGGCGTTCACCTGCCAGCTCACGGTGCTGGGCCTCCTCACCCTGTACCTCGGCCGGCGCCGGGGCCTCGATCCCGATCGCGGACGGGCGCTGGCGCGCGCGATCGCGGAGCTCCCCGACAAGGTGGAGGAGGCGCTCGAGCGCAGCGACGGGATCCGCCGTCTGGCCGAGGAGTACGCGGGCGCGCACAACTTCCTCTACCTGGGTCGCGGCTTGAACTTCCCTGTGGCTCTCGAAGGGGCACTGAAGCTCAAGGAGATCAGCTACATCCACGCCGAGGGGTATCCGGCGGCCGAGATGAAGCACGGGCCGATCGCGCTGATCGACGAGAACATGCCGTGCGTCGTGGTGGCGACCCGCGACTCGGTGTACTCGAAGGTCCTGTCGAACGTCGAGGAGATCAAAGCCCGCCGCGGGCGGATCCTCGCCGTGGTCACCGAGGGCGACACGGAGGTAGCCGCGGTTGCCGACCACGTGATCGAAGTACCCCGGACGGACGACCTGCTGACGCCCATCCTGAACGTCGTGCCCCTCCAGCTCCTGGCGTACCACATCGCCGTCCTGCGTGGCTGCGACGTCGATAAGCCGAGGAACCTCGCCAAGAGCGTGACGGTGGAGTGACCTCCACGAAATGCGGGTCGTCCTCCAGCGGGTAGCCGAGGCGTCGGTTCGGCTCCCGGACGAGTCACCGCCTCGCGAGGCGGGTCGGATCGGGCCTGGACTCCTGGCCCTGACCGGCTTCACGGCCGGCGACGGCGAGGAGGGCCTCTCCTGGATGGCCGCCAAGATCGCGGATCTGCGGATCTTCCCCGGCGAAGCCGGCGCGATGGACCGCTCGCTCCGCGACACGGGCGGCGGTCTCCTGCTCGTCAGTCAGTTCACGCTCTACGCCGACACCCGCAAGGGCCGCCGCCCCGACTTCACCGCCGCCGCGCCGTACGCCGAGGCGGAGCGGCTCTTCGAGCGCTTTGCCCGAGCCTGCGAGGCCGAGCTTCCGGGCCGCGTGGCGGGCGGCGTCTTCGGGGCGAAGATGGAGGTGACGCTCGTCAACGACGGCCCGGTCACGCTGATCCTGGACCGGTGAACGTGGTCGCTCCTCCGATCGTGCTCGCCTCCGGAAGCGCCCGCCGCCGGGAGCTCCTGGCACGACTGGGGCTCTCGTTCGAGGTGGATCCCCCCCGA
>DASZOP010000029.1:0-11074 GCA_035550715.1 Gemmatimonadota bacterium | reverse complement strand
CCGGCGGTGGGCTCGTCGAGGACCAGCGCGTCCGGCCCCTGGGCGAGCGCCCGCGCGAGGCGCGTCCGCTGGCGCTCGCCGCCCGAGAGAGAGGCGAAGGGCCGCCCGGTCAGGCCGGCGAGCCCGCACCGGGCGATGGCGATCTCGACGGCTAGGGTGTCGCTCGGCCGCTCCCGTCGCCAGGCGCCCAGGTGCGGGTAGCGTCCCATCGCAACGAGCTCGCGGAGAGTCACCGGGAAGGCCGGCTCCTCGTGCTGCGGGAGAACGCCGACCCTGCGGGCGAGGGTGCCCGCGGACCACTCCGCGAGCGGGCGCCCGGCGAAATCGACCTGGCCCCGGAGGGGGGCGAGGTGGCCGAGGAGGAGGAGGAGGAGCGTCGTCTTCCCAGCGCCGTTCGGACCGACCAGGGCGACCACCTCGCCTGGGCCCAGATCCAGGTCGGCCGACTGAACGGCCTCGACCCGGCTCCCCGGATACCGGTAGGCGAGCCCCCTTGCGTGCCAGAGCGTCGTCATCCCGGCCGCCCGGCGAGCCGGCGGCGCATGACCGCCACGAAGAACGGGACCCCCACGAAGGCGGTGATGACGCCGAGCGGGAGCTCGGCGGGGGCCACGACCGTCCGGGCGAGGCTGTCGGCGAGCGGAAGAAAGGCCGCTCCGAGGAGCGCGGCCGCGGGCAGGAGCCGGCGGTGGCCGCCCCCCCAGAGAAGCCGCGCCGCGTGCGGGACGAAGAGCCCCACGAAGCCAATCGACCCGGCCACGGCGACCGAGACCGCGGTCAGGAAGGACGCCGCCAGGTAGGCCAGAAGCCGCGTCCGGGCTACCCGGACCCCGAGGTGTCGCGCCGACTCCTCTCCGACCGCGAGGAGGTCGAGCGGACGCGCAGCGGCGCACAGGATCGCCCCGACCGGCAGGACGAGAGCGGCGAGCCAGCCGGCCGCCGCCCAGCTCGCGCCGGCCAGGCTCCCCATCAGCCAGAACACGGCCTCGCGGAACGCCTCGCCCCGCTGGAGGCTGAGGAGGAGGAGGAGACAGGCATTACAGAAGACCCCGACGACGACCCCGGCCAGGAGGAGCGCCCGGACGTCCAGACCTGGTCCGACGCCGCGGGCGATCCGGACGACCACGGCGATCGTGACGAACGCCCCGGCCATGGCGCCCAGTGGGAGCGCCCACGGGGCGCCCAGGGCCCAGCCCGTGCCGATCACGGCCACCGCGCCGAGCGCGGCCCCGCCCGCCACCCCCAGCACGTAAGGCTCGGCGAGGGGATTCCTGAGGAGGGCCTGGAAGGTGGCCCCCGAAAGAGCGAGGGCCGCGCCGATCAGGGCGCCCAGGAGCGCGCGCGGGAGACGAAGGTCGCGGACGATCGTGATCGTGGCCGGGTCGGCCGACCCCAGGAGCCCGGCCACGACCTCGGACCAGCCGAGCCCGGCCGCCCCCAGCCGGACGCTCGCCAGGAGCGCGGCCAGAACCCCCAGGGCGAGCGCCGCGAAGAGACGGACGGGTCTCATCGCGGGGAGAGCTCCGCCAGGGCCCGTTGAAGGGTCCGCGCGGCTTCGGGAAGCCGGGGTCCGGGACGGGTGAAGAGGTCGGCGTCGACGCCGATCACCCGTCCCGCCCGGACCGCCTCCAGGTCCCGCCATCCGGTCCGCCGGGCCAGCCCGGCGAGCGGCGCTTCACCCGGCTCGACCGGGATCACCAGGACATCCGGCTGCCGCGCGATGACGGCCTCGAGCGACACCTCGGGCCACCGCTCGCCCAGCTCCGGGAAGGCGAGCCGTCCACCGGCGATCTCGATGGCCTGGGCGACGAACGTTCCTGGTCCGGCGGTCCGCGGCGGGCTTCCGGGGATCGTGAAGAGGACGACGGGCCGCGGCTCCGGGGGCCGGTCGGCGGCGACCGCGGCCAGCGAGTCCCGTAGGGCGGCGGCCAGCCGTCCCGCGGCGGGCCCTGCCCCCACCAGCCGACCCAGCCGGTCGAAGGTCCGGAAGATGTCGGCCGTGTCCTCGATCGCGGCCGCGTAGAAGGGGATCCCGGCGGTCGCGAGGAGCCCCCGCAGGCGGTCGTCGCGGGCCGAGCTCCAGCCGACCACCAGATCCGGATCGAGCGCGACCAGGGCCTCGACGCTCGGATCCAGCCCGCCCCCCAGGCTGGGGAGATGGTCGACGCCCGGCCCGTGGTCGTAGTCCGTCCGCGCCACCAGCCGCTTCGATTCGCCGAAGGCGACGATCGTCTCGGTGACGCTCGGCACCAGCGAGACCACCCGGCGGGCGGGCGCTGCGAGGCGCACCGCCAGGCCGGCGTCGTCGCTCACCTCGATCGCCGGGTGGATCGTGGCGGCGGCGCCCGGTGCCAGGTCGGCGCCCTTCTCCGGGCCACCTGAGCAGGCGGCCATGAGGAGAAGGAGGAAGAGGCAAGGCGGGCGGTGGTCGGGAATCGTGGCCTCCGGTTCGCAAAAACGAAGCGCCTGCCGCGGGAGGCAGGCGCGCGACCGGAGGTGCCCGATCGGTCGCCGGACCCCTCCCGCGCAGGATCTCGACAACAAGCCTCGTGGCAGGTCTCCTGGCTCGGCGGAGCGGGCTTTTCCTCGCTCGCGCCTCACAGTGGCGGGGCCGCTGCGGCTTCGAACCGCATTCCCTATTCTCCCGACGCCCGGCAGGAACGCGCGGTCGGCGGACGGGCACCCCGAGGCTTGGATTGAGGTCAGAGAATCTGGATCGGCATTCCTCCCGTCAGAGCGTGAAGCGTCCGAAATCCTCAGGATTCATGCGCCGGAGATATTCCTTGAGATCCTCCGGATCGTACTTCTCCTCCTCGACCTCGCCCACCTCCTCGGCGGTGTGATCGAGCAGCTCCTCCGAAGCGAAGATCGGCGCGCCCAGCCGGAGCGCCAGCGCAATCGAGTCGCTGGGACGGGCGTCGATCGAGACCACGTCCTCGTCGTTCTGGACGAACACCTGGGCGTAGTAGGTATTGTTCTTGAGGGCCCCGATGATGACCTGGGTCAGGGTCCCGTGGAGGGCCCGGACCAGGTTCTTCATGAGATCGTGGGTCAGCGGCCGGCTGAACTTGACGCCGGCCAGCTCCGTCGCGATGGCGCTCGCCTCGCTGGGACCGATCCAGATCGGCAGATACCGGTCGCCTTCCTTCTCTTTCAGGATGACGATCGGCGACTGGGTCGAGGAATCGATCCCCAGGCTTGCGACGGTGACTTCGACGACTTCGACCGACACGCCTCCTCCGGTCCTTTTCCGAACAGGACGTGCAACATACATGCCCCGCTCGCGGCGGCACAAGCCGACCCGGTTCAGGGTCGAGGAAGGCTCTGCACGACGCCCCATGGGCGTTGGATTTTAAGGGGAGGGCGCTCAAAACGGGCAGGATCAAGGCGCGCGAGCGAGGGCACCCGAGGCGTACGTTTCGTGTACGCCGCAGGGTGGCCGAGCGAGTGCAACGCAGAGCCTGCCCGTTTTCAGCGCCCGAGCTATGTGCCCATTTCCCAGGACGCCAGGTACTTCTCCTGCTCAGGGGTGAGCCTGTCGATCCGGACCCCCATCGCCGCCAGCTTCAGGCGCGCGATCTCGGCGTCGATCTCTTCCGGAACCGAGGAGACCCCAGGCGGGAGCGCTTCCGGATCTCGGGCGATCATCTCCGCCGCCAGCGCCTGGTTCGAGAACGACATGTCCATGACGCTCGCGGGGTGCCCCTCGGCCGCCGCCAGATTCACCAGCCGTCCCTCTCCGAGCACGTACAGCCGCCGATCGCCGATCCGGACCTCGTCCACGAACTCCCGGATCTCGCGTGTTTCGTCGGCCATCCCGGCCAGCGCATCGAGATCGATCTCGACGTTGAAGTGCCCGCTGTTGGCGATGATCGCGCCGTCCTTCATGCGCTCGAAGTGCTCGGCGCGGAGGACGTGGATGTCGCCGGTCACGGTGATGAAGACGTCGCCGATCGGTGCGGCCTCCGCCATCGGGAGGACCCGGTAGCCGTCCATCACCGCTTCCAGGGCCCGCAACGGATCCACCTCGGTGACGATCACGTTGGCCCCCGCACCCTGCGCCCGGCGGGCGACCCCCCGGCCGCACCACCCGTAGCCGGCGACCACCACCGTCGATCCGGCCAGCAGGACGTTCGTCGCCCGCAGGATGCCGTCCATCGTCGACTGGCCGGTCCCGTAGCGGTTGTCGAACAGGTGCTTGGTCTTCGAATCGTTGACGGCGATGACCGGAAACAGGAGCACGTTCGAGGCCTGCATCGACTTGAGCCGGATCACGCCCGTCGTGGTCTCCTCGGTCGAGGCGATGACGCCGTCCACGATCGCCTTCCGCTCGGCGGGAGTCAGGCCCGTGGCCCACTCCCTGATGACCGGATGCAGATCGTCGTACCGTTCGAGGCCGATGAAGTGGATCGCGCTCACCAGGTCGGCGCCGTCGTCCATCGTGATCTCGGGCCGGTGCTCGAGGGCCGACCGAATGTGGCGGTAGTAGGTGTCGTGGTCCTCCCCCTTGACGGCGTGGACACGGATCCCGCGCTCCACCAAGTACGCCGCGGCGTCGTCCTGGGTCGAGAGCGGATTCGACGCGCAGAGCAGGACGTCGGCTCCCCCTCTCTGGAGGGTCAGCACCAGGTTGGCGGTCTCCGTGGTCACGTGGAGACACGCCGAGACACGCTTCCCCTCGAGCGGCCGCTCCTTCTCGAACCGCTCCCCGATCAGCGCGAGGACGGGCATGTGGCGGGCCGCCCACTCGACCCGCAGCTCGCCCTTCCGGGCGAGTCCGGGATCCTTGATGTCGTAATCGCGGGTCACCGCGTCCGTGCCCGCCTCGTCGGTCTTCGCCATTCCGGTCTCCTTTCGTCGTGCGCGCGTATCCGAATCGAATCGATCCGCGCTCGGGCCGTGATCTCATTCCAGCCAGTCGCGCAGCTCATCCGCCTTGTCGATGTTCTCCCACGTGAACAGCCCATTCTCGGGCTGGCGCCCGAAGTGGCCGTACGCGGCCGTCGGGCGATAGATCGGCCGCTGCAGCTGGAGCGCCTGGATGATGCCCCGCGGCCTCAGGTCCCACGCCTCGCAGACCCGTTCCGCCAGCAGCTCGTCCGGCATCTTCCCCGTGCCGAAGGTGTCGACCATCACGCTGACCGGCTCGGCGACGCCGATCGCGTACGCCAGCTGGACCTCGCATCGTCCGGCGAGCCCCGATGCCACCAGGTTCTTCGCGATCCAGCGCGCCGCGTAGGCTCCGGACCGATCGACCTTGGTCGGATCCTTCCCGCTGAACGCGCCGCCGCCGTGGCGTCCGAAGCCACCGTAGGTGTCGACGATGATCTTGCGACCCGTCACGCCCGCGTCTCCCAGCGGACCGCCGACCACGAACCGGCCGGTCGGGTTGATGTGGATGCAGAGCGCGGAAGGATCGTAGAGGTCCTCGGGCAGGATCGGGAAGATGACGTGCTCGCGGACCCCCTCCCGTATCTCCTCCGGCGACACCTCGGACTCGTCGCCCGTCTGGGTGGAGACCACGACGGTCCGGATCTCGCGCGGACGACCGTCGTCGTACTCGATCGTCACCTGGCTCTTCCCGTCCGGCCTGAGCCACGGCAGGAGGCCGCCCTTCCGGACCTCGCTCAGCCGTCGCGCCAGGGAGTGGGCGAGGGCGATCGGCAGCGGCATGAGCTCGGGCGTCTCGTCGGTGGCGTACCCGAACATCATCCCCTGGTCGCCGGCTCCGTCCGCATCGACAGCGCGCTTGATGTCGGGCGACTGCTGGTCGAGCGAGACCAGGACCCCGCAGGTTTCGGCATCGAACCCCATGCGGGCATCCGTGTAGCCGATCTCGCGGACCGTCCGCCGGACGACCTCGCTCACCGGGATGTAGGTCTCGGTCGTGATCTCGCCGGCCACCATGACGAGCCCGGTCGTGACCAGGGTCTCGCACGCCACCCGGCTCTGCGAATCGCCTTCCAGAGCCGTGTCGAGGATCGAGTCGGAGACGGCGTCCGCGATCTTGTCGGGATGTCCCTCGGTCACGGATTCGGACGTGAACAGAAAGCGCCTGGCGGTCGAGGCGAGCGGCGAAACCGCCGGCTCGCGTTCGGTGCGGGTCTTCAGCATGTCACGTTCGATCCTTCTCCGAGATTGACGGTCCTGGCGGGGGCCACGACGCTGGCTCCCGGCCCCACGATCGAGCGCTCCAGCACGCAGCCACGTACCGAAGCGCCCTCGCCGATGATCGAGTCGCGCACGACGGCCTCGTGAACGACGGCGTTCCTTCCCAGCGTGACGAACGGACCCACGACAGCGCGCTCGATCCGGCAGTCCGGACCGATCGCCACCGGCGGCACGATGCGGGCGTCTTCGAACTCGCCGGGAATCTCCTGCGGTCGCCGATCGAGAAGGGCCCGGTTCGTGTCGAGCAGGGTCTCGGGCTTGCCGCAGTCGAACCACTCTCCGATCCGGAACGGGACGAACCGGTGCCCGTCCTCGATCATCCGCTGAAGGGCGTCGGTGAGCTGGTACTCGCCGCGGGTGCGCGCGTCGTCGTCCACGAGCCCCGCGATCGCCCTCCGCAGGAGTTCGCCGTCCGAAACGTAGTAGAGGCCGACCAGAGCGAGATCGGTCCTGGGCTCGGCCGGCTTCTCGACCAGCCGCTCGATCCGGTCCTCTGCGTCCAGCTCCACGATCCCGAACCGCTCCGGATCGGGCACCGAACGGACGCCCAGCACGTTCTCTCCGCCGGCCACGAAGGCGGCGTAGTCGACATCAAAGACGGTATCTCCCAGGACGACCAGGACGGGCTCGTGCTCGCCATCGACGAGACCCTGAAGGACGGCGTGGCCGAGGCCGAGCTGCTCCTTCTGCCAGATGATCCGGACCGGCATGTCCGGAAACTCCTCCCGGACATAGGCCTCGAGCGTTTCGCCCCGGTAACCCACGATCAGGCGGACCTCGCGCGGCGCGAGCGGCCGCAGATCGCACAGGATGTGCCCGATGATCGGTCGCCCCGCCACCGCCAGCATGACCTTGGGCAGCGTGTGGGTGTGGGGACGCAGCCGCGTTCCCTGGCCGGCCGCGGGTATGACGACGTTCACCTGGGTCCTGAGAGTTCGCTCTTGAGAGCGTCGATGGATGCGACAGGGGTGGGGTCTCGCCCCATGATGACGGAAGCGAGGAAGCTACCGCAATCCCCAAGGAGGCACAACCGAAGCATCGCCTCGAGCGGGCTCTCGCCCCCGGCCTCGACCCGTCGCTGCGAACGGCTCCGCCCGTCGAGCTGACGGCGGACGATCTCCATCCGGCGTCGCACCGCCTTAGCGTCCCAGGCCGTCTCCAGGTAGAAGATCGCAGGACTGACCGCCGGACCGCACTCGAACCCCACGATCTCGTTGTGGTTGTGCTCGGGAAACTCGCAGGTGAAGGCAAGCAGCTTGGCGTTTTCGTTGAGCTGGGTCCGCCAGCGGCGCGCCGCGGCGATCGAGACCGGATGGCCGGCATAGACGAGCGGGAGCCCGGCCACCGCCTCGCGCGCCACGGCGAGGGCCGGGTGCTCCGCGTCGCCGGCCAGCCATGCCTTGGCCAGCGGCCGGAGCGTCTCGCCGACCCCGGCGATGGCGTCGGCCTCGGCGCGGGGATCGAGCCCCGGCGCGAGCGCGGCGGTCACGACCGCGCAGGCAGCGAAGGAGTGACCGAGGGCGGCTCGCGGCGGGTAACCGCCCGGCAGCGTGAGCACGGGGTCGCCGTGGGCCTCGGCCCGCTCCCGAAGCCGGCCCCCCGTCGTGATCGCCACGGCCGGGAGCCCGCGTGCCTTGGCGGCCGCGTACGCCGAGAGGGTCTCCTCCGTGTCGCCCGAGTAGGACGAGGCCACGACCCACGCGTCCCCGTCGATCCACGCCGGAAGCTCGTAACCCCGGACGACGGCCAGCGGGATCCGCCGACGGTCGATCGTCGCCGCGGCGGTAAGGTCGCCGGCGATCGCCGAGCCCCCCATGCCGAGCACGGCCACCGCCCCCGCCCGGACCCCGCCGAGGCTCTTCGCGAAGGCGGCGGCCCGACCGGCTCCCTCGACCAGGTCGCCCGGCAGGCCCTCGATCTGGCGCCGCATGCCCTGGGAGTCCACCGCGGCCAGGCGCTCGGCGCCGGGAGCGACCGGAGTCCCCGCGGTCGGAGAGGGCTCCGTCACCGAAGCTCTTCGCCGGCCGCCGCCGTCGCGCCCCGGCGCAGCCGATCGCCGAAGCGCTCCTCGATCACCGCCTGGGCGGCCTCCGCGGTCGCCGCCTCGAGCGCCTCGCGGGCCGCCTCCCCGGCCTCGCCGGTCGAGATCCGACCCAGCACCTGCTTCACCCGCGGGATCCGCGCCGGCACCATGCTGAAGCGCCGGACCCCGAGCCCGAGCAGGAGGACCGCGGCGCGGGAATTCGAGGCCATCTCGCCACAGATCGTGACCTCGCGACCCGCGTCCCGACTGGCCGCGACGACCTCGCCGATAAGCCGCAACACGGCCGGGTGGAAGGGCTGGAACAGGTGCGCCACGCGACGGTTTCCGCGATCGACGGCGAGCGTGTACTGGATCAGGTCGTTCGTCCCCAGCGAGAGGAAGTCGAAGCGCCGGGCGAGCTCGTCGGCGAGCATGGCCGCGGCCGGGGTCTCGATCAAGGTCCCCACCGGGCAGTCGTCGGCGAAGGGCACCCCCTCGCGCTCGAGCGAGCGGCGCGCCTCGGCCAGCGCGTCCAGCGAACGGTCGGCCTCCTCGACGGTGGTGATCATGGGGATCAGAATCGACGTCGGACCCCTCGCACCCGCACGCAGGATCGCCCTGAGCTGGCCGCGGAAGACCTCGGGTCGGTCGAGGCAGTAGCGGATGGCGCGCCAGCCCAGGAACGGGTTCGCCTCCGGCTCCATCCCCTGGAGCAGCTTGTCGCCCCCCAGGTCGACCGTCCGGATCGTGACCGGACGCCCGGCCATGCGCTCGACCATGCCCTCGTAGACCTCGACCTGCTCCTCCTCGCCCGCCTCGCCCCCGCTGTGCAGAAACAGGTACTCGGTGCGATAGAGCCCGATCCCCTCGCAGCCGAACGTCAGGGCGGCCTCGACCTCGCGCGGAAAGTCGATGTTCGCCTGGAAGACGAGCCGGATCCCTTCTGCCGTCACGCTCGGGGCGTCGGCCAGACTCACCCATTCCGCCCGCTTGCGGGCGATCTTGGCGCGAATCCGCTCGTAATCGCTGAGGGTCTCGTCCGACGGGTTGGCGATCAGGAGACCTTCCCGCCCGTCCAGGATGACCTGCTCCCCGTGCCGCAGATGCTGCAGGACCGGGCCGAGACCGATCACGGCGGGGATCTCGAGGGCCCGGGCCAGGATCGCGGTATGGCTGTGGGCCGCGCCGACCTCGGTCGCGAAGCCGAGGATGCGATCCCCGTCCAGCTCGGCCGTCAGCGTGGCGGGCAGGTCGTGGGCGACCAGGATGGCGTTCTGCATGAGGTCCCCGACCGCCGGCTCACGCTCGCCGAGGAGCCACCGGATCACCCGATGCTCGACGTCGCGGACATCCTTGCCCCGCTCCCTCAGGTACGGGTCCTCGCTCGACTCGAGCCGGGTCAGGGTGTCGAGCACCGCCGCGTGAAAGGCATGCTCGGCGTTCACGCGCGAGCTCTCGACGCTCCGCCGGGCGCGCCCGAGCAGGTCCTCGTCTTCGAGGATGAGCAGATGGGAATCGAAGATGGCGGCCTCGCCGGGCTTCCCGGCTGCCGAGAGCGCGTCCCGGACGCGCGAGATGTCGCGGCGCGTCCTGTCGAGCGCCGTTCGGAGCCGCTCCAGCTCCGGTTCGATGGCGTCGGGCTCGATGGCGCGGCGGGGCACGCGCAGCGTGTCCGGCACCACGACGTACACGGGGCCGAACGCTACGCCGTGCGAGACGCCGAGACCGTGATGGATGGTGTCCGGTTCGCTCACGTGCCCGCGTCGGCTGCACCGCCGTCCTGGACCGGGCGTCCCTCGTCGTCCTCGTCGAAGCCGCGTTCCACCAGCTCGCCCAGCTCGCGGACGGCGTGCTCGGCATCCGCGCCCTCGGCCCGGATCCGGATCGCCGCCCCCTGCTCGGCGGCCAGCATCATGACCCCCATGATGCTCTTGCCGTTGATCTCGATCCCGTCGCGGCTCACGTACACCTCGCTGGAGAACCGCGCGGCGCAGCGGACGAAGTGGGCCGCCGGACGCGCGTGCATCCCGAGCCGGTTACGGATCCGGACCTCGACTTCGTGGCCTTCTGGAATCACGGCGACATCCCCGCGCTGAGCTGAGTGAGAGCGCTGAGCAGGATCACGAGGGCCAGGAAGGCCAGCGCGGGCGAAAGCCGGCGGCCCCCGGACCCGAGTGGCCGGGCCGCCAACCCAAGGAGAGCGACCGAACCCAAAAATATCCCGACCCCGCGCCCACCGCCACCGAAGAGCCCGAGCAGGGCCCCCAGCGCGAGCGCGGCGCCGACGACGGCCGCACCGCCCAGACGGGTCGCGGCGGCGGCCCGCCGCCAGAACGGGTCCCGGAGGACGCGTGCGATCCCGGCGCCGCTCGCATACCCGGCGCTCACCCCGCGCAAACGGATGGCCTGCGTGAGGGCGTTGTAGGCGAGCCAGTAGGCGCCGGCCGTCCAGACGCCGCCGCCGAGGAGCGCGGCCGTCGCCGCCGCGGCCCCGAGCGCGGGACGCCACCCGGCCCAGAAGAGCTCGTCCCCCAGGGCCCCCAGGGTCCCGCGCAGGACGCCGGCCAGCCGGGCCACCCGTCCCTCGGCCCCCGCCACGCCCCGCGCCACCTCGTGCTCGAGACGCAGAACGACTCCCATCGCGATCGTCGACAGGTACGGGTTGCTGTTGAAGAGCTCCAGATGGGCGAGGAGCCGCTCCCTGCGCCTTCCGGCGTCCCGGTAGAGCCGCTCGAGACCCGGCAGAAGAGCCCAGACGAACCCGACCGCCTGGAGGCTTTCGTAGTTCCAGGCGGCCTGCAGGAAGAGCGACCGCAAGGCGATCGTTCGACGCTCACGGGGGCCGCTGCGGGGGAGGCCGCTCACGGTGCGAAGCCTCCG
>DASZOP010000028.1:0-16681 GCA_035550715.1 Gemmatimonadota bacterium | reverse complement strand
TCGGCGTTCAGCTTGCCCTGGTAGGGCTGGCGGACGAAGACGACCGCTCCGTCCTCGATCCGGTGCTCGATCACGTCGGAGACGAAGCCGGCGTCGAGCTCGGCCGCCAGCCGCGGCACCCAGTCCCGGACCTGGTAGGTGTGGGGGAAGAGGACGAGCTCCGGGGCCTCGGCCTGGACAGCCTGCCGGAGGGCCGCCGCGAAGCCGTCGGGGGTGTAGGGATCGAGAGCCGGATCGTCGATCAGCCGTACGGCCGCCACGTCCTTGCCGGCGACCTTCTCCGCCGCGGCCCTGGCGCCGGCCCCGATCACGATCGCCTCGAGCGGCCTTCCGAGCGCCTGGGCCAGCTTCTGGCCGCAGGCGACGACCTCGTTCGAGATCCCCCTCAGGCCGCCTGCGCCGATCTCGGTGACCGCCCAGATCGCGCCCGCCATCACAGCACCTTCGCTTCCTTCTGGAGCTTGTCGACGAGCGTGGCGGCGGCGCTCGCCGGATCGCCCTCGATCAGCTCGGCGCCCTTGGCCTTCTCGGGGACGTAAAGGCGCGTCACCTCCACCTTCCGGCCTGCCTTCCCGACCTGGCCGGGATCCAGGCCCAGATCCGCCGGCGTCACCTTGCGGATCTCCTTCTTCTTGGCGCCCATGATCCCCTTCAGGGTCGCGTACCGGACGGTGTTGATGCCGGACTGGATCGTGAGGACGCTAGGGAGGGGGAGCGTCACCCACTGGAACCATCCGCTCTCGAGCTCGCGCTTGACCTTGATACGGCCGTCCTTCGGCGGCTCGATCTCCATGATCAGGGTCGCGCTCGGCCATCCCAGGCGGGCCGCCACGATCACGCCGGTCTGGGCCCACCCGGCGTCGTCGGACTGGAGGCCGGTCAGGACCAGGTCCGGCTTCTCGGGCTCGATCGCCGCCGCAAGGGCGCGCGCGGTGGCGGCCGCATCGCCTCCCTGAAAGGCCGGCTCGGAGAGATGGATCGCCCGGGTCGCGCCCATCGCGAGAGCCCGGCGGATCGCCTCCTCCGCACGACCGCTGCCGAGGCACGCCACCACGACCTCGCCACCTACGCCCTCGGCCTCGGCCAGCCTGAGGCCGGCCTCGAGCGCGTACTGGTCGCTCTCGTTGATCTCCGTCGCCACGTCGGTTTCGACGATCGATGCGCCGTCCGCGTCGATCCGAAGGCGTGCGTCACGCTCGGGTACCTGCTTGATGCATACCGTGATCTTCAAAGGCTGTCTCCTGTCAGGGCACGAAACGAGAACGGCGGTCTCTGTGGCCGGGACGGAGCGGAGCGGAAGGCGGAGGATCCGCCCTAAACGCGCGCGGGAAGCTAGGTTCCGGTCCTGGCCGTGACAACCGGCGGGGCAGCCCGGGAGCGATCCCCCTAGATTGAGCGGCATGCCGACCCTGGTGATCGCGCGGGACGACGCCCTCCTGGTGGCCTCGGGGGGGGATGGCGAGGATGCAGGGAGATGGGTCGTGAAGGCGCACCTCCGCGAGGCCTCTCCGCTCTGCCTGGCCAGCGACCCGAACCGGCCCAAGCGGCTCTACTGCGGGACGTTCGGAAACGGCGTATGGAGAAGCGACGACGGCGGTGACTCGTGGGTCTGGGTCGGCCAGGGGCTCCCGCGAGGGCGGGTCACGGCGATCGCGGTCAGCGGCCTGGAGCAGACGCCGGCCCATGGACGGGTGTACGCGGGCACGGACCCCAGCGCCGTCCTCGTCTCCGACGACGGCGGCGAGATGTGGGAGGAGCGGCCCGGCCTCGACGACCTCCCCTCGGCCGCGGAGTGGAGCTTCCCGCCCCGTCCGAAGACCCATCACGTGCGGTGGATCGAATGCGATCCGCATCGGGCGGGACGGATCTACGTGTCGATCGAGGCGGGGGCCTTGATCCGCAGCAAGAACGGGGGACGGAGCTGGGAGGACCGGACCGAGGACGGACCCCGTGACGCCCACAGCGTCCTCACCCATCCCCTGGCCAGGGATCGCATCTACGCGGCCGCCGGCGACGGCTACTTCGAGAGCCGGGACGGCGGCGACTCCTGGGGACAGTGGGAAGCGGGCCTCGGGGACCGCTACGTCTGGAGCCTGGCCGTGGATCCCCGCGATCCGGACACGGTGCTGGTCTCGGCCTCGCCCGGCCCGACCTTCGCCCACGACCCGAAGGGAGCGGAGTCCCGCGTCTACCGGCGGGCGCGCGGGGTGACCTGGGAGCCGGTCATGAAGGGTCTTCCGCCGGCCCTCGGCATGACCGCCCCGATCCTCGCCATCGATCCGGTCGAGCCCGGCGTCTACTACGCCGCCTGCAATCGCGGTGTGTACCGCTCCGCCAACGGCGGCCACGCCTGGGAGCCGCTCGCGATCCCGTGGAGCGACGATGCCGCGGGACGTCGGATTCGATCCCTGCTGGTGGTACCGTAGACGTCAGACCAGGGTCGCTTCCTCGGGCGCCAGATCCCCGAACTTCCTCCGGTAGTGCCGGGTCCAGATCGTGATGGCGATCGCCCCGACCACGGACGGAAGGATCCACGGCAGGAGCCCCACCACACCCGACAGGTCGTAGTCGACGAAGCGCTGGATCCCGAATACGGCGAATGCCGTGTGAAAGGCGATCCCGCCTCCCAGCATGGATCCCAGGTGCTCGTACCAGTGGGCCATCCGCTCCTTCCGCTCGCCGCGCGCGTAGCGCAGCATCCCGGAGCCGACCAGGAAGCCGATCGGCGATAGGGCGAGCAGGATCCACCGGGCCTCCTGGTCGAACGTGAGCCCCAGGACGAGGACCCCGGCCCCGGCCAGAATGGCGATCACGCCGACCGCCGTGTGGAGCGGGGTCCGGAGCGGCGTCCGCTCGCGCCGGGTGCGCATGACCCGGACGCCGTGCCAGACGGTCGCGAAGGTGACGATCGCCAGGTACCCCAGAAACGCCTCGAGGAAGCGGAGCTGGGTGAGCGAGGCGTCGACCCGGGCGGGGTCCGCGGGGCGGGCCTCGGGGTGGGTCCCGAACGGGCTCGCGAGCGTGAGGAGCGCGATCGAGAGCGCGGTGCCGGCCACGACGTACGCGCAGATCAGGAAGACCTTCCCGGCGCGGACGTGGACCCGGCCTCCCTTGGGAGTGAAAACGGGGAACCAGAATGCCACCAGGCCGGTGAAGCCGGCCGCGACGTGGAGGACCAGGAGGACCCGGTAGAAGGAGTGCATCGTCACCTCTCCTGTAGGGTGGAGGTCTTGGATCGACGTACGGTCGTCGCCGCCAGCCGACGCTCGAGCCGGGCGATCGTCTCGTCGCACCAGGCGAGCTTGGCGGCCAGCGTGTGAAGCCCCATGCGGAGCGTCACGTGGTGATGGAGCTCGACAGCGGGCAGATCGTCGGGGTAGCCCGGCAGGGCGGCGAACACGCCCGCCTCGATTTCTCGAAGCTCGGCCTCCCACGCCGCCAGACGGATCTTGAGGGCGCGCATGAACTCCAGCGTGCGGCGCAGATCTCCGAGCTCGTCCATGAACGCGATCTGGGCCAGGTACGCGAACCGCTCGGCGCCGACCTGGGGGTGCCCCCGCAGCCAGCGGAGGAGCTCCGCCCGTCCGGCCTCGGTCCGGCTGTAGACGCGGCGGTCCGGTCCGCGACCGGAGGGCTCGGTCGCGCTCGACAGCCATCCCTGACCCTCCATCCGCTTGAGGGTCGGGTAGATCTGGGAAAGCTCGGCCGACCAGAAGTGCCGGATCCCTTTCTCGAACTCGGCCTTCAGGTCGTAGCCGCTGGCGGGTTGCCGCAGGAGACCCAGGAGGATGTGGGGAAGGCTCATCCTCCCAGTATATCACAAGTTATATAGCTGTCAACCGCTCCTCTCCGGAGCGAATTATCAGTTCCTTGACATACTCAAGTAATCCCGGCTATTCTGTGTCATGGATCGAACAAGGCGACGGGGCCCGACCGTGGCCCATGAGACCAAGGACCCGGTAGCGAGGGTCCGCGGCTTCAACCGCTTCTACACGGGCCGGCTGGGGGTCCTCGAAGAGACGCTCCTCCGGAGCCCCTTCTCGCTGACCGAGGCGCGGGTGATCTACGAGCTGGCGCAGCGCGAAGGGGTGACGGCCACTGACCTGGGAGCCGAGCTGAAGCTGGACGCGGGCTATCTGAGCCGGATCCTGCGGGGGTTCCACGAGCGTGGGCTGATCGAGAAACGAGCCTCCCCGGACGACCGACGCCGGAACCTCCTCACGCTGACGGCGGCGGGACGAGAGGCGTTCGCCCGCCTGGACGCCGCGTCGGCCGACCAGGTCGGCCAGCTTTGGGTGAGCCTGTCGCCGCCCGAGCGGGAGCGCCTGGTCGGGGCGATGGACGAAATCCAGGAACTCCTCGGCTCACGATCCGCCCGCTCGGATCCGGACCGCCCAGGCGGCGTCGTTCTACGAGAGCCGCGTCCCGGCGACCTGGGGTGGGTCGTGCACCGCCACGGGGTTCTCTACGCCGAGGAGTACGGCTGGGACTGGCGATTCGAGGCCCTGGTGGCTGAGATCATGGCGGCGTTCGTCCGCACGTTCGACCCATCCCGGGAGCGGTGCTGGATCGCCGAGCGGGACGGGGAGATTCTAGGCTCGGTGTTCGTGGTCCGGGTCTCGGACGAGGTGGCCAAGCTCCGGTGCCTCCTGGTCGAGCCCAAGGCGCGCGGGCTTGGGATCGGAACCCGGCTCGTGGAGGCTTGCATCGATTTCGCCCGCGAGTCCGGCTACCGCCGGCTGGTCCTGTGGACGAACAGCGTCCTCGTCGACGCCCGCCGGCTCTACGAGCGGGCCGGCTTTCGAAAGGTCCATGAGGAGCCGAATCACGAGTTCGGGAAGGAGGAACTCGCCGAGACCTGGGAGCTCGAGCTCATCGGGCGCTGAGAACGGTCGGCCTTCTGCCTACCGATTTCGCCGGAGAGCCTTCCGGAACTCCTCGAGCGGGAGCGCGTTGAGGACGGCTTCGCGGGTCACCCATCCCTTCCGCGCGATCCCGATTCCGTTGTCCACGTAGTCGAGCTGCTCGGGGCGGTGGGCGTCGGGGTCGATCGCGAACCGGATCCCGCGGCCCATGGCCGCCTGGTGCCACCGCCAGTCGAGGTCCAGCCGGTGGGGGTCGCCGTTCACCTCGAGCGCCACCCCGGCGTCCGCCGCGGCATCGAAGACCCGCTCCATGTCGAGATCGGCCCCCTCGCGGCGGTTCAGGACGCGCCCGGCCGGGTGGCCGAGGACGTCCAGCCACGGGTTCTCGATCGCGCGGAGGACCCGCTCGGTCTGCTCCTCGCGCGGAAGACCGAGCCGGCTGTGGAGGGAGCCGACCGCGAGATCCAGCCCGGCCAGGACGTCGTCCGGATAGTCGAGCCCTCCATCGCTCCGGATGTCGACCTCGCACCCGGCCAGCACCACGAACCCTTCGAGCCCCGCGTTGACGCGCTCGATCTCCTCGCGCTGCTCGCGAAGCCGATCGACGGAGAGGCCGCCCGCGTAGGCGGCCGACCGGCTGTGATCGCAGACCGCCAGATACTCGTAGCCCGTGGCTCGGGCCGCCTCAGCCATCGCCTGGATCGAGGTCCGCCCGTCGCTCCACTCAGTGTGGACGTGGAGGACTCCCCGCAGGTCGCCGCGCTCGACCAGCCGCGGAAGCCCGTTTTTTCGCGCCGCCTCGATCTCGCCCCGGTCCTCGCGCATCTCGGGCGGAATCCAGGCGAGCCCGAGCGCGTTGTAGACGGCGGTCTCGTCCGCGCAATCGACCGGCTTCCCGTCCTTCCCGAGGAGGGCGTACTCGTTGAGCTTGAGCCCGCGCCTCCTGGCGAGTCCTCGGAGGCGCGTGTTGTGGGCCTCGCTCCCGGTCAAGTACTGGAGCGCGAACGGGAAGGCCCCCGGATCGACGACCAGGATGTCGGCGGGGATCCCGCCTGCCAGACGCACCGTGGCCTTGCTGTCGCCGCGGGCGGTGACCGCCGCCACGTTGGGAAGCGAGGCGAAGCGCTCGAGGACGGCCACCGGCTCCACGCTCGCGGCGACCAGGTCGACGTCGTGGACGGTCTCCATGGCGCGGCGAAGTCCGCCCGCGATCCCGGCCCGGACGACATCGGGGTCGGCGCGGACCGCGGCCAGGAGCCGTTCGGCCAGGGGGCGCGCCTCGGCGGAGAGCCAGCGCCCCGTGTAGGCGCGGACCCGCTCCAGGCTGGCGAGGATCGTACGGGCCGTCTTCTCGCCGAAGCCCGGGACCTCGGCGAGCCGGCCCGACGCTGCCGCCGCCTCGAGGTCGTCCAGGGACGCGATTCCGAGCGTCTCGTAAGCGGCACGGGCCCGCTTGACGCCGAGGCCCGGGACGGCGACCAGATCGAGGACGCCGGCCGGGATCTCGCCACGCAGCCGCTCGAGGAGCGGGATCGACCCCGTCCCGGCATAAGCCACGATCTTGTCGGCGATCGCGGCGCCGATCCCCGGGATCTCCCGCAGGCGACCCTCCGCCAGCACCCTGTCCAGAGGCTCATCGAGGTCCGCCAGTGCGCGGGCGGCGTTGGCGTAGGCCCGCACCTTGAACGGGTTCTCCCCCTTCAGCTCGAGGAGCCGCCCGATCTCCTCGAGGACGTCCACGACTTCGGCCGCACGCACGGGCCGAACTTATCTCACCCACGTCCGGTGATGTATCTTGACCTTACTCCCATGCCCGATCCGCGCACGATCCCCGAGCTCTTCCACCAGGCCGTAACGCGGTACCACTGCCGGCCGATCATGATGTACAAGGCGGGGGGCGAGTACGTCTCGATCCCGGCACCCGAGTTCCGCGACGAGGTCGACCTCGCCGCCCACGGCTTGATCGACCTCGGGGTCGCCCCAGGGACGCGGGTGGCGCTCCTCAGCGAGAACCGCCCCGGCTGGGCGTTCGCCGATCTGGCCGTCCTCTCGGCCGGTGCCTGGTCGGTGCCGATCTACACCTCGCTGACCCCCGACGAGATCCAGTTCATCCTCGAGGACTCGGGCGCCGTCGCATGCTTCGTTTCGAACCAGGCGCAGCTCGACAAGGTGGTCGCGATCCGGCACCGCTGCCCGGCGCTCAGGTGCATCGTGACGCTGGATCCGATCGAAAGCCAGGATCCAGACGTCCACAAGGCGCGGAGCCTGGTCGAGCGGGGACGCGAGGCGCGGGAGAAGCGTCCCGACGCGCTGGGCGAGCGGCTCTCGGCCATCGATCCCGAGGACACGGCGTCCATCCTCTATACGTCGGGGACCACGGGCCGGCCCAAGGGCGTCATGCTGAGCCACCGGAACTTCGTCTCCAACGTGATCGACTCGCTCAAGTCGCTCGCGATCCGGCCCGAGGACGTCCACCTCTCGTTCCTGCCGCTCTCCCACAGCTTCGAGCGGACGGCCGGCTACTACATCATGATCCACGCCGGCGTCACGATCGCCTACGCCGAATCGGTGGATCGGGTGATCGACAACATGGGCGAGATCCGCCCCACGGTGATGACCAGCGTCCCGCGGCTCTACGAGAAGATGTACGCGGGTTTGCTGCAGAAGGCGTCGGAGGCGGGCGGGCTCAAGAAGCGGATCGTCTTCTGGGCCCGGCGGGTCGGGATCGAGTACGCGGAGAAGGAGGTCGGCGGGGGCGGAGCGGGGCCCTGGCTGCGCCTCCAGCACCGAGTGGCGGATCGGCTCGTTTACGCCAAGCTGCGGGAGCGGACGGGGGGGCGGGTCCGGTTCTTCATCTCGGGCGGCGCACCGCTCGCTCCGGTGATCGCCAAGTTCTTCTACGCGGCGGGGCTCCCGATTCTCGAGGGGTACGGGTTGACCGAAACGAGCCCCGTCATCGCGGTGAACACGTTCGACCGGCTCCGGTTCGGGACGGTGGGGCCGCCGATCGACAACGTCGAGGTCCGGATCGAGCCGGATCCCGACCGCCCCGATGGCGACGGCGAGATCCTGGTCCGCGGGCCCAACGTCATGCAGGGATACTACAACCTGCCCGAGAAGACGGCCGAGGTCATGACCCCGGACGACTGGCTCCGGACCGGCGACATCGGGCTGCTGGAAGACGGGTTGCTGAAGATCACCGACCGGAAGCGGGACCTCATCAAGACTTCGGGCGGCAAGTTCATCGCTCCCCAGCCGCTCGAGAACGAGCTCAAGACGTCGCGTTACGTGAGCCAGGCGGTGGTGGTCGGGAACCGGCGCAAGTACGCCGCGGTCCTCATCGTCCCCAACTTCGAGAACCTGCGGGCCTTCGCCCGCGAGAAGGGGCTCGATCCGGGGGACATCGAGGCGCTCTTCCAGGCCGAGCCGGTCCAGGATCTGTACGAGGAGGTCCTGGGCGAGCTGAACCGGGGGCTCGCCTCGTACGAGACGCTGAAGAAGTACCGGCTCGTCCCTCAGGAGTTCACGATCGAGGCCGGCGAGCTCACCCCCACCCTCAAGGTCAAGCGCCGCGTGATCGAGGATAAGTACGCCGAGCTGATCGACACGATGTACGAGGAGGAAGTCGCGCTGGCGGAGTGAGCGCCGGCGAACGTCGTCCGCTTCTCCCTCCCGATCCGTCGCCTCTCCGAGCTGTCCAATCCAGGGTACAGGTGGCCTCCGCGTGGATCGCCCCAGCGCCTGCCGAATGATCTGCACAGCTAAAGTATGATCACATTTTTGGAGACCGGGAAGCGGCTGGCACACCCCCTGCCTTACTTAACGCCCGCGAGTTGGCCGGTATCTCATTCACGGGACCCACGCAGGGGATGTCCATGAGCGAGACCCACGTCCGAACCACCGCAGTCGCAGAACCTCAACTCTCCGACTCCGAGCTGGTCGAGCGGTATCTCGACGGCGAGGAGACGTGCTTTCGGGAGCTCGTCGGGCGCTACGAGGGACGCATCGTGAACTTCATCCAGCGCTCGATCGGCGACCGCGAGCGGGCTTACGATCTGGCCCAGGAGACGTTCATCCGGGTGTACAGGCACATCCATCGCTTCGACACGTCGAAGAAGTTCTCGACGTGGATCTATACCATCGCCTCGAACCTGGCCAAGAACGAGCTCCGGAACCGGTCTCGTAACCCGCTCGTCCTCTTCCAGACCCTGACGTCGAAGTGGGACGACGATCATCGTCCGCTCCAGTTCGAGGACTCCTCGATGCGCCCGGACGATCTGTTCCGGCAGCGTCAGCTCCAGGACCTGGTGGAGCGCGCCGCCGAGCAGCTGCCGCCGCATCATCGCGAGGTCTTCATCCTGCGAGAGATCGAGGGGAAGTCGTACGAGGAGATCGCCGAGATCACCGACACCCAGCTCGGCACGGTCAAGTCGCGGCTGAATCGGGCGCGGAACCGCTTCGCCCAGATCATCGAGCCCTGGCTCGAGTAGCCGCGGGCCCATCGCCCAGAAAGGGCGGCGCCCCCCGCTAGCCGACCTCACCTTCCCCTAAGGTCCTTCCCCCCCTCGAAGCCGGGTCCGGAACCTTACGCCGGGCCCGCGGTATGCAGGGACGAAACCGCGCTCGCTGCTGATCCTGGACGTTTTGAACGGGTTTGGACTCATGCCGATCTCACGGGGGGCCTGCCGGAACTTTCTCGAGGATTTCTCGGGCTTCGTCGACGGGACCCTCGATCCCCGGCGACGAGCCCTCTTGATCGCCCATCTCGACTGCTGCGAGGCGTGCCTGCGCCACCTCCGAGCCTATCGGAAGGGCGTGGCCGCTTTCCGGGACGCCGAGCCAGGCGAGCTCGCCTGGGGACTCTACGAGCGGGTGGTCGAGCGTCTCGGCGATGAGCCGGCGGACAGAGCCACGACGACCCTCGTTCCGGCCCCGGAGCGCGGGGCCCGACCGGCAATGGGGGCGGTCGGCGCGGCTCTCGTGATGGCCGCCCTGGCCCTCTTCGTGGTCGTCCCGCAGGCGGGTCGGATCGGTCCCTCGCAGCGGGGCCCCGACCCAGGCACCGCGGCGACGCTCGCCGGTGCGCCGACCTCGTGGGCCAGCGTGATCCCCTCGGCATTGCCTCTCCCCGGGATCGGACGGGATGCGGCGGACGGCCTCCGCTCGTCCGCCGCCTCCGTCCGGTCCGGGAGGGTCCGGCCCGAGGTCCGCCTCGCCATCGACGAGCTGCCCGAGGTGCCGCGCCGCGAGGTGCGGATGGTTCGGTTCGACGGCCTGGGGCGTCCGATCCCAAGCACCATCCTGACGGGATGGTCTCCGCGCCGTCCGCCGGTCGTGATCGATCGCGGGGCGACGGTCTTCCCGGCTGCATGGGTCGCCGAGGCGGCGCTCCGCATCCCCTGACGCGCGATGAGCGGACGGGCTCGGTTGGCGCGCCCGTTCGGTCCCCGATACCTTCGCGTCCACGAACGCGCGCCACCTGACGCCGGTCGGAGCCCCCGATGCCGAGCCTCCAAGCCGACGCCTTTCTCGCCAACCCCGCCGCCACGCGGCTCAACGTGCCGGCGATCCTCCTCGCCGGCGACGAGACGTATCTGGTCGACAAGGCGCTGCGCGCCGTCCTCGAGCGAGTGATCACCGTTCCCGGGGCCGAGGCGTTCGACCTCGAGACCCGGGATGCCGCCGATCTCTCGGTGATCGAGCTCGAGACACTGGTCGGGACGCCTCCTCTCATGAACGATCGCCGGGTGGTCCTACTGAAGAACGTGCCGTCGCTCCCCGGCGCCGTTCGTGACCGGATCAAGGAGACCCTAGCGGAATCGCCCGCGACCCTGTGCCTGATCGGGACCGGAAGCGCCACCATGCGCGGCAACCTCTACCAGCTCTGGGAGAAGGCGGGTCTCAGGATCGTCTGCGAACTGCCCCGCAGGTCGGCGCGCTCGAAGCAGGTCGACTTCGACTACGAGCGGTGGCTGACGGTCCGCGCGAAGGCGGACTTCGAGAAGCGGCTGGACCGGGAAGCGGCCCGTGAGCTGGCCGCGCTGGCGGCCGACCTCCACGCGCTCTACTCCGAGCTCGAAAAAGTCGCCCTCTATGTCGGCGGCGAGCGCGACACGATCGAACGCGCGGACGTCGAGGCCGTCTGTACGGGGGGGGCGATCGGAACCGTGTGGGAATGGTGCGACGCGGTGGGGGCGGGAGACCGCGTGCGGGCGTTCCGCCTCCTGGGCGAGCTCCTCGAAGCGGGCGAGAGCGCCTATCGCCTGGTGCCCCTTCTGGCCATCCATTTCTGCCGGCTCGGGGTGGTCCTCGAGACCGGCTCGAGCGATCCGCGGCGGATCATGGAAGCGCTACCCGGCCGATCGTGGTACGCGATGGCGAAGGGGCTGGCCGACCAGGCCCGGCGTCACACGCCCCAGTCGATCGCCCGCGCGCTGGACCTGCTGGCGGAAGCCGACCGGATGCTCAAATCGACCGGACATCGGGAGAGGTTCGTGATGGACAGGCACCTCCTGGAGATCTTCGATGCGGCCGCGTAGCCGATGGCGCACGATCGCGCTGATCGGGTTCCTGGGCGCCGCCCTTCTGATACCGGGGGCGGTGCGGGCGCAGGACGACCCCGGCGAATTGCTGGAGGATGGCCGCCGCGCGTTCGAGCGGGAGCGGTTCGAGGAAGCGCGAGAGAAACTATGGGCATATCTGGACGCGACCTCGACACTGTCCGGGGCGGCCCGCATGCCCCAGGCCGAGGCGCTCTATCTGATCGCGCTGATGGAGCCGGACGCGGCCGTGGCGGGCGGCCATTACCAGATCATCGTCAACGAGTTCCCTGCCTCGCAGGTCGCGGACGACGCGCTCCATCGACTGGCGCTCCTGAACCTCGTCGAGGGGCAGACGGACCTTGCCATCCAGCAGCTCGAGCAGCTCCGGACGGAGTATCCCGTGAGCCGCCACCAGGCCGAGATCCCGCTGTGGATCGGCCAGGCGCGCCTGGCGGCGGGCGAGCCGCAGGTCGCGATCGAGACCCTCCTGGCGGGCTTCAGCAGGGTCAAGTCGGCGGATCTCCCGCGCGAGATCTCGATGGCGCAGCGGGACGCCCTGGCCGCCGAGTACGCGCACACCCTGGCCCGCGCGTACACGGAGTCCGGCGACGAGACGACGGCGACCCAGTACTACTCACTGCTGACCCTCGACTATCCGGACTCGCCGCAGGCCGCCGAGGCGCGGGAGCTGCTGGCCGCGCGCGATACCGGCGCCCCGCCGGGGGTCATGGCTTCGGCCGCGGGCGAGCGCCGTCCACCCGAGGCGGCCGAAGCCGGGCCGCCGGCTGCGCCGACGGAGGCGCCGGTCGTGGCCGAGTCTCCGGCCGCTTCGCCCGGGGAGTCGGCCGCCCAGCCCGAAGTCGAGCCCGAAGCGGAGCCGTCCGCCGATGGGGAGTTCGTGGACATCGCGGTCGCCGACCCGGTTGCCGCCGCACCCGAAGGCGTGGGTCGTGGCGAGGGGCGCCGGCCGGCGGAGCCGCCAGACGAGGGGCCGACGGTCGAGGAGCCGCCGGTCGAGGAGCGGCCGGTCGAGCCGTCTCGTGACAACCCGCCCGCGGAGACGGTCGCGGAACCAGCGGCGGAGTCAATCGCGGAGCCCGTCGGCGAGGAGCCAGGGGAGGTGGCCGTCCAGCCGATCCGTCCGGTCGAAGCCAACCCCGAGCCGCCGGCCGCCGAGCCCGGTCCGGCCCTGGAGACGGAGGACCTCGAGCCGCCAGCCAAGTTCGCGCCGGGGGGTGCGGCCGATCTCGTCTACCTCCAGGTCGGCGCGTTCACGAGCGCGGCCCGTGCCGCGGACCTCTCCAAGCGGCTCAAGGAAGACGGCTTCAACTCGGCCGTCCAGATCGCGGTCGTGGACGGGCATGGCTTCTATCGGGTCCGGATCGGCCCCTTCCGCGCCTCGGTCGACGGCCTGCGGATCGACCGCGATCGCCGGCGCCTGGCGGAGCTCGGCTATCCGGTCGAGTCGGTGCCGGCCACGCGCTAGTCACGCCGAACCGCAGAACCCCGCCCGCTTGATCCCACGAGCTCATCGCCTGGCGGCCGTCTGGTTCGCGGACCTCGCCGGCTATACGGAATTGTCCACACGAGACGAGGACCGCGCGGTCGCTCTGGTGGAGCTCATGCAGGAAGCGGCCGGCGAGGCCGTGCGCCGGCAGGAGGGCCGCGTCGTCAAGCATATCGGCGACGCCGTCCTGGCCGAGTTCTCGAGCACCACCGGGGCGGTCCGCGCGGCTCTCGACCTGGGGTCGCGCTTCGTCTCCGCCGCCGAGTCCGCCGGGCGCGGGCCGGGGGTCCTCCGGATCGGCGTCCACGTGGGCGAGATCGTGCCGTCAAGCGAGGGCGATGTTTATGGCGAGGGCGTGAACGTGGCCGCGCGGGTCCAGGAGTCCGCCGCACCGGGGGAGGTGTGGATCACCGAGGACGTCTGGCGGCAGGTCCGACAGCGGCCCGACCTCCGGTTCGAGCCCCGCGGAGAGCACCGCTTCAAGGGGATCCCGGCACCGATCCCGGTCTACGCGGTCACCGCCGAGGCGCCTTCGCCGAAAGGCGGGCCTGCCGCGCCCCGGGGAATGGCAACGCCTCCCGCCTCGATCGCCGTCCTCCCCTTCACCAACATGAGCGCGAGCGCCGAGAACGAGTTCTTTTCGGACGGCGTCACCGAGGAGATCCTGACCACGCTGGCCAGGATCGACGGGCTCAAGGTCATCAGCCGGACCTCCGTCATGCAGTACAAGGGAACGACCAAGCCGCTGCCTCAAATCGGCCGCGAGCTGGGGGTGGCGAAGGTGCTGGAGGGAAGCGTCCGCCTGGTCGGTCGGCGCGTCCGGATCACGGCGCAGCTCATCGACGCCGCGACCGATCAGCACCTCTGGGCCGAGCGGTACGACCGCGAGCTCGAGGACATCTTCGCGATCCAGAGCGACGTGGCCGAGAAGATCGTCGAGGCCCTGAAGGGACGGCTCACGGCGCGCGAGCGGGCGCGGATCACGGATCGCCCGACCGGCAGCGTCGAGGCCTACGAGTGGTACCTGAAGGCGCGTTCCCTGATGGCGCGCCGGTCGTCGGAGGCGTTCCGACAGGCTCAGACGGCGCTCGAGAGGGCGCTCGAGCTGGATGCCGAATACGCGCGGGCGTGGTCGGCTCTGGCGATCCTGTGGGCGCTCATGCCCTACTACACCGACACCCAAGTCGCGGAGGCGGCGCTCCGCGCCCGTGAGGCGGCGGCCCGCGCGCTGGAGCTGGATCCCGACCTGGCCGAGCCCCACGCCGCGCGAGGCATGACCGCGATGTCGGAGTGGAAGTGGGACGAGGTGGGTCGCGAGTACGAGGAAGCGATCCGGCGCTCCCCGTCCTCGGCGACCCTCCATCAGTGGTACGGGAACTATCTGATGTTCCGGGGCCGGACCGAGGAGTCGATCGCCTCACACCGGCGCGCGGTGGAGCTGGACCCGCTGTCGTTGCCGGCCCGGATGGCGTACGGATCCGCCTATTATTTCGCTGATCGGTTCGAAGAGGCGATCGCGATCCACAGGGAGGTCCTCCGGCTCGATCCCGGATATGCCCCCGAGCACGTCAACCTGGCGGGCGTTCTGATCCAGACCGGTCGTTTCGAGGAAGCGATCGAGGCCATGGAGATGGCGGCCAGGCTGGACCCCGACCAGATCCCCCGCGCATGGGTGGCGGAGATGCGGAAGGGGTACGAGCGGGGAGGCGAGCGCGGGTTCCGCGAGGCGTACGTCGAGGGGCTGAGGCCCCAGGAAGGAGCGTGGGCCCACGACTTCAACATGGCCGCCGGCCTCGCCAACCTGGGCCGGACCGACGAGGCGCTGGACCTCCTCGAGAAGGTCGTGGACGAGCGCCACGCCATCGCGATCCAGATCGGCGTCCAGCCCTCGTTCGACGTTCTCAAAGACGATCCGCGGTTCCAGGCGTTGCTGGAGCGGGTAGGGGTCGGGCCCCCTCCTTCAGGGGCGTGAATCCGCTGGACGAACCGAGACGAGCCTCCCCGTGAAAAACCACTTCGCCAGAGAGTCCGTAGCCGAACGTTACGCGCTGGGTCGGCCCGAATTTCATCCGGGCTTGATCGAGATCCTCGGATCGCGTCTAGGTAAAGGGCGGTTTGGCACTGCCCTGGATGTCGGCTGTGGAACCGGGGCCTCCACGCGCCCGCTGATCCGTTTGACCCGTCGAGTCGTGGGGCTCGATCCCTCGCTGGCGATGCTGGCCCACGCGCGTCGGCTCTCGGAGGGGGGCTATGTGGCGGGGCGGGCAGAAGAGCTGCCGTTTAAAGCCGGTTCCTTCGACTTGCTGACCGTCTCGTTGACCTTCCACTGGCTCGACCGGGAGCGATTCCTGCCCGAAGCGCTGCGGGTTCTCAACGGACATGGACGGGTCGTGGTCTACGACAATTTCTTCGTGGGCAAAGCCGAGGAGGGTGAAGAGGACGGCATGGCCCAGTGGATGCGAGATATCTACTGGAAGAAGTATCCCTACCCTCCCAGGTTTCCCCTGGACTTCACGGTCGGAGATTTCGTCGAGCCCGGGTTCCGATGCGAGATGCACGACGAGTATCAAAATGTCATGGAGTTCACGAGAGAACGGCTGGTCGACTATCTGGTGACGCAGACGAACGTGATCGCAGCCGTGGAGGAAGGCGAAGAGGACATCGATGAAGTTCGGCGCTGGCTCTTGCGCGAGCTCGCTCCCTTCTTTAGAGGTCGTGAATCTCGACGATCCATCTTTGAAGGCCCGGTCTGGATCCTTCGCGCTAAGTAAGGGCGACGGATGAGGGATGGAGAACGCCTCGTCGAACTCGCCGAGCTGGGTGTAGCCGCGGGCTTCCCCGAGAGGCCCGGAACAGGGACGAGAAGCTCTTCAAGGGCGTCCTGCAGCGTGCCGAGGTTGTCAGGCCGGCTGAACTGGAGCCGGGGCCGCCGCCGTCCTATCCTGTTACAAAGATCACCGTATCCCCACCTTCTCCCAGGAGGCACATGGCTCCTTCCTCGACCACGGTCGGCTCGACCGGTCTAGCCGGCACCACCCACGCGATTCTCCGCATCGTCGCCGGGGCGCTCTACTTCATGCACGGAACCCCCAAGCTCCTCGGCTGGTTCGGTGGAATGGGCGAAGACGGTGGCTCCGCGCCCCTCCTCTCGCTCATGGGGCTGGCCGGGGTGCTCGAGGTCTTCGGCGGGCTCCTGATCCTGCTCGGGCTCTTCACGCGTCCGGTGGCCTTGGTCCTCGCGCTCGAGATGATCATCGCGTACTTCAAGGCCCACCACCCGCAGGGGCCGGTCCCGTACCTGAACGGCGGCGAGCTCGCGCTCCTCTACATGTCCGTCTGGATCTTCCTGGCCGGGAACGGAGCGGGACCGTGGAGCCTGGACCGCAGAATGCGGGCCCGGTCGCTCTGAACGGAGAGACGGAAACCGCAACGAGCCCGCCCACGTTGAAAAGGGCATGAGCGGGTGGTTCTCGATCGAGGCTGGACCCGCTGTCCACCGGGAGTTCGCGGGCCAGGGGTTTCGCGTTCGGGAGGTCGTCTATCCGCCTGGTTTGCATCAGGCCGCCCACTTCCACGAGTACGCTGGAATGACGCTCATCCTGGCCGGTGGGATCCTCGAGACGGTGGGTCGTCGCGACGAGGGGGCGACCTGCCTGAGCGTCGTCGTCAAGCCGGCCGGAGTCGTCCACGCGGATCGCGTGGGCCCGTGGGGAGCCCGGGCCCTCCAGATCCTGTTCGATCCCGGCTACCGGTTCGCCCCAGGCGAG
>DASZOP010000027.1:0-2554 GCA_035550715.1 Gemmatimonadota bacterium | reverse complement strand
CACCGAAGGACAGCCGGCGGACTCCTTCGCCGTGCTCGCCCGGCATTCCCTGTTCCCGGGACGTGCGGGCGGCGAGCTCGGCGGCCGGGGCATCGAGATCCGGCTGGCGCCCGAGCTGATCGAGGACGAGCGCGGGACGGGGCACGGCTCCCCGTACTGGTACGACCGCCACGTGCCCATGATCTTCCTGGGTCCCGGCATCGTCCCGGGCGGCGACCCGACGCGGGCGAGCACCGTCGACTTCGCCCCGACCCTCGCCCGGCTCCTCGCGATCCCATATCCGGACGACCTCGACGGCGCCCCTCTTAAGGTGGAGTCCCCCCCCTGATCCCGGTCCTCCCTCGACCACCCCAGCGGTGAGCCGGACGAGGGTCCTCGGGGGGATCGAAGCCGGCGGCACCAAGATGGTGTGCGCCGTGGGGACCGGGCCGGACGACCTCCGCGCGCTCGTACGCATTCCGACGGCGGATCCGGAGCGGACGGTGGACGAGATCGTCGCGTTCTTTCGCCGCCAGGAGGAACCGCCGGAGGTCGTGGGCATCGGCTCGTTCGGGCCGCTCGACCCGGACCCCGGCTCCCCGACCTACGGAACCATCACCACCACCCCCAAGCCGGGCTGGGCCGATTTTCCCATGGGACCCCGTATCGGATCCGCCCTCGGCGTCCCGTTCGTGTTCGACACCGACGTCAACGCCGCGGCTCTGGGCGAGCACCGCTGGGGCGCCGCTCGCGACGTCCACTCGTTCGTTTACCTGACGATCGGTACCGGGATCGGCGGGGGGGCGCTCGTGCAGGGCCGGCGGCTTCACGGGCTTCTTCATCCGGAGATGGGCCATCTCTCCGTTCCGCGGGTCGAGGGCGATCCCTTCGAGGGCGTCTGCCCCTTCCACGGAGCCTGCCTCGAGGGCCTGGCCTCGGCGGTCGCGATGCGGGAGCGATGGGGACGTCCCCCGGAGGAGATCCCCCCGGACCATCCTGCCTGGCGGCTCGAGGCGAGCTACCTCGCTCTCGGCCTCGTCAACGTCGCGCTGACGCTCTCCCCGCAGCGCATCATCCTGGGCGGCGGCGTCACCGAGAACCGGTCCCTGCTGCCGCTCGTACGCCAGGAGTTCGCCGAGCGATTGAACGGCTACCTGCGCTCGCCGGTGGTCACGGAGGGCATGGATAGCTACGTCGTGAGGGCGGGGCTCGGCGATCGAGCCGGCGTCCTCGGCGCGCTCGCTCTGGCTGGGGAGTACGGCCCTGACGCGGGCGACGACCGCGGGTCCCCGCACGGTTGACAGGCCCGGGTCCGGTTGGCGAGATTGAGCCTGCTGGAACGTTCCAACCCGGATCATGGAGGAGCCCTGGCCCCGGACCCCGTCCTCCGCATGGAGTCGATCCGTAAGGAGTTCCCCGGCGTCCTGGCTCTCGACGGCGTCGACTTGTCGGTGCACCCCGGCGAGGTGCACGTCCTCCTGGGCGAGAACGGCGCCGGCAAGTCGACGTTGATGAAGATCCTGAGCGGCGCCCACCGGATGGATGCCGGGCGGATCGTGATCGACGGTCGTGAGGTCGACCTCCAGGGCCCCCGCCACGCCCAGGAGCTGGGTGTCGCGATCATCTACCAGGAGCTGACGCTCGTGCCGACGCTTTCGGCGGCCGAGAACATCTTCCTGGGGCGTGAGCCCAGGCGTCTGGCGGGGATCGTCGACCATCGGTCGATGGTCGAGGGTGCGCGACGGATCCTGGACGGGCTGGGCGCCCGGTTCGACGTCCGGCGACCGGTCCGCGAGCTCTCCCTCGCCCGACGCCAGCTCGTCGAAGTCGCCAAGGCCCTCTCGCTGGACGCCCGGATCCTGGTCATGGACGAGCCCACCTCGGCCTTGACCGAACGCGAGACCGGGGCTCTCTTCGCCACCATCCGCCGGCTCACCGGACGAGGGGTAGCGGTCGTCTACATCTCCCACCGGCTGGACGAGATCTTCGAGATCGGCGATCGCGTAACCGTGCTCCGGGACGGGCGCCGGGTCGCCACGCAGGACGTGGCGGGCGCCGATCGCCGCGAGCTCGTGCGGCTCATGGCCGATCGCGAGGTCGACGAGCAGGTCCCTCGGAACCCGGTCGTCCCGGGCGACGAGCTCCTCAAGGTCGAGGGGCTCTCGCGGCGGGGCGAGCTCCACGACGTCAGCTTCGCGCTTCGGGCGGGGGAGATCCTGGGGTTCGCGGGACTCCTGGGCTCGGGCCGGACCGCCCTGGCGCACGCGATCTTCGGTGCCGCCTCGATCGACGCGGGGCGGATCCTCGTCCACGGCCGAGCGACCCGGATCTCTTCCCCGCGCCAGGCGATCGAGGCCGGAATCGGCCTCCTCACCGAGGACCGTAAGCGCCACGGCCTGATCCTCGCCCTCTCCGTCCGGCACAACATCGTCCTGCCGGTCCAGCGGTCGATCAGCCGGTTCGGCGTGGTCGATCCGCGCCGGGAGCGCGAGCTGGCGGCCAGGTTCGTGCGGGACCTCAGGATCAAGACCCCGTCTCTCGAGCAGGTGACCCTCAACCTGAGCGGCGGGAACCA
>DASZOP010000026.1:0-6952 GCA_035550715.1 Gemmatimonadota bacterium | reverse complement strand
CGGCGCCATTCCGAGGCCGCCCACGAGGCCCGCGCAGAGATCCGAGAGGATGTCGCCGAACATGTTGGTGGTGACGATGGTGTCGAACTGGAGCGGATCGACCACGAGCTGCATCGCCAGGTTGTCGATGATCCGTTCGTCGAACGTGACATCCGGATACTCGCCCGCCATCTCGCGCCCCACCTGGAGAAACAGCCCGCTCGTGAACTTGAGGATGTTCGCTTTGTGGACGAGCGTCAGGTGCCGGGCGGGACGTGTGCGCGCCAGCTCGAACGCGTAGCGGATCACGCGCGCCGAGGCGTCGCGGGTGACGATCGTGATCGACTCGGCAGCGCTCTTCCTGGTGTCGATGTAGTGCTCGACCCCGACGTAGAGCCCCTCGGTGTTCTCGCGGACGACCACCAGGTCGACGTCCTCGAACCGCAGGCCGGTCACCATCGTCTTCGCCGGCCGGACGTTGGCGAAGAGGTCGCACTCCTTCCGGATGGCGACGTTGACGCTGCGGAAGCCGGACCCGACCGGGGTCGTGAGCGGTCCCTTGAGGGCGACCTTCGTGCGCCGGATCGATTCGAGCGTGTCCTCGGGGAGCGCGGGCTTCCCCTGCTCGATTGCGGCGAGCCCGGCGACCCGCTCGTCCCATTCGATCTCGGCGCCGGCCGAATGGAGGACCCGGAGGGCGGCATCGACCACCTCGGGGCCGATCCCGTCGCCGCGGATGAGCGTGACCGTGGGGGGCATCGGGTGAATCTACTCCGCGCTCCGGGGGCCGTCATTTGAGACCGCCCTCGCGGGCTCCTCAGAAGGGCGGCGCGGTCGTGGCCCCCCGATCGGTAGGCTCTCCAAGGCGGGTGATCCAGACACCGGAATTGATGTCGTTGAAGAAGATCAGGTCGCCGTGCCAGCGTGCCCCCCAGGTCAGCGGCAGGTTGGGCCGATATCCCTCGGGATCCCCCGTCCAGAGGCTGGCGACCTCGCGGCCCTGGGCATACAGGTTCCCGTGCAGTTCTCCCGACACGTCGAGCACGCGCCCCCCGCCCCCGTAGTATCCCATGACCAGCAGGTCGTCCTTCACCCACATGTTGTGGGCGCCCGCCTCCGGCACCGGATACTCCGCCACCTTTCGAGGCGCTTCGATGTCCGAGACGTCGACGACGTGCACGATCCCCCGCGGCGCCAGCCGGGTCCGCCCCTCGATGTCGAAGGTTGGTGGGAAGACCTCGTCTCCCACGAAGACGTAGTTCTTGTACCGGAACACCTCATGGGTGCCCGACAGCCATTCGGGTCCGTAGAGATCCCGGTGGTTGAACCTGAGCTGGCTCACGAACTGCGGGCTCTCGGGGCTGCCGCCGCGGATGCCGTTTCCCACGTCGAGGATGACGAGGCCGTCCTTCCAGTACGCGAGGTAGGCCAGCCCATCCACGACCTGGACGTCGTGAAGATAGCGTCCGCCCGAGATCATCTGCCCCATGATGTTGATGGTGCCCGCCAGCGGGTTCTCGACCTGCCAGCGCGCCACCTCGCGGGGGGCCTCCAGATCGGCGAAGTCGATGACCCGAAGCGAGCCCGTGGCGTCGTCGGTGAGGTAGACGTAGTGATCGTCGATGAATGCGCTGTGGACGCCTCCCGTGACGGTCTCGGTGTACTCCGAGACCACCTTGGGGTGGGCCGGATCCGAGGCGTCGAAGAAGACGATCCCGTTGCGACGATCCGCAGCTCCCTCGCGGGTCAGGACCCCGATTCGGCCGTCCGGCGTCAGGCTCACATCGTTCACGGTCCGCGCGTCGACCATGATGGAGTCGGTCTTGACGGGATGGGCCGGATCCGAGATGTCGTAGACCCAGACCCGGTCGGCGATCGAGGAGAGGTAAAGGAAATCGCCGGCGATCCATTGCTCGGCGGCCTGGTACTCCGACACGGGCGCCCGTCCCACGACCTGGATCAGACGGTCGTCCTGGCGCGGGGTCACGGCGACCGAGCCCACCGCCGCCCGCTCCCCGCTCGTGGCGGTGACCGTGTACCGCCCCGGTCGCTCGGCGACGAAGGCGCCGTCGGGCTCGATCGTGGCGCCCTCGCCCGTCACCGACCAGCGGACGAAGGGATCGGCCAGGGGCCGCCCGTCGCTGCCCTCGGCGACGACCTCCAACCGAAGCACGTCGCCCGTCCGCGTGGTGGCCGTCCGCGGCTCCAGAACGAGGCGCTGAACGGGATTCTCCACGATCTCGATCATCACCGTCGCCTCCACCTCCTCCGCGGCGGCCGTCACCGTCGCCTGCCCGGGCGCCATGCCGGTCACCGCGCCCGTGGGGTCGACGGCGGCCACCTCCGGGGCGTCGGAGCTCCAGGTGATGGCGAGGTCTTCGCGCGGCCCCTCGGCCGCGGTTCGCGCGACTGCCTCCACGGCCAGCGTTCCACCGACCACGAGCGGACCGGTCGGGGGCGTCAGGTCGATTCGTGCGACGGGCGCGGGACGGATCGTGACGGTGGCGAACCCGGCCTGGCCTCCGACGATCGCCGCGACCCGGGCGATCCCGGGGCCGTACGCCGTGACGGTGCCGGTCGAGTCGGCGCCCGCCAGATCGAAGGGGATCGCGACCCAGGCGGTGGGCCGGAGGTCGAGCTCCCGACCGGCCGAGTCCCGTGCGACCGCGGTGAAGGAGAGGCGTTCGCCGACCGCGGCCTCCACGGCCGCGGGGCGGACCTCGACGGTGGCCGCGGCCTGAGCCTGCAGAGTCGGCGCCAGGGCGAAGCTCGCCGCCGTCGCTCCACTGAGTAGGAGGAGGGCCTTCATGTCTCGGACGATCCCGGTGAGGGTTGGGGGTATCGGGCGGATCCCCCAATCTAACGGACAGCCGGACGGCGAGTTTCCGGACTGGCGCCGGTTGTGGAGCGCGCTACGGCGGCGGAACCGGTGCTGGAAGAGACGCGGGGCTAGTCGAACGTGGCCTGGAGGAAGGCGGCCACGGTGTCGAGGCGGCCGCGATCCGCGGCCGGCGGCGGTGGAGGCGGCAGATCGGCGAGCAGGATCGCCGGCCGCGGCACGTCGTCCGTGCCCTCCACGTAGCCGCCGAAGAAGCTCTCCAGGCCGCTGTCGACGAGAGCGGCCGCGCGCCGCGCGATTTCCTCGTCCGTCCACCGGACGTGGCCCCAGCTCGTCCGCTGGTTCATCTCCCGCCAGAGGGCCGCGAGGTCGATCCGGCCGTCGGTACGGAGCCGGAGCTCCCGGTCCAGGCCGAGCCCGACCAGGGCTCCCTTCCGGTACGCCAGGTAGCCGTCGCTGGTGCCGAAGGGCTTCGCGGCGAGCTGCTCCTCGGCGAACGTCCATTGTCCGCGGTGCGGGTTCTGGCGGTACGCCCTGTCGATCTCGGCGAGCTGCTCGACGAACGCCTCGTCGCCCACCAGGCCCGCTTCGTGGGCGATCCGGAGCGCCAGATAGTCGTTGACCCCCTCCTGGAACCAGGCCGGGGCGTCGAACTGCTGCCACAGGTGGACGATCTCGTGGGCGAGGAGCCGTGCGGTCGGCGGTCCCCCGTCGTTCCAGTGGACGAACCCCACGGCGCGCGGCCCGTTCCGGTTGCCGCTCGTGACCGGGAAGCGGGCCGGGGCCATCATGACGGCCAGCTCGGAGACCGGCGGAGCCCCCAGCCGGCGGCGCGCCCCGCACACGATCGACCCGATGTCCTCGGCCACGTCCTCGGGAGCGAACCCCCACTCGCCCGCGATCCCGAGCTCGATGTCGATGCCGCAGGCGCGGACCTCGGTGACGCCGATCTCGCCCGCCAGGACGTCGGTCTTGACGAGCGTGCGGGTACCGTAGAACGAGTGGCCGGGCCAGCCGCTGACGACCCGCCACTCGCCGGGCAGGCGCCACTCGACGCGGACCGGAGCGTGCTGGGCCGTCCGGCTGGGCATGACCGGCAGCAGGAAGAGGGCCTCGGCGGGCGCGTACAGGAGATCCCGGTCGAGGCCGACGCTCCAGGCGTTCAGCGGGCGCTCGGCGGTGATCGGGAGCCGGTACGTGATCCGGATCGGATCCTCCCAACCTTCGGCGGGGCGGTCGTACGTCCACCGCGGCGCGCCGTCCGCCAGGTCCCAGCGGCCGTGCCGCACGCCCTCGATCTCCGGGTCCTGGGTCAGCAGACCCACCAGCGGTCGCTGGCTCGGGCGCTCGAGGACCAGGGCCTCGCCCCGGTAGCCGTGGACGGTGAGGGTGACGTCGATCGCCCCCGTCGACGGATCGGGCTCGAGGGTATAGCGGAGCTCGCAGCACGGGACGTCCCCGTCCAGGAACGTGGTCAGCGGCGCCAGTCCCGCCACGAGAAGGAGGGTCCGCAGGATACGCTTCATCGCATCAGGTAATACGCAACTGGCGGGCCGTTTGTTCTCGCCTATCCAAGGTGACGCGAATGGGTCCAATCCGATCGGAATGTCTACTCGAGAAACTCAGTTCCCTTGGCTGAACGGCGGTTTTTCGAGGCGGGTTGGATCATCGAGGTGCTTTGACTACCTGGGCGCCCGGGCCTCCTCGATCAGCGCCTCGATCTCGGCATCCGCCAGGGTGTGGTCCGACCGCTTGGCGTGATCGAAGATCCGGTCCACGAGCCCGTCCTCGGCCTCGATCCCGCGCGACTCCAGCCAGTAGATCACGTTCGAGCGGCCCGACATGTGGCCGATTTCGATCTCCTGACGACGCCCGACGAGACCCGCAGGGACCCCCGAGTACACGCGATCGGCGAGCCAGGCGTCTCCCTTCCGGGCGGCCTTGATGACCGCGGCTGCGTGGACGCCGGTGCCGGTCCGGAAGGCGTCCTCGCCGACGACCGGATAGTTGGGGGGGAGGGGGACCCCGGTGGCCTCGGCGATCAGCCGGCAGTACTCGGGCAGCGGCGAGAGATCGGTCTCGATCCATCCCAGGAGGTTCAGGTTGACGAGGAGGAGGTCCATCTCGGCGTTCCCCACCCGCTCGCCGATCCCGAGGCCCGTGCCGTGGACACGGTCCGCCCCGGCCACCAGGGCCGCCAGCGCGTTGGCAAGCCCGAAGCCGCGGTCCCGGTGGCCGTGCCAGTCGACCCTGACGTCGGCGCCGGTCCGCTCGACCAGCCGCTTCGCCCACCGGACCAGGTTCCGGGCCCCGTCGGGCGTGGCATGGCCGACCGTGTCCGCGAGGCAGATCCGGGAGGCGCCGGCCTCGATCGCGGTCGTGTAGAGCTTCTCGAGCGTCTCCGGGCGGGCGCGGGTCGTGTCCTCTGTCACGTACATCACGGGAAGGCCGAGCCCCACCGCGTAGGACACCGCCTCCTCGCTCGTCTTCCGGATCCAGTCGACGTCCCACCCCTCCGCGTATTGCCGGATGGGCGAGGAGCCGATGAACGTGCAGCACTCGATGGACAGGCCGACCGCCTGGCTGATCTCGGCCACCGGATCGATGTCGTTCCGTAGGGTCCGGGCCGCGCAGTTGGCGGTGATCCCGAGCTTCGCGTCGACGATCTCCCGGGCGAGACGCGTCACGTCGGCGACCGCCCGCGGGCCGGCGCCCGGGAGCCCGATGTCCGCCGTGTGGATCCCCAGCCGATCCATCAGGTGCAGGATCTCGATTTTGGTCTCGATCGGGGGATCGATGACGGAGGGGGACTGGAGGCCGTCCCTCAGCGTCTCGTCGTCGAACTCGATCGGCTGGGAGGGCCGGACGAGGTCGCCCGCCTCGAGGTTCCAGTCGTGGATCAGCTCGGGGATGTCGGGGTCGCTCACGGGCGGTTCCTCGTTGGCGAGGATCGATCGTCATGTTCAAGCTAGCCGACGGTCCCGGCCGGGCAAAGTGGATGGAGGAGCCGGTTCACGCTCATCTTCCGCTCGTGCCCGGAAACCCGCCCCCCGGCCCGCGCGGTCTCCCCTTCCTCGGCTCGGCGCTCGACTTCCGCCGCGATCCGCTAGGGTTCTTCACCGCGATCGCCCGGGACTGGGGAGACGTCGCGGCTTTTCGCCTCGGAGTCCTCCGGTGCTGCCTCGTCAATCGTCCCGATCTGATCGAGGAGCTGTTCGAGGAACGGGACGGGGAGATGCTGAAGCCGTGGGACGAGCGCCAGCTCGGCGTCGCCCTGGGCCAGGGCCTCCTGACCGGAAGCGGGCCCCGGTGGGAGAGGCAGCGGCGTCTGGTCGAGCCGGCCTTCCGGGGGGAGCGGCTCAAGGCGTACGCGGCCTCCATGGAGCGGATCGCGGACACGGTCTCGGCCGGCTGGCGTACGGGGCAGGAGATCGACGTTCACGCCACGCTCCAGCAGATCACGATGGCGATCGTCGCAGAAACCCTGTTTGGCGCCGGCCAGCTCCCGCACGGCCGGGAGGCGGCCCGCGCGTTCGAGGTGCTGACCGACCGCTTCGAGCGCCTCCTGACCGGGTGGCTGCCGATCCCGCTCGCCGTCCGGACACCCGGCAACGCCCGCCTCCATGCGGCCGTCCGGCAGCTCCATGCGATCGCGGGAGAGATCGTGGATGCCCGGCGTGCCTCCCCAGGAAACGACCGGGACCTGCTGGGGACGCTTCTCGAGACGCGCGACGAGGCGGGCCGCGGCCTGGACGACCGCGAGATCCGGCAGATCGTGATTACGCTGTTCGCGGCCGGTCACGAGACGTCGGCGCTGGCCATCGCCTGGACGCTCCATCTGCTCGGATCCCATCCCGAGATCGACGATCGACTCGCCGAAGAGGCGGTGGCGGCCGCCACTGGCGGCCCGGACCCGCCACGGCCCCTCCCCCTCGCCCGCGCGGTCGTCCGAGAGGCGCTGCGCCTCTACCCGCCGGCCTGGGGGATCGGACGGGAGACGACGCTGGCGATCGAGCTGGACGGCCACCGGATCGGTCCCCGCACGCAGGCGTACGTGATCCCATGGGTCCTCCACCGCGATCCCCGGTGGTTCACGGATCCGGAGAGGTTCGATCCGAGCCGCTGGGCGGACGG
>DASZOP010000025.1:0-4001 GCA_035550715.1 Gemmatimonadota bacterium | reverse complement strand
CGTGGATGTCGAGGAGCCATCCGGGCTCCTGGCCGACCGCCCGGAAGTCGACGCCGCGTTGGCGGGCCTCCATCCAACCCGGGCCGCCCTCGTCGTTCGTGCAATCGGTGACCGAGGCCTGCGGGGTCTCGATCGTCGCCTGGTCGCCCTTGGACCAGTAGACGTAGGGGTCGTCGCCGTACTTTGCCCCGGAGGCGGAATCGACGCGGGACAGCGTGACGGTGGTGTCGGGGAGGATGAGCCGGACGGACTCGCCGCCCTCCAGAATCTGGGCCACGAATCGGTACTCCCGGTTGCAGCCGTAAGAGAAGGTTGCCTCTAGACCATCAGGAAGGGCGGTTGCGGTGTCGCCTGCGCTCGCTTGTCCTGAGGTGTCCGCCGTTTCGGGGATGGTACTCCCGGCGTCGCCCCGGCAGGAGAAGGCCGCCAGCGCCGTGATCAGAACGGACCGCCCCGTCGCGCATCGGCAGGACGAGATCTGCATGGTTGCATAGTAGACTGCCTCGGGAAAGGAAGCGAACTCCCAACGCAAGAACGCTGTGATCCGGGCTGCCTTGCGCCCGCGGTAGAGATCGCCCACGCCCCACCAAGGGACATCTGAACCCGATCAGGAGTGATTGTCGCGGGGGCTCCCCCCGGATACACTACCCGCCCCATGCGCTGGACCAGGACCTTCATCCCCACCGTTCGTGAGGATCCCGCGGATGCCGAGGTGCCGAGCCACCGGCTGATGGTGAGGGCCGGGCTCCTGAGGCCCCTGGCGCGCGGCGTCTATACCTACCTGCCGCTCCTCCAGCGCGTGATCCTCAAGGTGGAGCGGATCGTGCGCGAGGAGCTGGACCGGATCGGAGCGGTCGAGCTCACGATGCCGATCATCCACCCGGCGGAGCTGTGGCAGGAGACGGGCCGCTGGGACGTGTACGGCCCGCTCATGATGCGGCTCGAGGACCGGCACGACCGCCCGTTCGCCCTCGGGCCGACCCACGAAGAGGTCATCACCGACATCGCCCGCAAGGAGATGCGCTCCTATCGTCAGCTCCCGCAGAACCTGTACCAGATCCAGACCAAGTTCCGGGACGAGATCCGGCCGCGGTTCGGCGTCATGCGGGCGCGGGAGTTCCTGATGAAGGACGGCTATTCGTTCCACGCCGACCAGGCGTCGCTGGACGAGACGTATCGGGACTACCACGGCGCGTACAGCCGGATCTTCGAGCGCTGCGGCCTCGAGTTCCGCGCGGTCGAGGCCGAATCGGGCGCGATCGGCGGGGCCGTCAACCACGAGTTCATGGTGCTGGCCGAGAACGGGGAGAGCGGCGTCCTCTCGTGCGACGCCTGCGGCTACGCGGCGAGCGACGAGCGAGCCGAAGGCGTGCGTGTGGATCACCTCCCGGGGGCCGGCCACGAGCCCGGGCCGCTGACCGACGTGGAGACGCCGGGGAAGACCACGGTCGAGGAGGTGGCCGAGCTTCTGGGGCGGCCGGCGACCGCGTTCGTGAAGACGCTCCTCTTCACGACCGACGGGAAGCCGGTGGCGGTCCTGGTCCGGGGCGACCGCGAGGTGAGCGAGGCCAAGCTCAGCCGACACCTGAACGCGTCGCGGCTTGAGATGGCCGACGCGGTGACGGTTCGTGCCCTGACCGGCGCCGAGGTCGGCTTCGCCGGGCCGCATGGCCTGCCTGGCGAGGTGCGCATCGTGGCCGACTACTCGCTCGCCGGTCGTGGCGATCTGGTGGCCGGCGCCAACCGGACCGGCTTTCACGTCACCGGCTTCGAGATCGGCCGTGACGTCGAGCCGGACGAGTGGGCGGACGTCTCGCGCGTCGCCGGCGGCGATCCGTGTCCCCGCTGCGGCGCTCGGCTCCGGGAATCGCGCGGCATCGAGGTCGGCCACATCTTCGACCTCGGCGCCAAGTACTCGACCGCCATGGACGCCACGTTCCTGGACGAGTCGGGGCGTGCGCGGCCGTTCCTGATGGGATGCTACGGGCTCGGGATCACGCGCACGGTGGCCGCTGCCATCGAGCAGAGCCACGACGAGAGAGGGATCGTGTGGCCGGTGGCGATCGCGCCCTACGAGGTCGAGGTGATCCCGCTCAACATGGATTCGGCGGCGGTCGTCGAGGCGGCCGAGCGAATCTACGCCGGCTGCCGCGAGGCGGGCCTGGAAACGTTGCTCGACGACCGGCCCGATCGCGCGGGCTCCAAGTTCGCCGACGCCGATCTGGTCGGAATCCCGTGGCGGATCGTGGTCGGCGAGAAGGGGCTCCAGGCTGGCCGGGCGGAGGTGGTCGAGCGGCGGACCGGGCGAGCCGAGAAGCTCGCCCCGGATCAGGCCGTCTCGTTCGCCCGCGAGCGGATCGAGAGCGGTCGCCGGGGTGATTGACCGGCTCGATTCCGCCGAAGCGCTGGCGATCGCCCGCGAGGCGGCCGCCGATGCCGTCCGTGTCCTTCTCGCCCGGCTGGCCGGATCCGATGCCGGCGGTGCCGAGCGGAAGCAGGCCCGTGACTTCGTCACGATCGCCGACGAGGCCGCCGAGACCGTCATCGTGGAACGGCTCGAGCGAGCGTTCCCGGACCATGCCATCGTGGCGGAGGAATCCGGCGGGCGGGACCGGGCGAGCCCATGGCGATGGCTCGTCGATCCCCTCGACGGGACCACCAACTTCGTCCACTCGTTTCCCGTTTTTGCCGTGTCGATCGCGCTGTTCCGGGACGAGACGCCGGTCCTCGGCCTCGTCGTGGACGTGATCCGGGGGGAGTGGTTCACCGCGCGAACCGGCGAAGGGGCGTGGGTCGACGACGGCGACCCCCGGGCCCGCCGCCGGATCCACGTGTCGTCGGTCGACGATCCGGAGCGCCGTCTCGTGGCGACCGGATTCCCCTTCCGCTGGCCCGAGCTGACCGACCTCTACCTGGGCGCCTTCCGCGACGTGTTCGGACAGGTCGGCGACATGCGGCGGGCCGGGGCCGCCGCCCTCGATCTGGCGTGGACGGCGGCCGGGCGGCTGGACGGGTTCTGGGAGATCGGCCTTTCGCCGTGGGATCTGGCCGGCGGCGAGGTCCTGATCCGGGAAGCCGGGGGAGAGATCACCGACTGGACCGGCGGCCTCGATCATCGAAGGACCGGCTGGGTGGCGGCCGGAAGCCCGTCCGTCCACGCGATGCTGGTCGAGACGCTGGCGCCCTATTTCGGGGAGACGACCGGTGGCTGACGAGAGGCGGCTCCGGGTAGGGCTCCTCTTCGGCGGGCGCTCGAGCGAGCACGAGGTCAGCCTCATGTCGGCGCGCTCCGTCCTGGAGGCCCTGGATCCCACGCGCTACGACGTCGTCCAGATCGGGATCACCAAGGAGGGGCGGTGGCTGGTGGCGGGGGACGCGGTGACCCGGCTCGTCGAGCGGGCCAGCGCCGGGGGGGCGCTCGAGGGCGAGGTCGAGGATACGGCGCCGGTGGCGCTCCTGGGCGACCCGAGCCGGGGCGGCCGCCTCCTGCCGGTCGCCGGGCGGCCCGGGCCGGCGGTCCTCGACCGCCCGCTGGACGTGGTCTTCCCGCTGGTCCATGGCCGGACCGGAGAGGACGGCGCGCTCCAGGGCCTCCTCGAGCTGGCCGGCGTGCCGTACGTGGGGGCGGGGGTCCTGGGGAGCGCGCTGGGGATGGACAAGACGGTCGCGAAGCGGCTCTGGGTCGAGGCCGGTCTGCCGGTGGGCGAGCACCTGGCGACCACCGCCCGGCGCTGGCGCGAGGATCCGACCGCGGTCCAGGGAGAGGTGGCCGGGCGGCTCGGCTTCCCATGCTTCGTCAAGCCCGCCAACAGCGGGTCCTCGATCGGAGTCCACAAGGTGCACGCCCTCGAGGAGCTCGCCGCCGCGCTCGACGATGCCGCCCGGTACGACGTCAAGCTGCTGATCGAGTCGGCGGTCGAGGGACGGGAGCTGGAGTGCGGCGTCCTCGGAAACGACGAGCCCGAGGCGTCGATCGTGGGCGAGGTCGTCCCCGGCCACGA
>DASZOP010000024.1:0-6852 GCA_035550715.1 Gemmatimonadota bacterium | reverse complement strand
CGGCGGGCTCGTCTTCGATCCCATGTGGGCCGCCGTCTTCCTGGCCGTCGGTGCGGGAGCGATCCTGCAGGTGATCGTCGAGGTCGGCCGTCTGGTGGCGGGCCGTCGCGGGGAGGGGGTGTCCGGCCTGTGGCGCGGAGAGGTGATGGTGGGGGCGGGGGTGGGGATTATCCTGATGTACGCCACCGCCCTCCTCGTTCCCGCCTGACGGCTGCTGAAAACGGCCGATATCTGCGTTGTGCTCCCTCGGCCGCCTTGCGGCGTACACAATTCGTACGCCTCAGGCGTCCTCACTCGCACGCCTTGATCTCGACCGTTTTGAGCAGCCGTTCCCTTACGGGACGCTCATCATGAGCGACCTGCGCGGTAAGACCCTCTTCATCACGGGTGCCTCGCGCGGGATCGGACGGGCGATCGCGCTCAGGGCCGCGCGGGACGGCGCCAACGTCGTGATCGCGGCCAAGACGGCCGCCCCCCACCCGAAACTTCCCGGCACCATCCACACCGTCGCGCGGGAGGTCGAGGCGGCGGGAGGCCGACCCCTCCCGGTCGAGGTTGACGTCCGCCAGGAAGAGCAGGTCGACTGGGCCCTCGACGCCGCGGTCGAGCGGTTCGGCGGGATCGACGTCCTGGTCAACAACGCCGGGGCCATCCGGCTGACGGGGACGGCGGACACGCCGATCCGCCGCTTCGATCTGTTGATCGACGTCAACGTCCGGGCGACCTTTCTCTGCACCCGAGGCTGCCTGCCCCACCTGCGGCGCTCCCCCAACCCGCACGTTCTCGTCATCGCCCCGCCGATCGACCTCGACGCGCGCTGGCTGGCGCCGCACCTCGGATACACGATCTCGAAGTACGGCATGAGCCTGTGCGTGATCGGATGGGCCGAGGAGTTCAAGCCCGACGGGATCGCGGTGAACGCGCTCTGGCCGGCGACGACGATCGCCACCGCGGCCTTGAGCGAGCTGGGCGGAGTGGTCCGCCCCGAGGAGTGCCGCCAGCCGGAGATCGTGGCCGACGCCGCGCATTGGATCGTCACCCGCGAAGGCCTGGAGATGACAGGGCGGTTCCTGCTCGACGAGCGCGTCCTTCTGGACGCGGGCGTGACGGACCTCGGCGGGTACGCGGTCCGTCCGGGAACACCGCTCAGGGCGGATCTGTTTCTCTAGCGGAGGACGACGTGCAGGACGATGTGGAGGCGGCGGGCGGATTCGAACCGCCGAATCGAGGTTTTGCAGACCTCTGCCTTACCACTTGGCTACGCCGCCCCCCGGAACGCGAAGGCCCTCCCTTGGTCCGGGAGGGCCCTCGGGGCATGATCTGGAGCGGGAAACGGGACTCGAACCCGCGACTTCAACCTTGGCAAGGTTGCGCTCTACCAACTGAGCTATTCCCGCTCGAAGGGGCCGCGGTCCGACCGGCCGAGAAGATGCCGGCCTTCTCTCGACGTGTCAAGGGGTTCGGGGCTTTCCGAGGATGAGGAAACCCGGTCTCGCGGAGGGGGTATACAGCTCAACCCATCGGATCGAACCGGCGTTCGATCCGTTTTTGTTGTAAAGAGGCGAAACGTATCATTTATCGTCATCTATCATACGTGAGGTCCGTCATGTCGAAGCGCCGATCCGCCATTCTGATCGCCGCCGCCCTGGGGGTCTGGCTGGCCCTGCCGCCGCGCGCCCTGACCGGTGGCCCGCGCGCAACCGATCCGGCCTACGTCCGCACGGCTCCGCCTGACACCCTGGCCGCCTTCTACGCGGCCCGTTACGGGATCGACGCGGAGCTCGCCGGGACCATCCATCGTCTGGCGGTGGAGAACGGTCTCGAGCCGGCCGCCGTCTTCGGGTTGATCGCGACCGAGAGCCGGTTCGACGCCCGTGCGGTCGGGCGGTCCGGCGCGATCGGGCTCATGCAGATCAAGCCCTCCACGGCCCGGGCGTACGATCCGCACGTGACCCGCGCGCGGCTCTTCAATCCGGAGATCAACCTGCGCTTCGGCCTGACGCACCTGCGCCGGGAGCTCGCCCACTTCGGCCACGACTGGACGCTGGGTCTGCTATCCTACAACATGGGGCGGACCCGGCTGAGCCGGGCCCTGTCCCGCGGCATCGTGCCTCGAAACGGTTACGCGAGCAAGGTACTCGCGCATTGCGGAAAGCTCTGCACGTAGCCTGCGCCTGGGGAGCGGGCGCGGCGATCGGGGCCCTGAGCGGCCCGCCGGTCGCCGCGCAGTCGCTCCTCTACGCGCCGGAGCAGGGCACCTCCTTCCGCTACCGAACCGACAACGAGCTGCAGGTCTCCCAGCGCATCCTCGGCCGCGACAACCTCTACGTCCTGGAGGCCGGTGGGGTCGTCCGACTTACGCTGCTCAATCCAGGCAACCGCCTCCTCTGGAGGCTCGGTTTCGACGAGCTGTCGATGCGGATCGAGGGCGCGTTTCCCTCGCCGCGGGTCGAGGAGCTACGGGGGACGGTGGTGACCTTGACCACCAACTCGCGCGGCGTGGTCCTGGAGGCCTTGGCGAGCGGCATCGTCCCTCCCGGGCTCGGCGCCCGCTACGTGGAGCGCGCGGCGACCGCGTTTCTGCCGCACCTGCCGTCCGCCGAGCGCCCGGTCTCGACGTGGACGGACACGTTGACCGTCACCGAGGTCTTGCAGGGGGTGACGACGCAGATCGAGACCGTGACGACCTACACGGTCGCCGACACCAGCGCGCTCGCGGGACGAGCGGTCGTCCCGGTCGAGTACACGGGATCGATCGTCGTTCGCGGCTCGGGGACGCTGGGCGGGTCCGACGTCTCGCTCTCGGGCCAGGGCACCGTCAACGGTCACTACCTGTTCGACCCGGCGGACGGGATCTTCGACCTCCACGATCAGGAGCAGGTGCTGGACTCGACCCTGACCCTCGCTTCCCCCGAGGGACGGCCGGTGGCGATCCCAAGCCGACAGGTCCTCAGGGCCCACGCCGAGCGCTTGTTCTAGCCCGCGTCCCGCGGCTATACTGCGCGCCCCCGGCCGCATCCGGCCCGATCCCCTCGGAGGTGAATCCTTGACCAGCCCGCTCGCCACCCGCCTGCGCACGGACGGGGCCGGCACGCTCCGGGATTCCGACGCCGGTCGGCTGGTCGCCCTCTGCGGCTGGATCCACCGCCGCCGCGATCACGGCGGTCTGGTCTTTCTGGACCTGCGGGACCGCTACGGCCTCGTGCAGTGCGTCGCCCATCCGGAGCGGCTGGACCGCGCGGTCTTCGCCGTGGTCGAGAGCCTTCGCGCCGAGGACGTCATACGCGTGGAGGGGTCCGTGGCGGAGCGTCCCGAGGGAAGCGTCAATCCCGAGCTGCCGAGCGGCGCCGTCGAGGTCGAGATCACGGCCTGCGAGCTCCTGTCCCGCTCGGCCACGCCGCCCTTTCCGGTCGACGTGGAGAAGGAGGGGGGGGAAGTGGCCGAGGACCTGCGACTCCGCCACCGTTACCTCGAGCTCCGCCGGCCCCGGATCACGGCCGCGCTCGGGATGCGCCACCGGATCGCGTGGGAGACGCGCCGCTTCCTGAACGGGCTCGGCTTCTGGGAGGTCGAGACGCCCATGCTGACCCGACCGACGCCCGAAGGGGCGCGTGACTATCTGGTCCCGTCGCGCGTCCACCCGGGCAAGTTCTACGCGCTCCCGCAGTCGCCGCAGCTCTACAAGCAGCTCCTGATGGTGGCGGGATACGACCGCTACTTCCAGATCGCGCGCTGCTTCCGTGACGAGGACCTCCGCGCCGACCGGCAACCCGAATTCACCCAGATCGACGTCGAGATGGCGTTCGTCGAGCGAGACGACGTGCTGGATACGATCGACGCCCTCGTGCGGCACCTCTTCCGCGCCTGCCTGGGCGTCGAAGTCCAGGAGACTCCGCGTCTCGCGTACGAGGAGGCGGTGCGGCGCTTCGGAACCGACCGCCCCGACCTGCGGATCCCGCACGAGCTGGTCGACGTCACCGACGCGTTCGGGAATACGGGGTTTCGCGTCTTCGACCAGGTCACCGGATCGGGGGGGCGGATCGTGGCCCTCAAGGTGCCGGGCGGCGCCGACGCCAGCCGCGGGCTGCTGGACCGCTGGAGCGACTCGGCCCGGGCGGGCGGGGCCAAGGGGCTCGTCTGGGCGAAACGTGGGGCGGACGGGTGGTCGAGCTCGATCGAGAAGTTCGTGGGTTCGGAGCGCTGGGAGAAGGCGGGGGCCGGTGCCGCTGCCCATCCGGGCGACCTGCTGCTGGTGGTCGCCGATCGACCAGGGACGGCAGAGGCCGCGCTCGGAGCCCTGCGCGTCCAGCTCGCGCGGGAACGCGGCTGGTTCGACGCGTCGCGCCCGTGGCGTCCGCTCTGGGTCGTGGACTTCCCGCTGTTCGACACGACCGGCGGCGCCCCGGTCCCCATGAACCACCCCTTCACGGCGCCGCTTGGAGGCCGGGACGCGCTCCGGGCGGAGGACCCGGCCACGATCCTCGCCAAGGCCTACGACCTCGTCCTCAACGGATACGAGCTCGGCAGCGGGTCGATCCGGATCCACGACCGGCGAATGCAGGAGATGGCGTTCGAGCGTCTGGGCATGAGGCCAGAGGAGGCTGAGCGGAGGTTCGGATTTCTCCTCGAGGCGCTCGAGTTCGGGGCGCCGCCGCATGGTGGGATCGCCATCGGGCTGGACCGGCTGGCGATGCTGTTCGCCGGTGCGGGCAGCCTGCGCGAGGTGATCGCGTTCCCCAAGACCACCAGTGCCAGCGCCCTTCTCGAAGGTGCCCCTGCCGAAGCGGGGGAGGCCGAGCTGGCCGAGCTCCATCTGCGGCCCCTGGACCCGGCTTGACCGTCTCGCGCGGCGATCGTTAGACTCGCATCGACGTGCCCGCCCGGACTTCGGCCCACCAGCACGCCATCCCTCTCGACGGCGTCGACCAGCTCACGCTCTTCGGAACGAACGACCAGAACCTGAAGCTGATCGAGGGTCTGAGCGACGCCCGCCTGGTCGTCCGCCACGGCGAGCTCAGGATCGAAGGCCGGCCGGAGGCCGTGGCGCGGGTCGCGACCCTGGTCGACCACCTGGTCAACCTCGTCCAGACGGGAGAGGGATTCGACGGCGAGGACGTGAGACGTTTCTACGGAGAGCTCGTGACCGGCGCGGAGGACCCGCTGGAGCGACTGGAGCGCGGGCGGGTCCCGATCCGGGGGACACAGAAGATCATCAAGCCGAAGACGACCGGTCAGGAGGCGTACCTGACCGCGATGGCCGAGAACGACATCACGGTATCGATCGGCCCGGCGGGTACGGGAAAGACGTACCTGGCGGTGGCGATGGCCCTCGACGCCCTGCACCGCAAGACGGTCCGCCGCATCGTCCTGGCCCGTCCCGCCGTGGAGGCCGGCGAGACCCTGGGCTTCCTCCCTGGCGACCTGCAGGAGAAAGTGGACCCGTACTTGCGTCCTCTGTACGACGCGCTCGAGGACATGCTGCCACACGAGAAGGTCCGGCGCTATCTGGAGACGCGGACGATCGAGATCGCTCCGCTGGCGTACATGCGGGGGCGGACCCTGGCCGACGCGTTCGTGATCCTGGACGAGGCCCAGAACGCCACGACGAGGCAGATGAAGATGTTTCTGACGCGGCTCGGTCTGAACTCGCGAGCAGTGGTCACCGGCGACAAGACGCAGATCGACCTTCCTCCCCGCGAGGAATCGGGGCTGTTGCAGATCGAGCGGATCCTGAAGGGGATCGACGGGATCGCCTTCGTCTATCTCACCGGACGCGACGTCATCCGTCACGCCCTCGTACAGCGGATCCTGGAGGCCTACGACATCACGGAAGGGACGCTCGAGGAGACCCGCCCGGCGCGGCGCCCGCGTCTGGAGAGCGGGGAAGCGTGAGCGCCGTCCGCCGGCTCGCGGAGTGGCTCGGATCCCGGCTGGCCGCCTGGCGGCCGTCTGCGGATCCGACCTCGTCGCGCGATCTGGCGCTGAGGCTACTCCTGCCGGCCCTCGTGGCGGGATTCACGCTCTTCCTCTTCCCGCCGCCGGGGATCTACGACGTCCCCGTCGTGCGGGTCGGCGCGGTCGCCTCGGGGGACCTGCTGGCGCCGTTCGACTATCCCGTTCGCCGCGACGAGCCGGAGATGGTCGCCCTGCGCGACCAGGCGGCGGCCTCGGTGCCCCCGGTCTACGCCGTGCGGCCCGCAGCAGCCGATTCGGCGCTGGCCTCGATCGGTGCGTTTCTGGACCGCTTCGCGCGGGTCCCGGCCGAGTCCGTGGCGGTGCGCCTCCCCGAGCTGGCGAGGGTCGATGGCCGGGGCGTCGAGCTGCGGGCGTCGGAGCTACGGGAGCTGGCGGACCCCGAGGTTCGCGACCAGGTCCGTGAGTTCGCACGCGACGCGGTCCCCGCCGCCTACGAGGAGAGCTGGTTCCTGCGGGAGGACGAAGCATCCTCGATCGTGGGGACCCAGGTCGAGATCCGCCGGTCGGGCCGAGCGCCCGAGATCGTGTCGCGCGACGCCCTGACGCTCCTCGGGCGGGGGGCCGAGATCCCCTCCCTGGCGGAGCGGAGCCGACGGCTCGATCCAGAGCTTCGGCGGCTGGTCCTGGACCTTCTGCCGGCCCTCATGGCCCCGAGCCTCGAAGCCCGCCCCGCGCTCACCAGCATCCGGCGCGACGAGGCGCGCAGCTCGGTGAGCCCGTACGCGGGCGAGGTCCTGCAGGGGGAGCTGATCGTGGCCGCCCACACACGGGTGACGCCCGAGCAGTTCGCCAAGGTGGCGAGCCTCAGGCAGGAGCTCGAACGCCGGCACGCCGGTTTCTCGGCCGACGACCTGCGCGCGGGGCTCGGCGCGTTCG
>DASZOP010000023.1:0-3721 GCA_035550715.1 Gemmatimonadota bacterium | reverse complement strand
GGCGGCGATGCTGACCTCGACCGAGGTGCGGGTGGCGGGGATGACCGGAATCGGCCACCGCGCCGATGAAGTCGCCGCGGCCGGCCTCGAGCACGCCGTCGCCCATTTCGGCACGGACGGGCCGGCCACCGGCTGGCCGGTCGAAGGCGAGGTGGGCGGTTTCGACTACGTGGTGTCGATCGTCGCCGACAGCTTCGACTTCGGCTCGGGCCGCGCGGCCGTCCACTGGAGCGGGGACCGGAGCCTCAACGACGCCGGGGACGGCCAGCCGGTGTGGGTGCTGACGTCCCGAGCCGCGCGCGGACCCTGGCGGGCCTCCGAGATCATGCGGGTTACCTCCAGCGGCCTCGAGATCGGGATCGACTCGGCGATCGCCGCCGGAGGCAGGTTCGGGCTGACCGGCAACGCCACCGTCTCGGGCGTCAACGTGGACGAGAACGGCCAGCCGGTCGACCCTACGAACCCGTCGACGGCGGGGGTGTGTCAGGAGAACAAGGCCGCGTTCCTGGTCGAGGACGGGGACGGGGTGGAGACCAAGGGCAGCGCCGACCTGGGCGGCAACCCGACCTACGCCGGCAACGATCCCCCCTATGTCGTGGCGGACCCGTCCCCGACGCCGGTCACCCCCGAGGAGGTCCTCGGGCTGCCGGCGGGGGCCCTCGACGACCTCCGGCGGACCCCCGCCGAGTTCGCGGCCGACCCCGTCGTTCCGCTGGAAGGGATCGTCTACATCACCGGCGACTTCGGCACCGGCGCCGGCTCCGGCCCGGGGCTCGACGGCACCGGGGTCCTGATCGTTCACAACCCGCTCTTCGATCCGCGGGAGCACGACCCGGCCGACCCCCTCTACGACCCCTCCAGGGTGGCCGACCCGCGCTACCGGCCCGCCGTTCTCGGCAACAAGACGGGCGGCACCTTCCGCGGCGTCGTCATCGCCGACCGGATCGACAAGTTCACCGGGCAGGCGACCGTCTACGGCTCGGTGGTGACGCTGAGCCGGACCCACGGGAGCTCGCTCGCGGGCAAGGCCCGCATCCAGTACTCGTGCGCGGCCGTCCAGATCGCCTCCCGGACGATGACCCGTCCGCGGCGCCTTTCCTGGGCATCTGGCCTCGAAATTGCACCGTAGAGGCTGAAAGCCCCGCCCCATCCGCCAGCGAGAGGCAGAATGCTGCCCCTCCGCGACGTACCCGTGCGCGTCGGGCTATCGGAACGCCCGGCTGCGCGTCGTGAGAGGAGAGGATGATCCTTCGACGACCCAAGACCGCCGTGGCCGTGGACCTCGGTTCGCGCCACATCCGGCTGGCGGCCATCGAGCAGGGCGGATCGAAGCCGCGGCTCGTGGCCTTCGAGCGCGAGCCGATCGATCCGGAGAGCGTGGTGGCCGGGGAGATCATGGACTTCCATCGGGTCGCCGAGGCCCTCCGGCGGGTGCGCGAGCGCTCCGGCATCCGGCGGCGGCCGGCCGTCACCTCCGTGTCGGGACGGGACGTCATCGTGAAGCGCGTCCGGATGGACAGGATGCGGGAGGCCGAGGCGCGCCAGGTGATCCGCTGGGAGGCCGAGCAGCACGTGCCGTTCGACATCGACAGCGTGAGCCTCGACTTCGAGATCCTCGACCCCGAGGCGGCGACCCCGCAGATGGAGGTCGTGATCGTGGCCGCCAAGAAGGATCTCGTCGAGAGCCGGATGCGGCTGCTCGAGGAGGGCGGCTTCGAGCCCGAGGTGATCGAGATCGACGCCTTCGCGGTCCAGACGGTCTTCGAGCACGGCTACGAGCACGCCCGTTATGGCACGTTCTGTTTGCTGAACATCGGCTACGAGATCACCAGCCTTAGCCTGGTGCGGGACGCGCGTCCGCTCCTGACCCGCGACATCGCGACCGGCGAACGGCGGTTCGAGGAGGCCCTTGTCGAGGCTCTGGGCGTGACCCTCGAAGAGGCCCGCCGCCGTCTGCAGGACCCGGGCGAGCTGGATCCACCGGCCCGCCACGCGCTCGCGGCCGCCTTGGACGGCTTTGTCACGCCGGTCGAGCGCGCCCGCGGCTACCTGGTCACCAGCGAGGGAGAGGCCCAGGAGCTGGACGAGCTCGTCCTGGCCGGAAGCGGCGCGTGCCTGCCCGGGCTGCGCGACGCGCTGGCGGACCGGCTCGGCACGCCGGTGACGATCCTGGATCCCCTTCGGGAGCTGGAGGTCGACCCGGCCATCCGCGCCTCGCTGCTCGACCCGGCCGTCCGGGCGGCGATGGCGATTCCGGTGGGTCTGGGTCTCAGGGGGGAGGGGTGAGCGGATGGTCCGCGTGAACCTCGTCCCCTCCGAGAGGCGACGCGAGAGACGCCGCCCGCGCCTCGCACTCCCCGCCCGGCGACCCTCCGCCGAGCTGTTCGTCGGAGGCGTCGGCCTGGTCCTCCTTCTGGTCGCGATCCTGCTCTTCGTCGGCGAGCGGCGGACGCTGGCCGAGGCCCGCGCGGCGGTCGTCGTGGCGCGCGCCGACAGCACACGCCTTCACGATGCGGTCGCGCGGGTGACCCGCATGGAACAGACCCAGGCCCGCCTGGCGGAGAGAATGGAGCTCCTCGAGGACGTCGTGGAAGGACGCCTCTACGGGCTCCGGCTCATGGAGACCCTCGCGCGCTCGGTCCCGGCGTACGCCTGGCTGGAGCGCGTGGATCGGGAGGACCTGGGTCCGGACGAGATCCGGATCGCCGGCGTCTCGTTCGCCAACGCCGCCGTCACCGACCTGATGCGGGACCTCGAGAGCTCGTCCGAGCTTCAGCGCGTCCGGCTGGTCGAGATCGCCCGAACCCAGCGCGACTCTCTGGAGGTCCAGCAGTTCACCCTGGTGGCCACGCTCGAGGGGCACCGGATCCCCACCCTGACCGCGGACTCGACGGCCGCCGGCGGCCGGCCCGAGATCGAGCCCGCCGACGGAACCGAAGACGGAGAAGCCCGATGAAGCGACCCCATCGTCGCGCACGCTGGCTGTTGCTCGTCCTTGCGACAGCGATCCCGACGGCGTGCGACGAGGTCCAGAACTCGGCCAACGAGGCCGTGGTGATGGTGCAGTTCTTCGCCTCGCGAACGAACCGCGTTCCGGTGGCGGGCGTCCGGATGCTCGTCGAATCCCCGGCCAATCAGGAGAACGACCAGCAGGGACGGCCCTACAACGGCCCCGACGTGCTGGCGATCTCGGGGAGCGACGGGATCGCCATCGCCCGCGTTTTCCCGGGTCTCGGCGACTCCGAGGACGGGGGGGGCGACGGCGGGGACGATTCCCAGGGGCAGGGACCGGAGAACCCGCTCGACCTGCCGCCGCCGCTGATCTTCGCGGACGTCGCGGTCACGTTCATCTATCAGGGTCGGATCATCCCGTTCATCGAGACCGGTCTCACGATCGGGTCCGGCCGGCTGTACGACCTGGGCCCCATCTTCCTGGACGAGCTGGGAGTGACGGTGGAGTGATGTTCGGCCTCGATTCGCCCGAACGACAACGGACGGCGCTCCTGGCGCTGGTGATCGTGGGCGGGGCGCTGCTCTTCCAGCGTTACGCCTGGTCCCCGCTCCACGAGGAGCGGCTGGCGACCCAAGCCCATCGGACGCGGCTGGAGCTCGCCAACCGTCAGGCGCGGGCGGTCACCCAGCCGGCGCGGGTCACCGAGCTGGAGCGACAGGAGAGGCGGTTCGAGGGGGCGCTCGCCGCCTACGAGGCCATGCTGCCCGA
>DASZOP010000022.1:0-5616 GCA_035550715.1 Gemmatimonadota bacterium | reverse complement strand
CTGCGATCGGTCTTTCGGGAACCAGCCGTCCCGGTTGTCGAAGACGACGAAGTCGTTGCCGCCTCCCGACATCTTCACGAACGGACGGCCGTGGAAGAGGTGGGTCGCCACGGAAGCCCGGGTCTCGCGGTCGAGTTCTGGGGTCGGGATCTTCATGATCCGTCAAGGGAACGCTAGCCGGCGGCGAGCCAGGCGTCGATCCTCGCCCCGGCCCGCGAATCATCCGCCAGGGCAGGCCGGCCATGATGCCGACGGAGAGGCATGCGCCACGCAAGGTCCACCGCGGTTCGCCACTTCGACCGCTCGAGGAGGGCCTGCGTGGCCCAGGTTTCGGATTCGAACCTCGAAACGAGCTCGCCGTCGTCGAGCCGATCCGGCCGCAGGCCTAGGGCCCCCAGAACCGCCAGCGCCCGTTCGTGCTCGGCGACGATCGCCTCGGGGGTGGCGGAGGGGAGGCCCTGAACCAGCACGGGGCCGGGCGGCAGCATGCTTCTCGTTGCCGTTCGCAGGAGGCGGGGGCCGAACGTGGACGCCACCTCCCATAGCCGATCCGTCACCTCGGCCCACGACGTGGCCCCTGGCCCGGCCATCACGACGATGTTGAACTCCCCCCCTCGAAAGCGCGCCTCGTAGACCGCCAGCTCCCGGTATCCGAGCGCGGCGAAGGATGCCACCTCGCGGCGAGTTCCCTCGTTCAGCCCGGCCGCGTCCGCACGCAGGAGCTCGACGCTGGTGGAGGCCGCGAGGGCGAGACGCTGGGCCACGATCCACGACGCAACGACGATGACGAGCAAGGGCATCACGGTCAGAATGAGCCTCACCTCACACCTTGCCCGTGATCCGCCACCACCGCATTCGCCACACCATCCAGATCGCCTCGAGGACGATACGCTTCGACATCTTGCTCATCCCGACGTTCCGGTCCACGAACACGATCGGCATCTCGACGACTTCGTATCCGGCCCGCCACGCGCGGAAGACGGTCTCGATCTGGAACGCATAGCCGTTGGAATGGATCTCCCCCAACCGCAGGTGCTCGAGGACCTCCCTGCGGTAGCATTTGAACCCGCTCGTCAGATCGTGGAGCGGGACGCCGGTCACGACCCGCGCGTACCAGTTGGCGAGCCACGAGAGGAGGAGTCGCCCCATAGGCCAGTTGACCACGGTGACGCCTCGCATGTAGCGCGAGCCCACGACCAGGTCGTGGCGCTCCACGAGCGCCAGAAACTCCGACAGATGCTGAGGATCGTGGGAGAGGTCTGCGTCCATCTCGAGGACGACCCGGTAGTCGCGGGCCAGCGCCCAGTCGAAGCCGGCCCGGTACGCGGCTCCGAGACCCTGCTTGCCGGGACGGCGCACCAGGTGGACCCGCCCGTCCTCGCGGGCGAGACCCTCCGCAACCTCCCCCGTGCCGTCGGGAGAGCTGTCGTCCACGATCAGGACGTCGAGGCGCGGATCGGCTGCGAGCACGCGGGGGACGACCAGCGCGACGTTCTCCCGCTCGTTGTAGGTCGGGATGATCGCCAGGACTTCCCCCATCGCCCTCCTCAGCGGGGCTCGACGGTCGAGACCGACGAGACGCGCAGGTCGGTGACCCCGTACCGGAGCGCGAGGAGGATGGCGACGAGGAGCTCGATGGCGGTCAGCCAGAGGCGTGACAGGATCGCGACCGCGGCCGCCACGGGCCCCGGGAGCACCTCCGCGAGCAGGAGCGCGTACACTCCCTCCCGCACCCCCAGCCCGCCGGGCACGAACACCGCCGCCCACCCGGCGAGGTACCCGGCCGTGCATATCCCCATGAGGGTGGTCGTCGATCCCGGCGCCGGATCGGCCACCGCACGGGCGAAGAGCGCGAAGCCGAGCCCGAAGACGATCCACGCGGCCAGATACCCGAGCAGGAGGCCGATGCGGCTCGTCAGTGGGACGCCGACGTAGGCGTCGCTGCGGTTGGCGAGCCGGAGCCCGAATCGATGGGCGCGGTCGAAGAGCGGGGTCAGGAGGAGGAGCGCGAGACCGCCCGCCACGGCGAGGCTGGCCGCAGAGCCGCCCGGCAGCGGGAACGCCGGGCCGGGCAGGGCGAGCAGCGTGAGGACCAGTCCGGCCACGATCACGAAGAGCTGCGCCACGACCACCGACCCCACCGTCAGCACCGAGCTGACCCCCTTCGCGCGCGCCAGGTAGGCGGTGCCGGCGAGCTGGAGCACCTTTCCCGGCACGTACCGCGCGAGGTTCCCGAAGTACCAGACGCGATGGGCGTCGGCGGCCGTGAGGCGGCCGCCGAGACGGGAGACAAGGTGCCGCCAGAGCAGGACGAACCCCGAGTAGGCGAGCACCACGAGCCCCGAGCCGAGCGCCAGGGTCGCCCAGTCCACCTCCCAGGGCCGGGACGCCAGACGGTCCCATTCCCGGACGAGGTACCGGGCGATCGCCGCCAGGACCACCAGCGCGAGCGCCCACTCGACCGCCCTCAGCCAGGTCCGGCCGCCCGTCCGGCTCACCGGGACGCTTCCTGCTCGGGCGTGCGCCGTCGGCGGGTGCCGAAGAACGCCCCGGCCAGCAGAACGAGCCCGGCCACGGTCCCCCAACGCCCGGTCGCCAGCACGGGATCACGGAACTCCATCGCGATCCGCTGGCTCCCCACCCCGACGGGGACGCCGCGCAGGGCGACGTCCACCTGGAGGAGCTCGACCGGCCGGCCGTCGACCGAGGCGGACCAATACGGATGATAGATCTCGCTCAGAACCAGGATCCCCGGCGAGCCGCTCTCGACCTCGAGCTCGAGCCTCGCCGGAAGGCGCTCGATCCACTCGACCTGTGACGGTCCCGCCCGGCCCAGGGGAGGCGGCCGGACCCCGGGCTCGAGGAGGGCGGTCGTGCCAGGGTCGAAGCCCGGGGCGAGAACCGCCTCGCCGGGGTCGGCTTCCGGCGACCGCACCTGGACGTCGTGGACGACCCAGGCGGCGGGACCGGCGCCCTGCCACTCGTAGACCGGCGGGCCCCCGGCCTCGTGAACCGGCTCCAGCCCGGGCACGTCGACGGGCTGGCCGGAGATCAGGTACCGGATGTCGAGCAGCCGCCAGAGCCGCGTGTCGCCCAGCCGGCGCAGATCCTCGCCGACCAGATCGTCCCACCACCGCAGACGGAAGTTCTGGGAGCCCGTCACCGACTCGATCCGGTGGAGCATGAGGTCGTTGGGGCCGTAGGCGCTCGGCAGGGGGAGGACCCGGAACGGGCCGGGCTGCGCCCCGAGGAACTGGACCGTTCCGTCCGTGGCGGTCAGCCGCGTGACCGGGAAGGTCTCGTAGAAGTCGTCGTCGACCCGCCACAGGTCGGCCGCCGCGATCCCGGCCAGGAGGAAGCAGGCCAGCGTGACGCCGAGCTTCTCGCGGACGACGGCCCGGCACACGATCAGGGAACCCCACCACCACACCGTGAAGATCCCGAGGCTTCCCGCGAAACCGGGCACGGCGCGCGCCAGGAGCTCGAGACGGGCGGGCTCGAGCGACCCGTAGAGGAGCCCGCCCAGCGCTCGGCCGAAGCCGACCGGCGAGCCGGCCGCCCAGAACCAGAGGAGCATGAAGAGGATGCCGAGACCTCCGGCGACCGCCCAGACCGGATGACGGAGGGACTCCAGGGTCCCCCTCCGGTCGTCCAAGGTCTGGGCACCGAGCCCCGCCAGGACGACGATCGCCAGCGCGACCACCGAGTACATCATCCCGGGGGCGCGGAACGACTTCATGACGGGGAGCGTCCAGTAGAACAGGCGGTGGACCGGCGCCGCCCCTCCCCAGGCGAAGAGAAGCGCGACGATCGCCAGCCCCGCGAAGAACCAGGTCCGGGCGGTCCGCCGGCCGAGGAGCGCCACGAGCGCCAGGACGAGCGTCGCCGCCCCCAGGTACTCGGTGTGGAGCTTGAACGGGTTCGTCCCCCAGTAGGTGTCGAGGTACCCCTGGAACCGCGGCCACGCCATTCCGAGCGTCTCCTGGACCGGCATCGACCACGACGAGGCGTAGTCGTAGCCGCGCCCGGCGCGGTGCGAGAACTGGAGCATGTCGCGGGTCGGGAGGATCTCGACGAACGCGATCAGCCCGGCCAGCGCATACGCCCCCACGAAGGCGAGGCCGACCGGAAGGACCGGTCGCCACGCCCCTCGCTCACGAGCCACCTGGAACAGGCGGAACCCGACGTACGCGGTCACGCCGAGCGCGGCGAAGTAGGTCATCTGGACGTGAGGGGTGAAGAGCTGGAGCGCCACGACGACCGCCAGCCAGGCGAACGGGCGAAGCCGACCGGTCCGGATGGCCCGCTCGGAAAGGAGGAACAGGGCGGGCGTCCAGGTCATGGCGAACATCCGGCCGTCCTGCCCTGCATGGAGGTGGCTCACCAGATAGCCGGTGAACATGTACGCGGCGCCGGTGACGACGGCCGGCCCTGGACCGAGGCGCAGCTCCCGTGCCATCCCGTACGCGAGGACCCCCGCCAGGAGGAAGTGGAGCACGAAGGCCCAGCCGATCGCGCGATGGAGCGCGATCACGAAGTACAGGAGCGAGGTCGGATAGTAGACCGGGTACGGCAGGACCGAGAGATAGGGCAGGCCGCCGAAGACGAACGGGTTCCACTGCGGCAGGCCGCGCCCCGCCTGGACCTCCTGGACCGCGAAGGCACGACTCTGATACGCCTGCGAGACCATGTCGGTCCCGAAAATCATCGCCTCGCGGTCCGTCACGAACGAGGCGAAGAAGACGAGCGTCGCCAGGGCGGCCGCGCCCAGGAAGATCCAGAAGGCGTGCCGCTCGAGGAGGTCCTGGACGGGACGCGCGGCGGGCCGGGCCGGCGCGGCCGGACGGCGCTTCTTCTTCCCGCCTCCGCGAGCCGGCGCCTTCTTCGCCATCACGGCCGGCCCGCGTGCCGGACGAGGAAGAACCACTGCGGGCTGAGGAGGCTCAATGCTCGCCGGCGGAGCGGAAGCGGGATCCGCCGCACGAGCCTCCCCGCCGCGCGGCCGCTCCGGCTTTCGTACCGCTCCAGGTGGTCGGAGAGCACGCGGTCGGTCAGGTCGTCCAGCTCGAGTCCGGCCCGGGCCGCCGTCCGGATCAGCCGGTTCCGGGTCGTGAACCGGATGTCGTCGTACCGCTCGCCGCGTCGCGACCAGCGCAGGATCCGGCTCGCGACCGGCTCCGGCCACCACGAGAGGGTCGGGATCCGGTAGTGGGGCTCGATCAGCGCGAACCGGCTCCCGGCGGTCAGGTACACGCGCCCCTCGGGGGCCAGCGTACGCTTCAGCTCCACGAAGAACCGGTCCAGGTCGGCCACATGCTCGTATACGTGGTTGGCGATCCCGAAGTCGATAGCCGCGTCCCTGACCGGCAGCTGGAGGAGGTCCGCAACGGCCATGCGCGAGGCGTCGTCGATGAACGCGCGATCGATCTCGAAGCCGAGGATCGGCCTCCCCGAGAGACGCTCGAGGGCGGCCCGGACGAGACCCGTCCCGGCTCCCAGGTCGACGACCGTGCGCGCTCTCTGGAGGCGCTCGCGACAGATGGCCTCGATCAGGGCCGCCCGGCGCTCGCGCGACGCCCGGTACGGCTCGCCGGCGAGGCGCCGGGCGTAGGCGCT
>DASZOP010000021.1:0-8198 GCA_035550715.1 Gemmatimonadota bacterium | reverse complement strand
GTCCAAACTCTTCGGCCATCGCAGGGGGGCGTTCACGGGCGCCGTCTCGGACGCCGTGGGCCTGGTCGAGCAGGCCCACACGGGGACCCTCTTCCTGGACGAGATCGGCGAGCTGCCGCTGGAGATCCAGGCCAAGCTGCTGTACACGATCGAGGAGCAGCGCTATCGTCCTGTCGGCGCGCGACACGAGAAGACGGCGGATTTCCGGGTTCTGGCGGCGACCAACCGCGACATCGACGCCATGCTCGCCCACGGTGCTCTCCGGCAGGACCTCTTCTTCCGCCTGTCGGGATTCCGGATCACGCTGCCGCCCCTGAGGGAGCGGCTCGAGGACCTGCCGCTCCTGGTCGAGCACCGCCTGGAGCAGCTGAACCGCCGTTACCGGAGGCGGAAGGCGCTGAGCGCCGAGGTGTGGGATGCGATCGCAGCCTACGCCTGGCCGGGTAACGTCCGCGAGCTCAACGGCACGCTGGAGCGCGGCTTCCATATGACGCCGGGGCGCCAGATCGGGCTCGAGGACCTCGGGCTGGGGCTGTCGGTCGCCAGCCTGGAGCCGGACGACCTCTCGTGGTACGGCGTCCGGCGGGCGCACCTGCTGCGGGTTCTCCGCCTCTGCCGCGGCAACGTGACCCAGGCGGCCCGCCTCCTCGGCCTGAACCGGACCACCCTGATCTACAAGCTGAAACTCCTCGACATCGCGCGCGTCGACTTCGACCCCGATCACGCGCGGCGGGAGGAGCCGCCCCTGCCGAGGCTCGTCGACCAGGCGGGGGAGACCCTCCCGACCGCGCCGGCCGACCGAGATCCCGCTCTGCCTTGACCGCGCTCGTGATCCTGAGCGGCGTGCTCGGCCTCGCCCTGGGATCGTTTCTGAACGTGCTGATCGTGCGTCTGCCCGCCGGCGATTCCGTGGTGCGGCCGGGAAGCCGGTGCCCGCGGTGTGGGGTGCGCCTGCGGTGGATCCACAACGTCCCGGTCCTGTCGTGGCTCGCCCTGCGTGGCCGGTGCGCCTTCTGCCACGCAGCGATCGGCTGGCAGTACCCGGTGGTCGAGCTGGCGACGGCGGCCATCTGGGCCGGTCACGCGGCAGCGTGGGGAGCCACGCCCAGGGCCCTCTCGGGGGCAGTCCTGCTGACGCTCCTTCTGGCCATCTCGGTCATCGACGCCCGGCACTTCCTGATCCCCGACGAGCTGTCGCTGGGCGGGCTCGCCATCGGGTTCCTGCTGTCGGTCCTGCCCGGGCCCCCGAGCGTGCACGAATCGGCGATCGGCTCGATCGTCGGGGGCGGACTCCTCTGGATCGTCGCCATCGTGGGATCCGCGGCGCTGGGGCGCGACGCGATGGGCGGCGGGGACATCAAGCTGATGGCCATGCTGGGGGCGTTTCTGGGCTGGCAGGGCGCGCTCCTCACGATCTTCCTGGGCGCCCTGCTCGGGACGCTCGTCTTCCTGCCGATCGCCTGGCGATCCGACCGGCTGGTCCCCTTCGGCGTCTTCCTGGCGCTGGGGGCGGTCGCGGACTTCTATGTCGGGGACACCCTCCTCGGCTGGTATTTCGGATGAGCGCGCGCGGCGTCCGTTACCCCCCGGGACACCCGAGCGCGGGGCGCTGATGGAGCTTCTCCGCTATACGACGGTGGGAAGCGGCACGGTCGTGCCCGACCGGGAACGGGGTCCCGCCGCCCATCACTTCGCATGCGGCGACCTGAGCCTCCTCTTCGACGTAGGGTCGGGGACGCTTCGACGGCTGGACGCGCTGGGGATCCCTTTCGACTGCCTCGACCTGGTCGCGGTGACCCACCGCCATCAGGATCACTTCGCGGACCTCCTGCCGCTCCTCTTCGCGCTCCGGTACGCCCCCGGCGTCGAGCGCGTCCGCCCGCTGGCGCTGGTCGGGTACGGCGGCTTCGAAAAGGACCTGGAGGGGCTGGAGGACGTCTTCGGCGAGTGGGTCTTCGAGCCCGGCTTCCCGCTCGACGTCTGGGAGGCCGAGGACACCCCGGTCGAGCTCGATCGGGAAGCGGTGTCCGCCGGGATCGAGGCCAAGCGGGTCGAGCACAGCCCGGAGGCGGTCGGCTACCGGCTCGCGCTGAACGCCGCGGGTCGGGAGATCCTGGTCGCCTACACCGGCGACACAGGGTTCTGCCCCGAGGCGGTGGCGCTGGCGCAGGACGCGGATCTGCTGATCGCCGAGTGCTCGGTCGCCGACGAGGACGCCGTGCCGGGCCACCTGACGCCCGGAGAGGTCGGTCGGCTGGCGGCGGAAGCGGCGGTGCGGCACCTGGTGGCCACCCACTTCTATCCGTCCGCCCTGCGCCTGGGCGAGGCCGAGATCGAGCGCCGGATCCGGCTCCGCTACGACGGGCCCCTCGACCTCGCCGTGGACGGCCTCCACCTCGAGTTGTGACCCGGGAGCGGCTCCGCCTGGGAGAGGAAGGGGAGCGGCTGGCGGCCCGCTTTCTCGAGGAGCGGGGCTACCGGATCGTGGCCCGCCGCTGGCGCGGAGCCGGCCGCGAGATCGACCTGATCGCCGAAAAGGAGGGGGTCGTGGCCCTGGTCGAGGTCAAGACGCGACGCTCCCCGCTGGCCCCGCCGGTCCTCGCCGTGGACCATCGGAAGCGACGCCAGCTCGCGGCGGCGGCCCGCCTGGTGGAGGCGCGCTGGCCGGCGACGACCCTCCGCTTCGACGTGGTGAGCGTGGTCGTGGAGGAAGGCAGGGCGAGCGTGGAGCACCTGGCGGACGCCTTCCGCCTCGGCGACTGAGCGCCCGGTCGCGGCCGCCCCGGCGGCGGCATGGCGTCGCCCGGGTGGCGGCCCCCTATCGGCCCGACCCGCGTCGTCTCCGGATCGGGCTCTCGCGGCCCGTCTCGCCGGCCCCTTCCAGGATGTCCAGGTAGACATCCCGCTCGGCCTCGATCGCGCGCAGGAACCGGTCGGCCAGCTCGGGGTCGAACCGGGCCCCCGCCCCATGACGGATCGCGGCGGCCCCGCGCTCCAGCCTGTTCGTGGCCGGGCCGTCCATCGAGAGGGCCGCCAGGAAGCCGTCCACGACCGCCACGATCCGCGCGCCGTAGGGGATCGTCTCGCCCCGGAGGCCGTCCGGAAACCCGGCCCCGTCCCAGCGCTCCTCATGGTGGCGGACGAGCCCCACGACCCGCCCGAAGCCGGTCAGCCCGGCCAGCATGCGGGCTCCGGTCACGGCGTGACCGGTCCCTTCCTCCAAGGCTCCCGGCCCGGGTCGGGGCCGGACGGGCCGGTCGCTCCCGAGGCGGCCGACCTCGCGGAACTGGCATGCCGCCTGGATCGTCCACGCCTCCCGCTCGGCGACCGGTAGACGCGCCAGGAAGGTCTGGGCGACCCGTGCCGCCGCACGCATCCGGGCCACGGCGCGGGGATCCCGGGCCTGAAGCGCGGTCGCCAGGCTCGCGAGGGCGCCGAAGTTCCGGGCCACCTCCGCCTGGCCGAGCAGCTCCACCATCGCTTCCCGCAGCTCGACGGCGACCGGGTCGGTGGAACCGGAGGGACCGCCCCGCCAGGCGGGATGCCGCAGCACGCCGCGGTCCGTGCCGTACCGGGTGACGCGATTCCGCCCCGAGTTCTTCGACGCGTAGAGGGCCTGATCGGCGGCGTGGATCAGTTCCGACGCCGAGCCGGCGTCCTCGGGATAAGCCGCGACTCCGATCGAGACCGTGATCGCCTCGCCGACGCCCGGATGCTCCAGCTCCTCGATCGCTTCGCGAAGGCGTGCGGCTACGTCCCCGCCGCGCTCGGCCGTCGTCTCGGGAAGGAGGACGGCGAACTCCTCGCCCCCGCAGCGGGCGACGAGGTCGATCCGCCGGACCACCCGGCGCAGTGTCTCGGCGAGCGCCCTCAGCACCTGGTCCCCGGCGGGATGGCCGTACACGTCGTTGACGTGCTTGAGGAAATCGACGTCGATCATGAGCAGGCTCAGGCTGGCTCCGGTCCGCTCGGCGCGGTGGATCTCCTCCTCGATTCCCTGGTTCAGGACGCGGACGTTCAGGAGCCCGGTCAGGGCGTCACGCCGCGCGGCCTCGCTGACCCGCGCGAAGTGATCGGCCCGCTGGAGCGCCCGGCCGGCCACTTCGGCGAGCAGCCGGCAGAAGCGGATCTCGTGCTCGCCGAAACCGCGACGCGGATCCTCGAGCCGGACGACGAGAGCGCCGCGCGCGCTTGCCCCGCTGAGGATCGGGACGGCCAGGACGGCCTGGGAGCTTTCCGGGACCTGGGTAGGGCCGACCGGCTCCAGCGTCCGGAGCGTTCGACGGACCTCGGGAAACCGGTCGAGCTCGACGTCGTCGGGCTCCACCGGACGGCCGCTGTCGATGGCGGCGACGAGCCGGCCGCGCTCATCCTCGGCCCGCGCCAGGATCACGGCCACCCGTCCGGCGCGGAAGAGGCGCGCCACCACCTCGGTCAGCCGGCGGCAGACCGTCTCGGCGTCGAGCGCCTCGGCGATCAGGGCCGAGATCTCGAGGGCGTTGTCGAGCAAGGTCGACACCGTCCTCTCGCGGTCGATCTCCTCGCTCAGGAACCCGACCACGCCGGCGCTCGTGAGGAGAATCAGGGCCTGCAGGAGCAGTACCCCGGCATCGTCGGCTCCGGCGGGGGGATGCACCACCGCCTGGACGACCGCTACGGCGGCTCCCATGAGAAGCGCCCAGGGGAAGGATCTCGACAGTCCGGCGAGGAGCACGGTGAGCAGGAAGAGGGGCGTGAAGACGCTCGTGACGAAGCCCCCCCAGGCTGCGAAGAAGCTGCCCAGGAGGACCAGGTCGATCCCGAAGAAGACCGGATTGAACCGCGGATGGACGAAGCGCGGGGCCGGTAGCGCGGCGTAGCCGGCCGTCGCCGTCAGATAGGCGATCCATGGGCCGAGGAGCCACGGCTCCCCTGCGCGGTCGGCGGCGAAACGCCACAGGAGCGCGCCCGTCGCCGCGGCGATGCAGAGCCGCAGCGCGAGCAGCGTGACCTTCTTGCTCCACGCCCTGGGGATGGGTCCTCCAGTTCCCGGGGGGTACGACGCTCCGGTCGGGCCGACCCGGCTCCCGGAACCGCGCCTGCAAGCGCAGGGTAGGAGCGCACGGCTCCCACGTTTCATTCACGGATCAGCATTTGTCGTGCCAACTTCGACCGGGAAGGATGGCTCATCGCGTGCGCCCGCCCACCCGGCCCGTTCTGGCGATCCTCTTCCTGCTCGCCCTCCCGGCCCCTCCGGTCCGCGGTCAGCTCCTCCGTTACGACGGCCAAGCGGGAGAGACCCGCGCCTACGCCCGCACGCAGGTCGACCGCGTGACCCAGACCGTGAACGGAACGGACCAGACCGTGGACCTGGCGAGCTACTGGAGGTTCTCTACGACGGTTCGGGAGAGCGGGGCGGATTCCGTCACCCTATCGGTCGTTCACGACTCGATCGCCATCACCGGCGTTTCCGCCGACAGCGGGCCCGACTTCTCGGCTCTCTACGGGAAGCCCGTGACGGTGGTGATGGGCCGCCGGGGCGAGGTCCGATCCGTCCGGCCACCGGGCGACGTGACGGGAATCGAGCGCCTCGACCTCGAGACCACGTACCGCACCTTCTTCCCGACCTTGCCCCGGGACTCCGTGGGCCCGGGGACGACGTGGGCCGATACCCTGGTCCTGGACACGAGCCAGAACGGGCTCGTCATCCGCGTGCGACGGATCAACCGCTACCGCGTGCCGGCGGACGCGCCGCCGGACGGGCGCCTGGAGGTCGACTACTCGACGACGCTGAGCCTCGAGGGAGAGGGGCGTCAGCAGGGGGCCGACGTCTCGCTGACGGGTACCGGCAACGGCGAGGGGAGCTTCCGCTTCGATGCCGGGACGGGGGAGTACCTGGGAAGCCGGGAGACGAGCGACGTCCGGATGGACGCCTTCGTGTCGGCGGGTGGTCAGAACCTGCTGATCCCGATCGTCCATCGGCGGACCGAGACGATCGAGCTCCTCGAGTAGGGATCGCCGGGGGGTGCGCCTCTTGCACGCCGGGCGGGCGTGCTCGCGCGCGTCCTCACCGCCTCGCTGACCGGGCTCTCCGCGCGGCCGATCGTCGTGGAAGTGGATCTGGCCCGGGGGCTCCCGGCCTACCACCTGGTGGGGCTGCCGGACGGGGCCGTCCGGGAGAGCCGCGAGCGGATCATGGCGGCCCTGGTCAACAGCGGCTTCGAGCCCCCGCTCCGTCGAATCACCGTCAATCTGGCTCCGGCTGGCGAGCCGAAGACGGGGACCGGCTTCGACCTGCCGATCGCCCTGGCGATCCTGACGGCGGCGGGCGCGCTCGTCCCGGCGGCGGGCCGGCGTCCGGTCGCCGCTCTGGGAGAGCTCGGCCTGGACGGCCGCGTTAGGCCGGTCCGGGGGACGCTCCCGGTCGCCGCCGCCATGCGCTCGGCCGGGGCCCGCGAGATCCTGGTCGCCCGCGAGAGCGCCCGCGAGGCGGCGCTGGTCGAAGGCCTCCGGTCGGTCGCCGTCGAGACGGTGCGAGACGCCGTCCTTCATCTGTCCGGCACGGCCCCGATCGGGCCCACCGCACCGCCCGAGCGGCGGCCGGACGACGGCGGCTCCGGGTGGTCCGAGATCCGCGGCCAGGCCATGGCGCGGCGCGCGCTCGAGATCGCCGCGGCGGGCGGGCACAACGTCCTGCTGGTCGGCCCGCCGGGCGCCGGGAAGACCTTCCTCGCCCGGCGCTTTCCTTCCATCCTCCCGCGCCTCAACCCCGCCCAGGCGCTCGAGGTCACCGCCATCCACTCGGCCTGGGGCTCTCTCTCGCCCAGCCATCCCCTGATCCACGTGCCCCCTTTCCGGGCCCCGCATCACTCGATCTCCGCCGCGGCGCTGCTCGGGGGCGGTTCCCCGCTTCGTCCCGGCGAAGTCACCCTGGCCCATCGCGGGGTCCTGTTCATGGACGAGACTCCGGAGTTCCGGCGGGACGCCCTCGAAGGGCTGCGACAGCCGCTCGAGGAAGGGGATATCACCGTCGGACGGGCCCAGGCCCGCCACCGCTTCCCGGCCCGCTTCGTCTTCCTGGCGGCCATGAACCCGTGCCCGTGCGGATATCGGCAGGACCCGCTGAAGGAGTGCCGGTGCCTGCCGGGTGCCCTGGCCCGCTACGAGGCCCGGTTGTCGGGGCCGCTGCTCGACCGGATCGACATGGTCGTTCCGGTCCGCGCGATCCCTTTCGCCGAGCTCGTCTCCGAGTCGCCGGGCGAGTCAGCATCCGCCGTCCGGGCGAGGGTCGCCGCCGCGCGCCGGGGGCAGGAACGCCGGGACGGCGTCTTGAACGCGGAGCTGGACGGCCGCTCGATCGGTCGGCCGTGCGCGCTCGGGCCCGAGGGCCGGCGTCTGCTCGAGACCGCGCACGAGCGGATGGGGCTCTCGGCCCGGGGCCACGTCCGCGTCCTGCGCGTGGCCCGGACGATCGCCGACCTGGCCGGCGAAGGCCGCGTCGCGACATCCCACCTGGCGGAGGCGCTCCAGTACCGGACCTCCGATCGGGCGTCGCGCGCGCTCGAGACGTCGGGGGTGGGCCCGGCCGCATCCGGAGGCACGGAGCGAGGACGACCCATATAGCTTGACCGCCCATGCCTCGCGAAACGACCCGGCTCTCCGCCCTCCGGCTTTCCGCCCTCGTCCTGACCACCCCCGATCTGCGCGAGAGCGAGCGGTTCTACCGCTGGTGCCTCGACCTTAAGCCGGAGCCGGAGGCCGCCGGCGGGAGCCTGGAGCTCTCATGGGGGAGCGAGGACCGGCTCCTGCTGGCCCGGCCGGACGGTCCCGGCGGGGAGGAGGCGCTGCGACTCCGGATGCCGGCCTGCCGGCCGGACGAGGTCGTCGGATGGTGCCGCGACGCTGGCCTCGATCCGGAGCTCGTGAGGGTCCCGCCGGAGGACGAGGAGAGCGCCCGCGGCGCCTGGCCGGACCGTCCGGTCCTAGTCCAGCCGAGTGACGCCCTGGCCAACCGGATCGAGCTCCGGGTCCGGGCTCCGGGCGGGCTCGCGATCGACCTGGCGTTCCCGCTTCCCGCTCCGGTCGTCGTCGGCCGCGGCCGGATGGGACCCTTCGCCATGCGGAGCGCCGACCGCAGCGGCCTCGAGATCCCCGGCCTCCTCGGCGTCCGCACCGGGGTCCCCGATCCCGGGGCTCTCCAGGAGTTCGCGGCCCGGCTG
>DASZOP010000020.1:0-3083 GCA_035550715.1 Gemmatimonadota bacterium | reverse complement strand
GGGCAGGGCCCCGATGGCGGTCCCGAAGGCCTTCTCCGCCTCCTCCGTCCCGGCCTCGACCTCGGCCGCCAGCCAGCCGGCGAGCCACGTCACGCCGTGGTTCACCGTGTCGACCAGAGCGGCGGGGGACGGCAGATCGCCCATGATTCCCGCCGCCGGCACCAGGCCGAGGGCGACCGCGACCGTCGCCAGGGCGCCGGCCGTGACGGCCTTCCACCCCCGGTGGAGCCACACCATCCGGCGGACCTCCGGGACGGGGTGGAGGGCGACCATGACGCGCTGGGCGAAGCCGACCCGGGGCTCGAGTCGGGGCAGGGCCCCGATGGCGGTCCCGAAGGCCTTCTCCGCCTCCTCCGTCCCGGCCTCGACCTCGGCCGCCAGCCAGCGCTCTATGTCCTTCTGGAGCTTGCGATTCGTCATCATCATCAGCCTGCGCGTCCTACGAAGAGCTTGCCGGGGGGGTTTCGTCCGGCCCCGGGTGGTCCCCATCCCGCGGCCAGCAGGTAGGCCGCCAGCTCCTTGCGCGCCCGGTGGATGTACGTCTTGACGGTCCCCAGGGGGAGCTGCGTGACCTCGGCGATCTCCTCGTACGCGAACCCCTCGTGGTGCCTGAGCACGATCACCTCCCGGTACTCGGGCCGGAGCCGCTCCACCGCCTCGCCAAGCGCCCGGCCGAGGTCGGCCCGTTCGGCAGCCTCGAGAGGGGTGTCGGCCTCGGGGTCTGCCAGGAGGGCATGGAAATCCGGGGCGTCGGGATCGTCCCCCTTGTCCAGCGAGTAGGTCTCCGGGTTCGATCTCCGCAGGTGGTCGATGGCCGTGTTGTGGGCGATCTTGAACAGCCAGTTCGAGAACTTTCCCTGCTCGGAACGATAGGTCTCGAGGCGGCTGAAAGCCTTGACGAACGCGTCCTGAGCCAGATCCTCGGCGACCGTGTGGTCGCGTACCATGCGCGCGACGAGGTTGAAGATCGGGCGCTCGAATCGACGCACGAGTTCCCGGTAGGCGCTCTGGGACCCGGAGAGCGCCTGGTCCACCAGTTGCTCGTCAAGCATGCCCACACGCTCCCGATACGATACGTTTTCGCCTCAAGTTTCGTCCTTCGCCAGGGCCGAGGACAAGGCGGCCGCCGTGCGCCGGATGTTCGACCGGATCGCGCCCCGGTACGACCTCTTCAACGACGTCCTCTCGGCCGGGGTCCACCGGAGCTGGCGGGAGCGGGCGGTGGACGCCCTGGCGCCACGCCCCGGACGCCGCTACCTCGACCTTTGCGCGGGCACCCTCGATCTGGCGGCGGCGATCCGGGAGCGTGCCCCCCGGGCCTCGGTCGTCGGGGTCGACTTCTCGCTCCCGATGCTGGCCCGCGGAGCGGCCAAGCTGGGCGAGGAGGCTCCCCCCGCGGTCGCCGGAGATGCCCTCCGGCTCCCCTTCGCCGACCGAACGTTCGCCGGCTGCACGATCGCCTTCGGTCTCCGGAACCTGGCCGACTTCGCCGGCGGCCTGGCCGAGATGCGGCGGATCCTCGAGCCCGGCGGGCGGATGGTCGTGCTCGAGTTCACGACGCCGCCCGGCCCCCTCTTCCGAAGGGCCTTCCACTTCTACTTCCACCACGTCCTCCCGGTGGCGGGCGGGATGATCGCCGGCGATCGCTCGGCGGCGCGCTACCTCCCGGAATCGGTGTCGGAGTTTCCCGACGGGGCGTCGCTGGCCGGGCTCCTCCGGGACGCCGGCTTCGCGGACGTCCGGTTCGTCTACCTGACACGCGGCATCGCCGCGCTCCACACCGGGATTCGCGTGTAGCTTGTCGTCCATGAGGCGGCCCGTTCCGCGTGCCTAGACCGTATCCCGACAAGGTGCACCTGGTCGGGGTCCCGATCGATCTCGGGGCCGGACGGCGCGGGGTCGACATGGGCCCCTCGGCGCTCCGGATCGCGGGCCTCCAGGACCGGATCGCGCGCCTCGGCTACGACGTCACCGACCTGGGGGACGTCTCGGCCACGATCCCCGAGTCGGCGGAGCGGGGCGACGAGCGGGTCCACTTCCTGGCCGAGATCGCCGCCATCAACCGCGCCCTGGCCGAGCGGGTGACGTCGTCGCTCGAAGCGGGCGCCGTGCCGGTCGTCCTGGGCGGAGACCACTCGATCGCGGTCGGATCGATCGCCGGGGTGGCGGGCTGGGCGCGTGAGCGGAAGGGCGAGGTCGGGCTCCTCTGGTTCGACGCCCACGCCGATATGAACACTCCCGAAAGCACGCCGAGCGGAAACATCCACGGGATGCCGCTGGCGGTCGCGCTCGGCTACGGCCACGCCGAACTGACCGGGATCGGCGGCTTCTCCCCCAAGGTCAAGGAGACCAAGGTCGTCCTGATCGGGGCGCGTGACCTGGACCCGGGCGAGCGCGACCTCATCCACGAGACGGGGATCCGGGTCTTCACGATGCGCGAGATCGACGAGCAGGGGATCGTCCCGATCCTCGAGGAGGCGCTGGCCATCGTTGGCGAGGGGACGCTCGGCTTCCACGTCTCGCTCGACATGGACTTCATCGACCCCAACTTCGCGCCCGGGGTCGGCACCACGGTCAAGGGGGGAGTCGACTACCGGGAAGGGCACCTCGCGCTCGAGATCGTGAGCGACTCCGACCGCATGGTCTCGATCGACGTCGTCGAGACGAACCCGATCCTGGACGAGCACAACCGGACCGGGCGGCTGGCGGTCGAGCTCATCCTGTCGGCGCTCGGGAAGGCGATCCTGTGATGCGTTGCCGCACGAATGGAAGAGAGGCGGCATGAAGACGCAATCCCTGAACCCCTCGACCATCGACGAATACATCTCGACCTTTCCTCCAGAGGTCCGAGACATCCTGGAAAAGCTCAGGGTGACGATCAAGAAGGCCGCTCCGGACGCCGAAGAGAAGATCAGTTACCAGCTCCCGACCTTCACTCTGAAGGGCAACCTGGTCCATTTCGGGGCCTTCAAGAAGCACATCGGATTCTACCCACCCGTCAAAGACCCTGAGCTCAGGGCCGAGGCGTCGATCTACGCGGGAGAAAAAGGCAACCTCCGGTTCCCGCTCGACAAGCCCATCCC
>DASZOP010000019.1:0-6058 GCA_035550715.1 Gemmatimonadota bacterium | reverse complement strand
GAGGTCGGCTGCGCGGCTTCTTCGGCCGCCGCGAGCACCCGGTGGCCGGGCGCGAGCGGACGCTGGAGGAGATCGAGAAAGAGATCCTCCTCGAGCCGCCGCTCCGAAGCGCCGCGATCCACTGGGGCCTGACGTGCGGCTCGCGCGGGTGCCCGGTCCTGCGGCCCGAGCCGTACCGCGGCCCGGCGCTCGAGAGGCAGCTCGATTTCCAGGCCGGGACCTATGTCAACAGCCCGGCCGGGCATCGGCTCGATCCCGAACGTAGCACCATCTACCTGACGCGGATCTTCGACTGGTGGCGCGAGGACTTCGAGCGCGAAGCCGGCTCGGTCCGTGAATACGCGAAGCGATATCTGACCGGCGCGGCCCTGGAGGCGCTGCGAGCGGGCTGGAAAATCGACTACCTCGACTATGACTGGAGGCTGAACGAGACGTCGTAGTCGTCGCGGTTCCGCCTACGGGCCGCCGGCCGTCGTGTCGGCCGTGGCGGCGGGCTCCGCCTCCCCTCTGGTGGCACGCGCGATCCGTGCCAAGGCCTCGCCCTCGAGCTCGGGCCTGGGCGCCAGGCCGTCACCGCCCCATCCGAGGACGGTGGCCCGCCAGCGTACCGAGGGCGTTCCCGCCTCCTCGATCCGGGCTCCGTTCGCGACCACGAGCTCGGGGCTCCCGTCGGCGTCGAGATCGACCACGCCGAGCTGCCGGCTCTCACCCCCGGTCTGGCCGTCCTGGAAGACCGCCGCCGCGCCGCCTTCGGGGGTCGCGACGCGGACGAGCTCGAGGGCGCCGTCCCCGCGGACCCGGTATGCCCCGATCGTGATGACGCCGGGAACCGGCGACGGGAGCCGGAGGAGGAGAACCGGGACGCCGCCCATCCGGATCGGGGCGTAGAGGCCGAGGGCGGCGGTGCCGTCCTCCCACGTCTCGAGGCCGAGGGCGGCGGGATCGAGGAGCGGATCGGTGGCTCGGGCCCGGAACTCCCCGGCCCGGCTCTCGAGGAGGAGTGCCGCCGGAGCACCGCCGGCCGAGCGGTAGAGGGCCACCGTCTCCGGGGCCTCGTCCCCGATCAAGTCCACAGAGAAGACGCCGCCGGGCGCCGGCGGCTGCGGAGGCGCCCGCTGGACCAGGGGCTCCAGGTGCGACTCCAGGACGAAGTTGCCGAGGAGGGCGTCCCACACGTAGGCGAGCCCGCCCCTCGCCGACGGGCCGGATGCCACGAGCACGCGCGCCCGGGCGGGGCCGATCCACCCCTGGAGGATCGCCGACCGCCCCTCCCGGGCGAGATCCTCGAGGACCGGGTGATCCAGCCGACGGCCGCCGGGGTCGGCCATCCCGACCCGCGAGACGCCACCGGAGGAGCGTCCCCCCCATGCCAGGAAGCGCCCTTCGGGCGCCCAGGCCAGGCTGTCCACGTGCCCGCCCGGGAAGAAGTCCACGAACCAGCCGATCTGGCCGGGGCGGGACCAGACCCCCACCGCCGCGTTGGGACCGGCGCTCGCAAAGGCGATCCGGGAGCTGTCGGGCGAGAAGACGACGCGCCGGAAGCGGACGGGGTCGTCGCTCGGCGCGTCCCGCCCCCGCGAGGGGAGCCGGTCGGCCGTGAACAGCGTGTCGTCGCCGAGGAGAACGGCCCGGCCGTCCTCGGAGATCCCGAGCGGGCCGGCCGGTCGGTCTTCCGAGGCCTCCTCGTCGTCGCCGACCGGAAGGATCGACACCCAGGCCCGCCGCTCCTCTTCGCAGCCGGCGGCGAGGAGCGCGCCCGTGGCCAGGACGAGGAGAAGCGGCCGCGCCGACACCTCGCTCAGTACCCGCCCTTCTTGATGACGTCCCGGGCGATGACGACGCGCTGGATCTCGTTCGTTCCTTCGAAGATGCGGTTGATCCGGGCGTCGCGGTAGAAGCGCTCCGGCCACATCTCGGCGGAATACCCCATCCCGCCGTGGAGCTGGACGGCACGGTCCACGATCCGGTCCAGCGCTTCCGAGCAGAAGTACTTGCAGATCGCCGACTCACGGCTGAACCTCATCCCCTGGTCGCACATCCAGGCCGTTCTGTACACCATGTTCTCCATCGCGTACGTGTCGGCGGCCATCTCGGCGAGCATGAACTGGATCGCCTGAAGCTGGGCGATCGGCTTGCCGAACGCCTGGCGCTCCTGGGCGTACTGCACGCACCGGTCGATCGCGTCCTTGGCCGCCCCGAGCGTCGCCGCGGCCAGCCCCAGACGACCCACGTCCAGGACCCCGAAGGCGATGTGCGCACCTTCGCCGACCTTGCCGATCAGGTTCTCGGCCGGCACCTCCATGTCCTCGAAAACGAGCTCCACGGTGTTCGACCCGCGGATCCCCATCTTCTCTTCCTCCTTGCCGACGCGGAAGCCCGGAAAGCCGCTCTCCACCAGGAGCGCCGCCGGCCCCGAGTCCGCCTCGCTCTCCCCCTTGACCTGGCAGAAGACCGAGACCACGTCCGCCAGCCCGCCGTTGGTGATCCAGATCTTGGCGCCGTTGACGACGTACGCGTCGCCCTTCCGGACGGCCGTCGTCTTCATCGCCATGGCGTCGGAGCCCGATTCGGGCTCGGTCAGCGCGTAGGCGCCGATCTTCTCTCCGCGCGCCATCGGCGCCAGGTACTTCGCCTTCTGGGGCTCGGTCCCGTACTTGTGGATCGTCATCGCGCCGATCGACTGATGGGCGCCGATGAAGGTGGCGGTCGACGCGCACGCGCGGCTGATCTCCTCCTGCAGGATCACGTACCCCATCTCGCCCATCCCCGCGCCGTCGTACTCCGGGGGAAAGACCACGCCGAGGAAGCCCAGCTCGGCCATCATGTCGATCAGCCGCCGCGGGATCTCGTGGCGCTTGTCGATCTCGTCGGCGGCGGGCCTCAGCTCCTCGTCGACGAACCGCTTGACGGTCCTGCGCAGCTCGTTCTGCTCGTCGGTGAACGACCAGTCCATGGATGGCCTCCGATGTCGATGCTCAGGGTCGCCCCGGGGCGGCCCGGGACGTCACGCCGCGGGCAGCTCCGCCTCCAGCCGACGGCCGACGGCGTCGATCAGGATCTCCCGCGCGCGGTGGACGATGTCGTCGATCGACGGGGTCCGCGAGGCCATCGCCTCGGCTCTGTGCCGGATCTCCTCGAGCGACGGGAAATGAGGCGTCGGCACATCGTGAAGGATCGCTTCCAGCTGAGCGCGGCCGCGGGCGGTTCCCGCCCTCAGGTCGGGAAGGCCAGGCCGGTGCTCCCAGCCGGCCCGCAGGTGCTCGGCGATCCGCTCGACCGGGAAGGTGTGGGCCAGCCGGTGGGCGACCTTCTCGATCGACCGGCGCGACAGCCGCCGCTCCCCCACCAGGACGTCCTCCGGAGGTCCCTTCAGGTCCCAGACGATCCCCGTCCACGACAGGAGCTTGAGCAGATAGTACGTCGGGTCGATCTCCCACCACCTCCACCCCTGCCGGGTCGACGCCTGGTAGTAATGGTGGTTGTTGTGCCAACCCTCGCCCATCGTGATGAGCGCCAGGATCATGCTGTTCCGGCTGTCGTCGCCGGTCAGGTATCGCTGGCGGCCGAAGGTGTGGGCCAGCGAGTTGATCGCGAACACACCGTGGAAGAGGACGGTGGTCGAGAGAAAGAACCCGACGAAGAGACCCGGCCAGCCGGCCACCAGAAAGCAGACCACCGCGAGCAGGATCCCGGGCACCTTCTCGAGCCGGTCGAGCCATACGAGCTCGGGGTACTGGGCGAGGTCCTTGACCAGTTCGTAGTCGGCCTCTCCACGCTGGCGCGAGAAGATCCACCCCAGGTGGGCGAACAGGAAGCCGTGGATCCCCGGTGAGTGGACGTCCTCCGGGGTGTCGGAGTGCTTGTGGTGATGACGGTGCTTGGCCGACCACCACAGGACGCCCTTGTGGAGCGAGGTCTCGGAGAGGAACGCGAGCACGAACCGGAACCACCGGCTCGTGTCGTAGCTGCGGTGCGCGAAGAAGCGGTGGTACCCCGCCGTGACCGCGAACATCCGCCCGAAATAGAGTCCCACCGCCAGCAGGACCGAGCCCGCCGTGACCCCCGACCAGAGGATCCCCAGGCACGCCAGGTGGACCAGGACGAAGCCGGCGGCCCCCGGATAGACGATGTCGTCGTGGTGCTGGTCGTCGAAGCGGATCCGCTGGGTCAGCATGGCTTCTCGCGTTTGTCGGTTTCCAGGGGTGGACGGCCGGGGCGTGAATATAGCGGCCGGCGGCGCTCCCCGCAGATTCCCGGCGACGACCCGGGGGGTTCGGGCCCGGCGACGCCGAGGGGAGGCGCCGGGCGGCTCCTCCCCTTCCCTGCAATGAACGGGCCGGTTCGTGAGGCTAGCAGGCCGTTTTCAGCGTCCTCCTAGAACTCGATCCGGATCCGGTAGGTCAGGACGCTCTCCTCGCCGGCCTCGACCGGCACGTCGAACTGCACGGTGAACGCGTCCAGCTTCTCGAAGCCATGGCTGTTGGCCAGCATCGTCCACTCCGACGGCAAGGGCTCGACCACCTCGACCACGACGTCCTCGGTCTTGTGGTTCCGGATCTTGACCTCGAACGCCTCCTCGTACACGTGGCCGCTCGCCAGAACCTGGAACTCGGTCTGGCGGCGCTCGGCGATCACGTCGAAGGCTTCGCCGACCTTGAGCTTGACGCGCTCGTTCTTCGGCGTGTGGTCGATCCGGTCCTCGCCGACGAGCTGGAGCGTGCCGTCCACGTCGGCCTTGTAGAGCCGGACGACGCCCGCCGGCAGCGGGATTCCGAGGCCGTTCCCCTCGCGGTTGTCGAACTCCTGGTAGACGCCCACCTTGAGGCCCTTCTCCCCGCCATACTGCTGCGTGTAGTACCAGGGGGCGCCGGCCAGCCGGTACACCTTGTCGGTCCGGATCCCGTTCCCCTCGAGCAGCCGTATCTGCTTGGTCTGGTTGTTCTTGATGGTGGTCGGGCGCGGCAGATCGTAGAGGTGGTACTCGAAGAAGGTGCGCTCCTCGAAGCCGACCGCATCCTGGGCCGCGGCCGCCTCGCGGAGGGCCATCTTCGCATTCGCCAGTCCTTCCTGATCCGCGCGGTGGATGTCGCCCGCGACCAGCTTGAGCTTGGCGTTCGGGTACGACGTGCCGCTCTTGTTGTCGAGCGTGACCCAGCCGCCCACGTCGAGGGTCCGGTCGTCCTCGGAGAGCGTCGCCACGTAGTCGGCCTTCCAGGAGAGCCCCTGGGTCAGGTACGACACCTCGACCGGCTCCGGCCCGCGCCGTTCGCTGGCCAGCGTCCAGACCAGGGTCGGGAGCGCCTTCAGGTCGCCCTTGAGGTCGGGCAGGACCACGCGGCCCGGCGGGTTCAGCGCGATCGAGTCGCCGATCTGATAGATCGTCCCGCCCTGGAGCGACAGGAGCTTCGCGGTGACGGCCCGCTCCTCGCCGTTCTCGCCGACCGGGACGTACAGGGTGACCATCTCGCCGACGTACTTCTCGAGGAGCGCCTGCGGCGTCAGGAGATCGAACTCGTAGTTCTGCTCCAGGACGTCGACGTCTCCCGGGTTCCTGAGCGCCGAGAACGCGACCGACGTCGGATCGATCAGGGCCGCCACGTCCCGGAAGGGAAGCGTGAACACCCCGCTCTCCAGGTCGATCGCCCGCTGGTCCCTGACCAGCCCGAGATTGCCGTTGTAGACGGTGACGGCCAGCGTGCGGTCGTCCGGGTCGTCGCCCATGAGGAGCGGCCCGCCGGCCAGGATCGGTCCGAGGGCCAGCACCGCGATGCCGAAAGATCTCGATCTCATTTCGTGCCTCCGGTTTTGACGTTCCGTACGGGGGTCTCAACCCCCATACCGCCGGAGGCGGGGTTTATTCCGCCTTCAGGGGCGGTTCGCCAGGAAGGCGGAGAGGCTGTCGGCGAGGGCCCGGGCGGCCCGCTCGAGCTCGGGGGGAAGGTCCCGCCGCGGCGCCAGGCTGTCCCGCCACTGGGCGAGCGCGCGGGCGGCCAGGAGCGTGTCGGCTTCCAAAAGGGCGCTCCGGGCCGCCGTCCGGAACCGCTCGAGCTCGGGCGGA
>DASZOP010000018.1:0-1951 GCA_035550715.1 Gemmatimonadota bacterium | reverse complement strand
GTAGAACCCCTCCAGGTAGCCGATCGAGGAGAGACGGATCAGGTTCCGCCAGCCGGTCTCGTTCTCGGCGAGGAGAACCAGGTGGGAGTACGAGCCTCCCCGACCACCCCGCTCCCGCCGGTCCCCCGACGCGACGTACGCCTCCATTCCCAGGATCGGCTTGATGGCCGCCTCGCGGGCGGCCTTGTAGAACTCGACCGCCCCGAACAGGTTCCCGTGGTCGGTCAGCGCGAGGGCCTGCATCCCCTGTCCGGCAGCCGCGGCCACGAGGCGGTCGAGGCGATTCGCCCCATCCAGGAGCGAGTACTCGCTGTGCGTGTGGAGATGGACGAACCTCATGCCCCGGAGCCCTCCGCAGAGTTGCAGCGGAAGGTATCGAAGATCGTGTCGAGCTGGATCACGTACGGGACCTTCCTCCGGTCGGGGGCGTAGAGGTTGCCGTCCAGGAGGACGAGCCGGTCACCGCAGATGACGCCGTAGGTGACGAAGAGCCCGCCCGTGACCTCGGAGGAATTGGTCCAGGGTCCCTGGAGCCGAATCGCCGGCAGCCCGCCGAGACGCGTCTCCACCGCCCGGACTTCCGGGTCGCTGGCCGGCGCCGGGTCCGGCGCCGCGCCCGCCTCGGCGGGGCCCTCGAAGAACCCGCCGATCGAGTCGCCCGGAAAGAGCGTCCGGCCCCACTCGCGGCGGAGGGCAAAGATCGTGTCGGCGGTCAGCTCGGGCGGCCGGGTCCGCCAGTGTAGCGAGACGACCCGGCGCGGATCCTCGTTGTACCAGACGCGCGAGTCGGCCGGGATGAAGGCGCCCGCCGGTCGGTACACGTTCGGGAGGAGGATCGAGAACCCGAGCTCCTCCGTCAGCCGCCCGGCCAGGGCGGAGTCGGGCTCGCTGGCCCACATCCGGGCCACGTGGTGGTCGACGAACTCGGCGAGGACGTTCTCGTAGAGCGAGTCCGCCGACGAGCGGACCAGCTCCACCGTCGCCCCGTCGCTCGGCGCCGACAGCACGTGGATCGTCTGGCCGCGGGCCCAACGGTCGTGCACCACCGTCGAGACCGGCCCTTCGAGAGGCGCGTCGAGGATCTCGGGAAGGAGGATCGCATCCTCTCCCCCCGGCTCGACGACCACGAGACGTTTCCACTTCCGGAACTCGCCGATCTCCCGGGGCGTCGTGAACGTCACCTCGAAGACCGGCTCCATGCGGGTCGTCTCCACCACCCGCCCGAGCGAGGCCTGGAGCGCCGGCTCGACGCCCTCCCGGAGCGCCGGATCGACGACCGCGACGATCGCGTTGTCGGAGCCGTACGCCGGTCCTCGACCGCACGCCGCGGCCAGGAGGAGCGGAAGGAGCGGGGCGACTCGGCGGCGTGGATGCATCGGCAGGCGAACCGGTCCTTCGCGGCCCGAAGGGGATGTTCCGATCGATCGTTGAGAGCGCGTCCAAGCGAAGATAACACCCCCTCCCGCCTTCATCATGGTCACGAGAAGGCGGCCGGGGATTCCCCCGGCCAGCCGGTCTGCCTGAGCCCCTCGTAGAGCAGGATGCCGACGGCGATCGCCAGGTTGATCGATCGCGCCCGGGGGTCCATGGGGATGGCGAGGCACCGCTCGGGACGCTCCGCCGTGAGGTCGGCCGGGAGACCGACGGTCTCGGCCCCGAAGAACAGCCAGTCGCCCGGCTCGAAGGCGGCTTCGGCATAGGGGATTCCCGCGCGCGTCGTCGCATACCAGGACCGGTCCTCCGGCGGGTCGGCTCCGCGCAGGAAGGCCGCCAGATCTTCCCAGGCGGCCCACGCGAGGTGCGGCCAGTAGTCGAGCCCCGCCCGCCGCCGCCGGCGGTCGTCGATCGAGAAGCCGAGCGGACCGACCAGGTGGAGCTCCGCCCGCGCCGCCACGCAGAGGCGCCCGATCGTCCCCGTGTTCTGGGGGATCAGGGGCTCGACCAGGACGAT
>DASZOP010000017.1:0-3435 GCA_035550715.1 Gemmatimonadota bacterium | reverse complement strand
ACGGCGTACTCCCGCAAGGACTCCTGGAGCAGCTGTCGACCGCGGAAGAGCCGGCTCATGACGGTGCCGATCGGGATCTCCAGCATGTCGGCGATCTCCTGGTACGAGAACCCCTGCATGTCGCGGAGGGCGATTGCCGTTCGGAAGATCTCGGGGAGCCCGTCCACGGCGCGCTTGACCTCGTCGGCCACGAACCGGCCCAGGTACTCTTCCAGGTCGGACAGGTCGAATGCCGGCGCCGCCTCCTCGCCCGGGGGCTCCAGGCTGCGGTCGTAGAGTCCGGTCCGTCCCTCCTCCTCCAGCTCGACCGGAATCGGCGAGCGACGAGCTTTCCGGTACCGATCGATGTACGCGTTGGTGAGGATCTTGAAGAGCCACGCCTTGCACGAACCGCCCTCGCGGTAGCGATGGAGGTTGCGGATCGCCTTGACGAACGTGTCCTGGACCAGATCCTCGGCGTCCTGCCGGTCGCCGGTCATCCGGAGCGCCGCTCCGAACAGGGAATCGAGGTGCGCCACGCATTCCTCGCGCATCGCCTGCCGCTGACTCGGGGTCGGGCCCGGATCCGAGGACATGAAGGCAAAGTATCCCCCCGCCCCGACCTCGCCAACGCGATCGTTCCTGCGATCGACTCGTCGGACCGCTAGATTCCGAACCCGTGATCGCGCCACCCGAACGCGTCATCGAGATCCGCGGCGCCCGGCAGCACAATCTTCAGGACATCGACGTGTCCATCCCGCGCGGACGGCTGTCGGTGATCACGGGGGTGAGCGGGTCGGGCAAGTCCTCGCTGGCGCTGGATACCGTCTACGCCGAGGGCCAGCGGCGCTACGTCGCCTCCCTTTCCACCTACGCGCAGCAGTTCCTCGACCGGCTTCCACGACCCGACGTCGACGCCATCGAGGGGCTGCCGCCGGCCATCGCCATCGAGCAGAAGAACCAGACCCTGAACCGGCGCTCGACGGTCGGAACGGCCACCGAGGTCTACGACGTGCTGCGACTCCTGTTCGCACGCGTGGGAGTGCCCCATTGCCCGGAGTGCGGCGAGACCGTGCGTCCCCACACCCCGACCGCGGCCGCCGACGCGCTGGCCCTCTGGCCGGACGGCTCGGACTGGTACGTGACGTTCGCGCTGCCGATCTCGGAGGCGCTGACCCACGAGGTCCTGGTCGAGAACCTCCGCTCGCTGGGGTTCATCCGCCTCCTGGCGGCCGGCGAGGAACGGCACCTGGAAGAGCTGGATCCGGGCGAAGACCTGACGCGACGGACGCCGCTCTTCGTGGTGGTCGACCGTGTCCGGGTAGGAAGGACGCCGGCGGTCAGGATCGTCGAGGCGATCGAGCGCGCCTACGAGGAGGGGGAAGGCGAGGTCGTGCTCTTCCGGCGCGGCCGAACCGACGTGGGGGACGGCCTCCGGTTCAGCCGTCACGGGCGCTGCCCGCGTTGTCAGGGGTCGGTTCCCGAGATCCGGCCGTCTCTGTTCTCGTTCAACAGCCCCTATGGCGCATGCCCGGAGTGCAACGGCTTCGGGTGGCTGCTGGAGTACGATCCCGCCCGCATCGTCCCCGATCCAGAGCGGTCGCTGTCGGACGGGGCGCTGGATCCGTGGACCAAGCCCCGCTACGGGGGGCGGCGGGAAAGGCTGCGTCGATTCGTCCGTGACAGCGGCATCCCGTGGCGCGAGTCGTGGAGCGAGCTGCCGGCGGCCACGCGGCGTACCCTCCTGGAAGGAGGGCGGCACGGCGGCCGGAAGTTCGAGGGCGTGATCCCCTTCCTGCGCGGGCTCGAGGCCAAGAAGTACAAGGCGTACATCCGGTTCTTCCTGCGTTCCTATCAGACGTACCGGCTGTGCCCGGGGTGCGGGGGCAGCCGCCTCCGTCCCGCGGGGGCGTCGGTGCGGGTCGCCGGCGAAACCCTTCCTTCCCTGGTCCGCCGCACGGTGGGCGAGCTGGACGCGTGGGTCGGCGCGCTGGCTCCCGATCTCGGGCCGGAGGAGGTGACCACGCCGATCCTCCGCGAGGCCCGGCGCCGTCTCGCCGTCCTGGTCGAGGTCGGGCTGGACTACGTGACCCTGGACCGGCTGACCCGCACCCTCTCGGGCGGGGAGGCGCAGCGGATCGCCATCGCCAACGCGCTCGGGAGCGCCCTCTCGGACGGCCTCTACGTCCTCGACGAGCCGACCGTCGGCCTGCATGCCCGCGACACCCGGCGGCTCCTTGCCCTCTTGCGCGAGCTCGGCCGGCGCGGCAACACCGTCCTCGTGGTCGAGCACGACCTCTCGGTCATCCGGGAGGCGGACCGCGTGATCGAGCTCGGGCCGGGCGCCGGCGCCGAAGGCGGGCGGGTGGTCTATGCGGGGCCGGCGGAGGGGCTGGCCGCCGCCGGGACCCGGACCGGCCGTTGGGTGAGCGGCGAATCGGAGCTGCCGCCCCGCAGGCGCCGCAGGCTCGACGGTCCGTGGCTCGGAATCCGCGGCGCCCGGGCGCACAACCTGCGGGACCTGGATGTCGAGATCCCGCTCCACGCCCTGACGGCGGTGACCGGCGTCTCGGGCTCCGGGAAGTCTTCGCTTGTCCACGATGTCCTCCACCGCGCCCTGACCGGTCGTGGTTTCGACGCCGAGGGGCGCGACGACGCCCTGTCGGGGCCGACGTGCGACGCCGTCCTCAACGCGGAGTGGGTGGCCGGTGTCGTGAACGTCGACGCATCTCCGATCGGCAAGTCGCCGCGCTCGAATCCGGTCACCTACGTCCAGGCCTTCGATCCGATCCGCCGCCTGCTCGCCTCGACACCAGGCGCCCGGCGTCGCGGCATGGGACCCGGCCACTTCTCGTTCAACACCGCGGCGGGAAGGTGCGCGCTCTGCCGGGGAGACGGGCATCAGCGGATCGAGATGGTGTTCCTGCCGGACGTCTTCGTGAGGTGCGAGGCGTGCAGCGGGCGACGGTACCGGGAGGACGTCCTCGAGGTCCGGTGGCGGGGACGGTCGATCGACGAGATCCTGGAGCTGACGGTCGACGAGGCGCTCGTCTTCTTCGCGGGGGAGCCGAAGGTGGGACGGGGATTGCGCGTCCTCCAGGCGGTCGGGCTCGGCTACTTGACGCTGGGTCAGCCGGCGACGACGCTTTCGGGCGGCGAGTCGCAACGGCTCAAGCTGGCGCGCGAGCTCGCCCGCCGGCCCCGTACTCGCGGCCGTGGCGGTCGCGGGATGCTCTATCTCCTCGACGAGCCCACCAACGGGCTTCACGACGACGACATCCGGATCCTGGTGCGGGTGCTGGACGAGCTGATCGCGCGGGGCCACACGGTGGTGGTCGTGGAGCACCATCTCGGCTTCGTCGCGCGCGCCGACTGGGTCGTCGATCTGGGGCCCGAGGGCGGCCCGGGGGGCGGCCGGGTGGTGGCGACCGGCCGGCCCGAGGAAGTCGCCGACCG
>DASZOP010000016.1:0-13882 GCA_035550715.1 Gemmatimonadota bacterium | reverse complement strand
CGTCAAGGCCGAGATCCGGGCCCTCAGGGCTCAGCGCGATCAGGCCATCGAGGCCGGAGACCAAGATCAGCTGAGACGGGTCCGACGGCGTATCCACCGCCTCAAGGGCCGGCTCCGCCGCGCCACCGTCTGATCGCGGCGGGCTGAGACCGCTGGAAGGCGCCCGTCTGGACGACGTCCAAATGCTCTCGCGTCTGGTCGCCTTCGACACGACCAGCTCGATGAGCAACCTCCCCCTCGTCGACTTCGTCTCCGAGCAGCTCGACCGTCCCGGCATCGGGCTCGAACGCATCCTCTCCGAGGACGGCCGCAAGGCCGATCTGATCGCCATGGCCGGTCCCGATCCAGGGGACGGCGAGGGACTTCTCCTCTGCGGACACACGGACGTCGTGCCGGCGGCCGAACCCGGCTGGACGGCGGATCCTTTCCGGCTGCGCCGCGAGGGCGATCGGCTGTTCGCGCGCGGGGCGTGCGACATGAAAGGGTTCGTGGCGCTCGCCGTCAACCGCCTGATGGCCGTAAAGACGGATCGACTCGAGCGCCCGCTCGCGCTGCTCCTCACCTACGACGAGGAAGCGGGGACGCTGGGCGCGCGCCGGTATGCCGAAGTGGGCGGATCTCTCCCGCTGCCGGTCAGGACGATCGTAGGGGAGCCGACCGGGCTCCGGCCGGTCCGCCTCCACAAGGGGCACCTGCGGCTTCGCCTGGTGACGACCGGTATCCCCGCCCACAGCGCGTATCCCGCCCTCGGCCGGAGCGCCGTCGAGCCCGCCGCCCGGGCGATCCTCGCCCTCGCCGAGCTGAACCGGGCGCTCGAGACGGAATCCCCCGACGCGGCCGAGCCTTTCCCAGAGGCGCCCTACTCCTCGATCAACGTCGGCATGGTCGCGGGCGGGACGGCGGCCAACGTCGTCCCCGAGCGTTGCGAGGCCCTGATCGGGGTCCGCCTTCTCCCCGGCGTGGACCCGGTCGTCATGACGGCCCGGATCGCGGGCGTCGTCCGTGCCGCGATCGGCGACGCTCACTGGACGCTCGAGACGGTCGGTCTGAGCCCGGCCATGGAGGCGCCGGAAGGCTCGGACCTTCTGGCCGCTCTGCGCGAGGCTTCCGGACGGACGGAGGATCGTGGCGTCTCCTTCGCGACCGACGCCGGGTGGCTCGAGCGAAGGGGTCACGTCTGCGTCCTCTTCGGGCCGGGCTCGATCGAGGTCGCCCATCGGCCCGACGAGTACGTGCCGGCCGCCGAGCTCGAGCGAGCGGGCGAGATCCTGGACGGTCAGATCCGGCGCTGGTGCAGTCGCCCGTGAGCGTCGACACCGGCACCCTGGAAAGACCGGAGATCGTCGAAGCCGACCAGACCTGGACCGGCGACGCCCTCGAGCCCGGTGTCCAGGTCGCGGTCGACGCCGACGGCCGGATCGAGGCGGTCGGACGGCTGGGACGCAGGGTGGACCGCCGCCTGCAGGGTCAGGCCCTCTTCCCGGGCTTCGTCAGCGCCCACTCCCACGCCTTCCAGCGCGGCCTGCGCGGCCAGGGAGAGCGGTTCCCGGAAGGCGCCGGGAGCTTCTGGACCTGGCGCGAGGCGATGTACGGGCTGGTCGAATCGCTGGACGCCACGCGGTTCCGCGCGTTGACGCTGCAATCCTTCCGCGAGATGAGGAATGCCGGGATCACGACCGTCGGCGAGTTCCACTACCTCCACCACGGGCGCCGCCGCGACGACCACGCGTTCGACCTCCTGGTCCTCGAGGCCGCCCGCGAGGCGGGGATCCGGATCGTCGTTCTCCAGACCTGCTACCGGAGGGGCGGCGTGGACCGGCCGCTCGAGCCCATCCAAAGGCGATTCGGCACTCCCTCCGACGACGGGTTCTGGGCCAGCGTGGACCGGCTGATCAAGGCCCGCGATCCGGCCACGCAGTCGGTGGGAGTCGCGGCCCATAGCCTGCGGGCCGTCCCCCTCGAGGACGTGATCCGCCTCCACCAGGAATCCGTCCGGCGCGGGCTCGTCTTTCACCTCCACGTGGAGGAGCAACGGCGCGAGATGGAGGAGTGCCTCGCCGTCTATGGAAGAACCCCGGCGGCCCTCCTCGCCGACAGCCTCGAGATCGACGGCCGGTTCACCGCCGTCCACTGCACGCACACGGGACCCGCCGACTTGAAGCGGCTCGCCGATCTGGGCGCGAGCGTCTGCCTGTGTCCCCTGACCGAGGGGAATCTGGGTGACGGTGTTCCGGACCTGAGCCCGTTCCGCCCGGACGGTGCCGGTCTTTGCCTCGGCACCGACTCGAACGGGCGTATCTCGATGGTCGAGGAGATGCGGTGGCTGGAGTATGGGCAGCGCCTCCGGACGGAGGCGCGGGGAATCCTGACGGACCGCGGGGACACCGCGCGGGCGCTCCTCCGGATCGCTACGCTCGGCGGCGCGCGGTCCCTCGGTGTCGAGGCGGGGGAGATCGCGCCCGGTCGGTGGGCCGATTTCGTGGCCCTCGATCTCTCCGCTACCGAGCTCGCCGGCTCGGACGCGGGGACCCTCCCGACGGCCTGGATCTTCGGGGGAGGCTCGTCCGCCATCACGGCGACCTGTGTGGGCGGGAGCTGGCGCGGCCGCGCCGGGAGCGAAGCGCTCTAGGCCTCGATCGGCCGGCGGTAGCCGTAGAGCGCAGGGTGGAGCGCCAGCCCCGTCGCCGCCAGCACGACCGGCGTGCACGCGAGCGCCGCGCCACGCGCCCCCAGCGCGTCGCCCAAGACCCCCGCCCCGAGGACCAGGATCGAACCCGTCGCCCAGGCGAGCCCCATCACGATCCCCGAGTTGAGCGCGGCCCGGCCGGGCGCCGCCTCCTGGGCGATGACCACGATCGGGGGGAGGACCGCCATTCCGAGGGCGCCGGCCATGGCCACGAACACGAGGGAGGAAGCGCTTCCCGCCGGGAACCAGAAGGCCAGGAAGTAGGCCGGGAAGGAGAGGAGGGTGATCGCGATCAGGAGGTTCCGCCGGTCGACCCGATCGGCCAGCCAACCCCCGGTCAGGGTGCCGGCCGCCTGGGCCCCGAGATAGAGGGTCAGGGCCGCCGCGCCCGCGGTCTCGCTCTTCCCCGCGCCCGCCATGACGATCGGCTCCATCGTGAGGAAGACCCGCTGGACGAAGGCGGTCAGCGCGCTGATCCCGAAGACGAGGGCGATCGGACCGGCGAAGAGGGCCGCCGTCCGGCGCCGCCGGGTGGGTCGGGGGTCGTGCGTGGCCGCGGGATGCGGACGACGGGCGTGACCGTCGCAGACGGGATCGGCCGGGAGGGCGAACCAGAGCGCGCCCGCCAGGACGAGCGCCGGCATCATCGCCACCCACATCCCCTCGAGGCCGCGCCATCCGACCACCAGGACCGCCAGGAGCGGTCCCGCCGCGTACCCGGCGGCACCCCCGAACGAGAACACGGCGTGCCTGAGGCCGCTCCCCCGGCCGGCCGTCACCCGGGCGGCCGTGGCGGCGGCGGCCGGATGGAAGGCGGCGCTCCCGAGGCCGCCCAGGACGAGGAAGAGGATCAGCATGCCGAAGCTCGATGCGAGCCCCATCATGGAGAGGAAGGCGCCGGTGGCCGCCGGTCCGGCCGCGATCAGGATGCGCCGCCCCCTCAGATCCGAGAGATGGCCGAAGAGCGGCTGAGCCAGTGCGGCCGACACGGCCAGCGTGGTCGTCAGCACGGCCGCGTCGGCGATCGAGAGGTCGAACCGCGACATGAGACGTGGAAGGAGAGGATGGAGGAAGGAGGCGTACGCGTCGTTGACGCCATGGAGCACGGCGACCGCGATCGCGGCGCCGAAGGCGCCCCGGCGGATCCCGCGCGCCCGGTCTCCCATGACGGGCTCTACCGGGGAGCACACGGGACCCGGCGCCTGCGCCGGTCCGGCGGCCAGGGCCTCGGGGGAATCGGCGGTCATCGGCGGGGAAGCGGCCCCACCCGACCTACAGCTCCACCGCGAGCTCGATCACGCGCTTGTCGATCTGGTCCACCCGGAGCACGCGATCGTGCCCGGTGTCCGCGACGAAGAGGAGGTGGCCCGCCGCGGCCAGCCCCGCAGGCCGATCCAGCCGGGCCTCGAACGGCTCCACGGTCTCGACGGTCCGGGTGACGGGCTCGAGCGTCCGCAGCCGGTCGTGGCCCGTGTCGGAGATCCACAGCCGATGGTTCCCGAGCCCCCATGCGAGCCCGGCGGGACCGCCGAGGCCACCCTCGTCCTCCCCCGGCCCGGCCACGATCACGGCCTCCTCTCCGTCCGGCTCGAACGGGACCCTGCGCACCGTCGATGTCGAGGAGTCGGCCACGTAGAGCGCGTGGCCGTCGGTCGCGAGCGCCATCGCCCTCGTCTCGTCTCCATCCCCGCCGGGGGCTACGGAGGCGTGGAGCGCCAGCGTCCCTTCCCTCAGGTCCAGCCGCCACACCTCGGCCGTTCCGGCCATCGACACGAACAGGTCGTAGTCCCAGAGAAGGACGTCCCACGGCGAGTCGAGCGGCGTCTCCAGCGGGTCACCCCCGACCTGGACGCCCGCGGTGGCGCGCTCCCCCGTGCCGGCCATCGTGTGGACCTCGCGGGAGCGGAGATCGATCATCCGGACGGCGTGGTTGTCGCGATCGGCCACGATGAGGAGGTCCCCCGACAGGGCAAGGCCCCGGGGATCGCGAAACGCGGCCTCCTCGAAGGAACCGTCGGCCCAACCCGGCTCGCCGCGCCCGACCACGTGCTCGACGTCGAACGAGCTGCCCACGGCCCGCCCGACCAGGACCCGGTCGTGGCCCGTGTCGGAGACGGCCAGCCTGCCCTCGATGTCGGCCGCCAGGGAACCGGGGGCGCGGAGATCCCCAGACCCGCGACCGGCGCCGGCTACGACCACCTCGACCTCTTCAGGACCCCGCGGCATCGTCGAGAAGATACGCCGGGGTGAGGCTCCGGCTACCGCTCGACGTCGCCCGGCTCCGCCTCGCCGCGGCGGAAGCGCTCGATATAGTCGACCAAGGATCCGAGGTGCTCGGCCATCTCCTCGAACGTGTCCTTGAGCTTCGTCTCCCCCAGCTCGACCTCGAGCTGCGAGCTGTCCTTCCTGAGCTCGCTCAGCCGCTGGCGGGCTCCTTCGATCGTGTACTTCCGCTCGTAGAGGAGCGTCTTCACGAACTGGATCAGCTCGATGTCGCGCTTTCGATAGGCGCGGTTCCCGGCCCGGTTCTTGACCGGCATCAAGGCCTTGAACTGCGTCTCCCAGTAGCGGAGCACGTGCGGCTTGAGCCCGGTGATCTCGCAAACTTCGCCGATCGAGTAGTACTCCTTCCTGGCGATCGGGGTGTAGGCCATCCTCACCTCCGTTCGAATTCCGGCTTGAACTCCCTCGTCATCAGGTCCTCCACGGAGATCCGCGGGTCCTTCCCCTCGTAGAGCATGGAATGGACCTCCTCCGTGATCGGCATCTCCACGTCGTGGCGGCGCGCCAGGTCGCGCACCGAGCGCGTGGTCCGGACACCCTCGGCCACCATCCGCATGTCGGCCTGGATCTCCTCCACCGTCTCCCCCGCGCCCACCCGGAGACCGACGGTCCGGTTCCGGGAGAGATCCGTCGTCGAGGTCAGGATCAGGTCGCCGAGGCCGGAGAGCCCCATGAACGTCATGGGCTCGCCGCCCAGCGCCACGCCCAGCCGGGCGATCTCGGCGATCCCGCGCGTGATCAGGGCCGCGCGCGCATTGTGGCCGTAGCAGAGCCCGTCGCAGATCCCGGCCGCGATCGCCACGATGTTCTTGACCGCCCCGCCGAGCTCGACGCCGACCACGTCGGTCGACGTGTACACGCGGAAGCGGGGGTTCGCGAACAGGTCGCGGGTCTGCTCGGCGACGTCCAGCTCGGTGGCCGCGGCCGTCACCGCGGTGGGGAGCCCCTGCGCCACCTCGATCGCGAACGACGGGCCCGACAGGACGGCCATCCGTTCCTCGGCCCCGGCGGGCAGGATCTCGGCCAGGACCTCGGTCATCCGCGCCAGGGTGTCGTTCTCGATCCCCTTGCTGGTCGAGACGACCAGCGCCTCCGGGCGCAGGCTCCCGGCGGCCCGCTCGATGACCTGACGGGTCGCATGGCTCGGGACGGCGCTGACGACGACTTCCGAGTCCGCGACGATGGCGACCAGGTCGGAGCCCGGCGCGACGCCGTCCGGGATCCGGATCCCCGGCAGGTAGATCGGATTCCGGCGCTCCCGCGCGAGCGTCCGCGCCAGCGCGGGATCCCTGACCCAGAGCCGTACCTCGTGTCCGTTGTCCGCGAGCAGCTTGGCGAGCGCCGTGCCCCACGAGCCGCCGCCGATCACGCCGACCCGGCTCACCCGCCCTTCCTCTTCCCGTGGCCGGCCGCGATCCGCTTCTCCTCGCCACGCCGGAGCCGGCCGATGTTGTCGCGATGCGTCCAGAAGACGAACCCGGCGAGGAGCGTCGAGACCAGGAGGAGCGGCCACGAGTCCGCCTGCCGGCCGTACACCGCCCACACCGCCACGAGCAGGACGAGGGCGCCCGCGAGCGACGCCAGCGACACGATCCGCCGCCAGGCTACGACGAGCCCCCACGCGGTCGCCGCGGCCAGGAGCGCCGCCGGGGCGAGCGCGAGAAAGGCCCCGGCCGCCGTGCCGATCCCCTTCCCGCCCCGGAAGCCGAGGAAGATCGAGAAGACGTGTCCGAGGACGGCCGCGACCGCGAGCAGGACCTGGTACGCGACCTCCGAGAGCCCGGCCGCCGGAAGCCAGCCCGGGAAGAGCTCGACCGGGGCGAATCCCTTGGCGACGTCGACCGCGACCACGACCAGGGCCGGCCCCCATCCCAGATTCCGGAAGACGTTCGTGGCGCCGTAGTTGCCGCTCCCCACCGCGCCCAGGTCGACTCCCTTCGCCCGACCGACCAGCCACGCGGTCGGGAACGACCCCGCCAGGTAGGCGAGGATGAGCGCCGTGGTGGCTGTCACCCGTTGGCCTCGCGGGGGGCCTCGGCCCGGGCGCGCGACTTGGCCGATGCGCCCCGGAAAAGGATCCTGAGCGGCACACCGGTGAACCCGAAGGCGGCGCGGATCGACCGCTCGAGGTAGCGACGGTAGGTCTCGGGGACCGCTTTGGGCTCGTTGGAGTGGAAGACGAGGAGCGGCGGTCCCGTCTCGACCTGGTGGCCGTACAGGATCCGGACGATCCGGCCGGTCCGCTTGCCCTTCGACTGCGGCGGCTGGACGCGGGCCGTCGCCTGGTGGAGGACCCGGTTCAGCTCCGGCGTCGGGACGCGCTTCCCCCACTCCTTCCAGACCTCGACCACGACGTCCAGAGCGCGCTGGACCCGCTGCCCGGACTTCGCGCTCAGCGTGACCAGCGGGGCGAACGCGAGCGACGGCACGGCCTCGCGGAAGGTGCGCTCGTACCCCGCGGCCGTCCGCTCGTCCTTCTCGATCAGGTCCCATTTGTTGACACACACGACGATCCCGCGCCGACGCGTCTCGACCAGGTTCAGGATGCGGATGTCCTGACGGGTCAGCGGCTCCGAGGCGTCCAGCATGACGATCACGATCTGGGCCCGCTCCACGCTCCGGACGGCGCGCAGGTAGGTGTAGTACTCGAGTCCTTCCTCGAGAGCCGCGTGACGCCGGATCCCGGCCGTGTCGACCAGCCGGAACCGATGCCCGCCGTATTCGAGCGTCGTGTCCACGGAGTCCCTGGTCGTCCCCGCCTCCGGCGAGACGATGAACCGCTCCTCGCCTAGGAGCCGGTTCAGGAACGAGGACTTGCCGACGTTGGGCTTCCCTACGACCGCCACGGTGATGGCGTCCGGATCGTCCGCCGGCTCCTCGGCGACGTCGGGGAGTCTCGCCACGACGCGGTCCAGGAGGTCACCCGACCCGGTCCCCGCCAGCGCCGAGACGGGGATCGGATCGCCGAGCCCGAGCTCGAAGAACTCCCACACCAGCCGCCGGGCCTGCTCGACGTTGTCGGCCTTGTTCACGGCCAGCAGGGTCGGCCGGCCGCTCTCCCTGAGAAGGCTCGCCACGTCCCGGTCGGTGGCGGTGACGCCGTCCCGGCCGTCGACGACCAGCAGGCACACGTCGGCCTGCTCGATCGCCGCGTGGATCTGCGCGTTCACCGAGCGGGCCAGCGCCTCCTGCGACTCCGGCACCAGACCGCCCGTGTCGACGATCGTGAAACGTCGGCCCGCCCACTCCGCTTCCGCGGCATGCCGGTCCCGGGTCACGCCCGGCCGGTCGTCGACGATCGCGTGCCGCGCCCCGAGGATGCGGTTGAAGAGCGTCGACTTCCCCACGTTCGGGCGGCCCACGATGGCCACGACCGGCAGCCTCACGCGACCTCCTCGTCGAGGACGTCATCGGCGTGCTGGTAGTAGACCGATGCCCGGTACCGGTCGACCGTGCGGCCGATCAGCATCTTGATCAGGACGGCCAGCGGGATGGCGACCAGGAGCCCGACGATCCCGAAGAACGAGCCGAACGCGATGATCGCGAGCATGACCCACACCGGATGAAGACCGACCCGCGAGCCGATGATCCTTGGTGAGAGGAGATAGCTGTCGAGCGACTGCACGGCGAAGAAGACACCCGCCACCTTGAGGAGCGAAAGCCAGAGGGGCGGGCTCAGAAACGCGATCAGGAGGGCGGGAACGAGACTCACGACGAGCCCCAGGTACGGCACGATGTTGAAGACCCCCGCCACCACGCCCAGGAGGACCGCGTTCGGGAAGCCGACGACCCAGAAGCCCAGCCCGGTTGCGATACCGACGAACGTCGCGACCAGGAGCTGGCCCCGCAGGTACTCGCCGAGGAGCTCGTCGTAGCGGGACAGAAAGCCCAGCGTCCGCGCGCGATGATCCCGCGGAACGAGTCGCGCGGTCGCCTCCTGCAGGTTCGGGAAGTCCCGCAGGATGTAGTAGGTGAGGACGGGGGTGAGGATCGCATAGCCCAAGATCGTCAATGCCATCTGAAGGCCGCGGCCAACCCCCATGGCCTCTTCCCATCCGAGGCGGAGCTCCCGGATCCGATCGGTGAGATAGGTCTGGACGTCGTCGGTATCCACCTCGAGCGCGCGCTCGAACGGGATGTCCCGGAGAAGCGGAAGCTCGCTCGTAGCGAGGCGCGCGATCTGGTCCCGGTACCAGACCTGGACGTCCACGATCATCCGTGGGAGGTCCTGACCGAAACGGGTGGCCTGTTCGACCACGAGCGGCACGATGAGGACCAGCGACAGCACGACGACAAGGCCCGCGATCAGGAGGACCAGTCCCGCCCCGTACCCCCGTTTCACCCCCCTCCGTTGCAGGCGATCGACGAACGGGTCGGCGACATAGGCCAGGACCAGAGCCAGCACGAACGGCGCCAGGAAGGATCCCGCCACGTGGAGGAGCCAGAGGAAGGTGAGGACCCCGAGCGTCACCACCATGCGCCGGTACATGTCGGTGCCGAAGTACGGGGTCAGGAGATAGACCAGGGCCAGGAAGAGGACGAGCGGGGTGAGGATCGGCCGCACCGACCACAGGAAGACGCCCAGCAAGAGTGCCCAGACCAGGAGGAGAAAGATGCGCCGCTCGCTCACGGTGACCTGCCGTCGGGAGCCCCGGTCCTGATCGCCTAAGATCTATTTTCTGAATCGGATACGGTGGCCTATCTGATGTCGCACGTGAGATGCGAGTCTAGGTCCGCGCGGCGACTCCTGTCAAGCGCGCGCGGGCTCGAGGGCGGGCAGGACGGCCTCGATCCGCTCCCGCTGGGACTCGAGCCAGGGCGGCAGGACCAGCCGCTCGCCGAGCGCGGCGGGGTCCTCGTCCACCGCGAAGCCGGGTCCGTCGGTCGCGATCTCGAACAGGGCGCCCCCCGGCTCCCGGAAGTACACCGAGCGGAACCAGAATCGGTCGATGACCGGGGTCGGGCGAAGTCCCGATTCGGCGACCCGACTCTGGACCTCGCGCTGGATCGTCTCGTCCGGAACCCGCCAGGCGACGTGGTGGACGCTCCCCCGTCCCCAGGCGCCACGCCGGACGCCCGGTCGCTCCTTGAGCTCGAGGAGCCGCCCCGATCCCCCGCCTCCCACCCCCAGGCGGAGCCAGCCCGACTCCTCGCCGACCCGATCGAACCCCAGGACATCCGTCAGGAACGCCTCGGTGGCCGCCCGGTCCGACTCCAGGAGACGGACCGCGTGCAGTCCCTGGATCTGGAGGTGGGCCGAGACGGGGCTCTTCTCCCATGGGGCGAACACCCGTGGGTTGCCGGTCTCGACGAGCGCCAGCTCGAGACCGTGGGGGTCGGTGAGGGGGAGGGCCCTCTCCCCGAACCGCTCCTCCGGCTCCCCGGGGTTCACCCCCAGCTCGGCCAGTCGGGCGCGCCAGAACTCCAGGCTCCCCGCCGGGATCGCGAGCGCGAGCTCGACCGTGAGCCCGGTTCCCTTCCGTCCGGGCGCCATCATGTCCCAGGGGAAGAACGTGACGTCCGTGCCGGGCGTCCCCTCGGCATCGGCATAGAAGAGATGATACGTCCCGGGATCGTCCTGGTTGACGGACTTCTTGACCAGCCGGAGGCCCAGCGTGGAGGTGTAGAACTCCAGGTTCTCGACGGCCGGCCCGGCGATCGCGGTGACGTGATGGAGACCGGTGATTCGGGTGGGTGGCGTCACGGCTCCGGCTCCCGGAGGCGAGGACTCGAAGAGAAAATGGAGCGGGCGACCGGATTCGAACCGGCGACGTCCAGCTTGGGAAGCTGGCATTCTACCACTGAATTACGCCCGCTCGCGCGGTGATATCGGTAGTCTATCCGGGAGCCTGAGGACCGTCAAACGCCTCGAAACGCCGGACGGCGGGCCCTCGCGAGCCCGCCGCCGGTGTCGACTTCCGTTGGTGCTGCGGGCACTCGGAACGTGCCTACAGGATATCGTAGCGGACCCGCGGATTGTCCGCCTGGCTCGCGAACTCCACCGTCACGTTCTCGGCCTGACCCGCGGCCAGAGGCTGGCCGGCCAGCTCCGCCTCCTTCGTCTCCAGGATCTGCCCGTCCCCCGACACGAGGACGAACTTGATCTTCAGGTTCTGGACGGGCTGCTCGGTGCGGTTCGAGAACGTCGCCTCGATCTGCCAGGTCCGATCGGCATTCTGGTTCATCCGCATGCCCTCGAGCTGGAGCGGGATCGCCTCCGCCGTTCCGAACGCCTCCTGCGCCCCTTCGGTGTCGCCCAGGTCGCGGCGGACATACCCCAGGTATTCCCAGGCCTCGGGGTTGTCGGGCTCGAGCTCGAGCTGCTTGCTGAGGACGGCCTTGGCGCCCTCCAGGTCTTCCTTCTGGATCTTGACGAACGCCAGGTACTGGAGCGGCTCGGCGGCCATCGAATCGCTCATCGCCACCGCGCTCGACAGGAGCTGCTCGGCCAGGTCGAGCTGCTGGGCATTGGCCAGCCGGAAGCCGAAGTCCGTGAAGACGTCCACGTCCACGCTGTCCGAGGCCATGATCTCCCGGATGATGGGCTCGGCCTTCTCCATGTTGCCCAGGGTCGCATGCAGCCCGGCGAGCTGGATCTTCACCTCGATGTCCTCGGGGTTGGTCGCCAGATAGTTCTCGTACACTCCGGCGGCCTGGCCGGCGACCTGCTCCGCCTGTGCGGAGTTCCCGGCGGCGGCGGCCTCCTCGGCCTTGAGCTGGTACGTCTGCCCGAGGCGGATCAGCGCCTGCTTGTAGGCCGGATCGATCTCGAGCGCCTTGTTGTACTGCTCGATGGCGAGGTCGTACTCCTTGCGAGCCTGGTGGACGGCTCCCAATCCGAGCCGACCCTCCTTGCCTTCGGGTCGGATCTCGACCGCCGCCGTCAGCTTCGCATGGGCACCCTCCACGTCCCCTTCCGAGAGCAGCCGAACGCCGTCGTTCACCATCGGGCCCCAGAGCGCCCGGAAGGCCTGGTCGATGTTGGCCTGCAGCTCGTCCTCGGCGCCCGGATTGCCGTTCAGGCTGTCCGCCTCGGAGAGCTCACCCAGCGCCTTGGGCGTCGAGTCGGGCGATACCCGGGCCAGTGTGATGCCGTACAGGTACCGGAACTCGGCGTTGTCGGCACAATCGCCGGCGTTCTCGCCCAGGACCTTGTTGGCGTCGTCCCACTTGTTCTTCGAGATGCGGGCCTTCGCTCCGTTCACGAAGGCCTGACACGTCTGACCGTAGGTCAGATCGGCCCCGAGCAGGACCAGCGCCGCGGCGAGCAGCAAACGCTTCATGAATGTCCTCCAGACGTAGGATGAGCTGCGAAAATGACGCCAGATTATACCGCCCGCTCCGGAGTCGGTTCCAGCCCGGTCATTCCGCCGGGGGGCCGAGGTCGGCCGCGATCGCCGCCATGACCTCCCGGACCGGCAGGCCGGTCTGCGCCGCGATCCGGCGGCACGCCTCGTACTCGGGCCGAAGCTCCACCTTGCCGTCCGGCCGCCGGATCCGCTTCACCTGGACGTCTCCCCAGCGCGTGCGCGCCGTCCCCGACTCCCGGGCCAGGATCTCCCGCCGGACCGGCCACCAGCGATATCCGAGCGTGGTCGTTTCCCGGAAGAGGACGGTGCCGACGGCGGGCACGCGATCCACCGGGGCCACGATCCGGACGGTCGTGCCGGGGCGCTGCTTCTTCATCTGAACCGCCGTCCAGTGGACCTCCCGCGCTCCGGCCCGGTAGAGCCCCTCCGCCAGCGGCTCGAAGAGCTGGGGTGAAAGGTCGTCCAGGTCGGTCTCGACGACCGCCAGCCCCTCCGCCGCGCCATCCTCGACCGTGCCGATCACGAGCCGGAGCAGGTTCGGCCGGTCCGGCAGCTCGCGCGTGCCACCGCCATAGGCCGTCGCGTCGGGGACGAAGGACGGGGGCATCCCGCGTCCGGAGGCGAGCGTCGTCACGATGGCCGCCCCGGTCGGCGTCGTCAGCTCCACCTCGACGTCCCCGTCCTCGACCTCCCATCCGCGAACGAGCTCGAGCACGGCCGGGGGCGGGATGGGGATCCGGCCGTGCGCGGCGTCGACCCATCCATGCCCGAGCGTGAAGCGAGAGGCGTGGAGTCGCTCGAGGCCGAGACGGTCCAGGCACCAGACGCCGCCGACCACGTCGACGATCGCGTCCAGCGCGCCGACCTCGTGGAAGTGGACCTCTTCGGGCGTGACCCCGTGGACGGCGGCCTCGGCGGCGGCCAGCCGGCGGAAGACGGCGGTCGCCCGCTCGGCCGTCCGATCCGGGAGCCCCGCGTCTCCGATCCGATCCAGGATCTCGGGGAGATGCCGCGACTCGGCCGAGTCCGGGACCTGAACGACGCAGCGGGTCGCGGCGATCCCGTGACGCTCGATCCGCTCGGCGTCCAGCCGGACCCCTTCCAGGGCGAGAGGGGCCAATGCCGCCTCGAGCTCGGCGAGCGGAACGCCGGCGTCCAGGCAGGCCCCGAGCAGCATGTCGCCGCTGACGCCCGAGAACATGTCGAGGTAGCCGACCTTCACGGGTTTCAAGCTAAGCGGCCCCGCCGAGCACCGGGTACTTGAGGCCGTGGCCCGTGACGAAGAGGACGATCCGGTCGTCACGGACGACCACCTCCCGCTCGAGAAGTCCTGGCAGGGCGGCGACCGCGGCGCCGGCTTCCGGTCCGGCCAGGATTCCCTCCTCGCGGGCCAGCCGGCGGGCGCCTTCCAAGAGCTCGTCGTCGGTCACGGCCACGGCCGTCCCGCCCGAGCGGCGGATGATGTCGAGCATGAGGAAGTCGCCGACCGCCGAGGGCACGCGAAGCCCGCTCGCCACCGTGCGCGGGTCGGCGACCGGCGCGGCGTGGTCGAGGCCGGCCTCGAAGGCGCGGACGATCGGGGCGCATCCCACCGCCTGGACGG
>DASZOP010000015.1:0-2610 GCA_035550715.1 Gemmatimonadota bacterium | reverse complement strand
ACCCTGCTCCACATCCGCAGCGAGGGGTCGACCTTCTATCCTCTGAGGATCATTCCGGTGAGCGAGCGGTTCGAGCGGCGCGTCGTCGACCTCTACCAGACCGTCTACGCGATCTACCTCTTCGAGCCGTCGGTGGACCTGAACGCAACGCTGGACTTCCGGTACGAGGAGCTCTCGTCGGGTGGCGCATGGAGGGCCCTCATCAACCGCGTGCAGCGAGCGCTCGCGAGGCAGGAGAAGGAGCTCGGTCCCTAGGACACCCGGTCTGGATTCAGCTCGTACTCCTTGATCTTCCGGTACAGCGTGCGCTCTCCGATCCCCAGCATCTCGGCGGCGCGGCGGCGGTTTCCGCCGACCGCCTCGAGGGTGCCCGCGATCGCCATCCGCTCCAGATCCTCGAGCGACATGCCGACCTGGAACCGCCTCGCGCCGCCGTCGGGGGGTATCTCGTCGGTCTCCCGCCGCTCAGGGGCCTCGCGGCGGCGGATGCCCTCCGTCTCGGCGTCGACCTCGACCGCCCGCACCCACGACACCTCGCGCCCGACGTTCTCCACCAGGTCGCGCAGTTCGGAGTGGCCGCGACGCAGGTCGTCGAGCTCTGCCTTCAGGTCGCGGTACACGTAGCCGAGCAGGGTTTCCAGACGCTGGCCTTCGGCCTCGTCCGCGTCGCCCGATCCTCCCAGCGCTACCGGAAGGAGCCGGCCCGGGTGCGCCCTACCGTAGATCTCTTCGGGGATGTCGCGGGGCCGGATCTTCGTGCCCGGCGTCAGTACCAGCATGCTCTCGACCAGGTTTCGGAGCTCGCGGACGTTCCCCGGCCAGTCGTAGTTCTGGAGGATCGCCATCGCCTCGTCGGTAATCCCTACGAACCGGCGGTCGTTCTCGCGGCAGAACCGCTGAACGAAGTGGTGGATCAGGGGCGGGATGTCCTCCCGCCGCTCACGGAGGGGGGGCACCCGGACGCTGAGCACGTTGAGGCGGTAGTAGAGATCACGGCGGAACTCGCCGGTTCTCACGCTCGCCTCGAGGTCCTTGTTGGTCGCGGCGATCACCCGCACGTCCACCTGGATCGGCATCGAACCGCCGACGCGCATGAACTCCCTCTCCTCGAGAACCCGCAGGAGCTTGACCTGGGTCGCCTGCGCCATTTCCCCCACCTCGTCGAGGAACAGCGTGCCGCGATGGGCGATCTCGAAGCATCCCTTGCGGAGACTCGTCGCTCCGGTGAACGCGCCCTTCTCATGGCCGAAGAGTTCGGACTCGAGGAGGCTCTCGGTGAGCGCGGCGCAGTTGACGGCAATGAACGAGCGATCCGCGCGCGGCGACAGGTCGTGGATCGCACGCGCGATGAGCTCCTTGCCGGTCCCGCTCTCGCCTTCGACGAGCACCGTGCTGTTCACCGGGGCGAACTGGGCGACCCGTTCCAGCACGACCTGCATCGCCTGGGAGCGTCCGACGATGTGGGTGCGGCCGACCAGCCGCTCGCGGGCCAGAAGACGCCGCGAGATCACCGCCAGCTCTTCCGCGTCGAACGGCTTGAGGAGAAGCTCGTCCACGCCGAGCTGGCGATACCGCTCGAACCGCTCGCGCTCCCCCTGGTCGGCCAGGGCCAGGATCGCTACCGGCGCGGACGCCTCTCCAACCTCGCGCAGGAAGTCCCGGGTCGTCGGCTCCGACAACCCGCCGGTCAGGATGATCAGGGCCTCGCGCGTGGCGCCGAGGACCCGGTCACGGATCTCCTTCAGCGAATCGAGGGTGTCGACGTCCAGACCGGCGCCGGCCAGCGTGCGCTCGGCCCGGACGGCGTACTCCGGATCGTAGCGGCTGATCAGAACCGTGGTTCCGGGTCGGCCGACCTCGCTCATCGCCGATCCGCGGCGCGGTGCTCGGCGGGACCGGGGATCTCGCCGCCCGCCAGCGCCACCGCGTGCCCGAGGACAGGGGCGAGGACGGAGAAGGTCTCCCGGACCGCGCGCGGGCTCCCGGGCAGGTTGACGACCAGGGTCCGTCCCCGGATCGCCGCGGTTGCGCGAGACAGCATGGCGTGAGGGGTCCTGGCCAGCGAGGCGGCGCGCAGGGCTTCGGCGATCCCTGGCACCTCGCGGTCGGCCACCCGGCGGGTGGCGTCGGGCGTGACGTCGCGGGGCGCGATCCCGGTCCCGCCGGTCGTGAGGATGAGGGCGACCCCGCCCCCGTCGGCGAGCCGCTCGAGAACGGCGGCGATCGCGTCCGGATCGTCGGGCGTGGTCTCCCGGGCGACGACCCGCCACCCCGCCGCCGAGAGCCAGTCCGCGAGGAGCGGCCCGGATTCGTCCCCTGCCGCCCCGCGGGCCACTCGGTCGCTGACCGTCAGGACGGCCGCTCCGCGCGCATCATATGCCATTTCGGCAGCCATTTCGGAAAAGATACCGGCCCCTTCGGGGGCGTCCACCCCAGCGGCGCGGACGTCCGGATCCCCCTGCGAGCGGCCCTAGCGCGCCCAGAGGCCGCGCCGGGTTTCCCGGGCGGCGGCCTCGGCCTCGCGCAGCCGTGGCAGGTACCTGCGGTTGTCCTCGGAGGGCTTCAGGAAGGCGTACCCCTGCCGGATCATCAGCTCGTTCGCCATCTGGC
>DASZOP010000014.1:0-37856 GCA_035550715.1 Gemmatimonadota bacterium | reverse complement strand
AGCCACCGCGGATGGTCCGACAGCCCACGCGCGACCGAGTGGGCGAAGGCCTCGGCCGTGGTGGGGGTCGTGTCGACGAACACCACCCAGCCATCGCCCGAGCGCTCCTGAAAGGAGGGTGCTCGCGGGTCGGCCAGGTGGAGGGCGACCGGTCGGGTGGTCCCCGGCATGGCTTCCTATATTAGCGGATCGCTCAGAATGGCCCATCGCCTTTTGTGAACCGACGACGCGCTTCGTCGCCGGAGACCCCCGTGGCGACCGCCGCGGTGGAGTTCGATCGGGTCGCGTACGCGATCCCGGGCGGCCGGATGCTGTTCGACGGTCTCTCGCTCTCGGTGGGGACGGACGAGACCGTCGTCCTGGTGGGCCGGTCGGGGATCGGCAAGACGACCGTCCTCAAGCTCGTGAACCGGCTGCTCGAGCCGGCCCTCGGCGAAGTCCGCGTCGCCGGGCGCCGGACGACCGAGTGGGACCCGGTGGAGCTCCGCCGCAGGATCGGCTACGTGATCCAGGAGGTGGGGCTCTTTCCGCACCTCACCGTGACCGGGAACGTCGGGCTCGTGCCCGATCTGCTGGGGTGGGAGAGGGGACGCGTCGCCGAGCGGGCGGCCGAGCTCCTGGCGGTGGTCGGGCTCCCGATCGAGGAATTCGGCCGGCGCTATCCGCACGAGCTCTCGGGCGGCCAGCGGCAGCGGGTGGGCGTGGCCAGGGCGCTCGCGGCCGACCCGCCGCTCCTCCTCCTCGACGAGCCGTTCGGCGCCCTCGACCCGATGACGCGCTTCGAACTCCAGCGGGAGTTCCGCGTGCTCATGCGAAGGCTGGGGAAGGCGGCCCTGTTCGTCACCCATGACGTCCGCGAGGCGCTTTCGATCGGGGGCCGGGTCGGGCTCCTGACCGACGGCGGCCTGGCCGAGATCGCCACCCCCGCGGACTTCCTGGTCTCGAGCCACCCCGAAGTCCGGGCGCTGGTCGAAACGCTGGACGGGACCCCGGATGGTTGACCTCGTCCGCTACCTGCGCGACCACGCCGGGCAGGTCGCCGGGCTGACCGCCGAGCACGTCACGATGGTCGCCCTCGCGGTGGCGGTCGCCGTCCTGGTCGGCGTCCCGCTCGGGATCGCCGCCACCCGCCGGCGACGGTGGGAAAGGGTCATCATGGGGACGGCCAACGTCCTTCAGACCATCCCCAGCCTAGCCTTGTTCGGGTTCCTGATCCCGGTCCCGTTCATGGGCGGGATCGGCGCCCGGACCGCGATCGTGGCGCTCACCCTCTACGCCCTGCTGCCGATCGTGCGCGGGACGCACGCCGGCATCCGGGACGTGGATCCGGCCGTTCGCGAGGCGGGCCTGGGGCTCGGGATGACGGCTGCCCAGCTCCTCCAGCGGGTCGAGCTCCCGCTGGCCGCGCCGGTGATCCTGTCCGGAGTGCGCGTGGCGACGGTGATCTCGGTCGGGATCGCCACGATCGCCGCGGCGATCGGCGCCGGCGGCCTCGGCGTCTACATCTTCCAGGGGCTGGCCATGGTGAACGACACGGTGATCCTGGCGGGCGCCGTGCCCGCGGCCGTGCTGGCGCTGTCCGCCGACGCGCTCCTCGGCCTCCTCGAGCGGCGCGTGACTCCCGCCGGTCACGCCGACCGGCGCGTGGAGCGACGACCGGCCTGAAGGTGGCGAGGACCCTCCTCCTGCTGCTCGTCCTCGCCTGCGGATCGGGCGACCAAGTCGTGATCGGCTCGAAGAACTTCACCGAGCAGGACGTCCTGGGGGAGATCCTGGCGCAGGAGCTGGAGGCGCGCGGGATCGAGGTCGAGCGGCGCTTCCACCTGGGGGGAACGTTCGTCTGCCACAACGCCATCGTGGGCGGCGAGATCGACCTCTACCCCGAGTACACCGGAACGGCCTTGACCGCGATCCTGAAGCGGGCGCCGATCCAGGATCCGGGCCAGGCGCTGCGCGAGGTCCAGGACGCCTACGCCGCGCGGTGGGACCTCGTGTGGGGACCCCCGCTCGGCTTCGAGAACACCTTCGCCCTGGTGGTCCGGCGGGCCGAGGCCGAGTCGCTGGAACTCCGGACGATCACCGACCTGGGCGCCGTGGCCGGACGGATGACGGCCGGCTTCGGCCCCGAGTTCATGGCCCGCGAGGACGGCTATCCGGGGCTCCGGAAAGCGTACGGGATCGAGTTCGGCGGGATCCGCCAGCTCGATCTGGGGCTCATGTACCGGGCGCTCGCCGAGCGCGAGATCGACGTCGCGGTAGCCAACTCGACGGACGGCCGGATCGACGCGCTGGACCTCGTAGTGCTGGCCGACGACCGCCGCTACTTTCCGCCCTACCAGGCGGCGCCGGTCGTGAGGCGGCAGGCGCTGGATCGACATCCCGGGCTCGGCGAAGGCCTGGCGGCGCTGGCGGGAGCGCTCGACGAGGCCGGCATGCGCGCGCTCAACCGCGAGGTCGAATCGGGCGGCGATCTGGCGGACGTCGTACGGGCGTGGCGGGAGCGTCGGGCCCAGGACCGCGCGGCCCCTTCCCGCTGAACCGAACCTCGGAAAAGGGGATCGCATGCAGACACGGCTCCTCCACACGATGATCCGCGTCAAGGACCTCGATCGCTCGGTTCGCTTCTACACGCAGGTGCTCGGCCTCCAGGAGGCCCGCCGCACGGTGCTGGAGAAGGCCGACGCCACGCTCGTCTTCCTGACCGACGCCGCGGGGCACCATCCGATCGAGCTGACGTTCAACCACGACGGCCGCGACTACGAGCTGGGTAACCAGTTCGGCCATTTCGCGTTCGGCGTCGACGACCTGGACGCCGCGCGCGAGGAGCTGGGTGGGCACGGCGTGGAGTTCTCCCGCGGACCCTACCGGGTCCGCGAGGGAGGGAGCCGGATCGCCTTCATCCGCGATCCGGACGGGATCGAGATCGAGCTCATCGAGCGCGGCTGACCCGACGCCGGGGGAGCCCCGCCCCCGGGCCATGACCCTCTGGCACGCTAGTTGCCGCTTTTGCGAATAGGGTAATCCGCGTCGCCAGCGGCTTTTCAGCTCCCGGGGGCCCCTCCGCCGTGATCCGCATCGTCCTGCCCGCGTACAACGAGGCCGCGGGACTCGTCCAACTGCTCGACCGGATCGCTCAACGCGTCACGCGCGAGCACGAGGTCATCCTGGTCGACGACGGCTCCACGGACGGGACCGCCGCGGTCGCCGAGCAGGCGGCCGGACGGCGGCCGATCCGGGTTCTTCGCCACCCTGTCAACCAAGGGTACGGACGGGCGCTCCGGACGGGGCTCCTGGCCGCGGCCGACCGCGGCGGCACCGTCGTGACGCTGGACGCCGACGATACCCACGACCCCGCCCTGATCGAGGAGCTCGTGGCGGGGATCGAAGGCGGGTACGACCTCGTGGTCGCGTCCCGCTACCGGCCGGGGGCGGCCGAAGTCGGGGTCCCCGCCTACCGGCGGGCGCTCTCGCGGGTGGCCAGCGTGGTGTTCAGGACCGCGATCGGGATCGAGGGGCTGCACGACTACACATCCGGCTTCCGCGCCTACCGCGGATCGCTGCTGGCCGAACTCGTAGGCATCCACGGCCGCGAGGGATTGGTCGAGGACGCCGGGTTCGCCTCGGGGTTCGAGCTGTTGCTGAAGTCGGCGGCGCTGGGGGCCAGGGTCGGCGAAGTGCCGCTCGTCCTCCGCTACGACCGCAAACGGGGACCGAGCAAGCTCAGCGTCGCCCGGACCCTGCCGCGCTACCTGAAGGTGGTGACGGCGAACGGGCTCGGCGCCCGCCGCGGGGACCGTCTTGCCGCCGCCTGCCCGGAGTCCCGGCCCTGATCCTGCCGCTGGCCGAGCCGGGGAACCGCCCCGGTCGGGCGGTCGCCCCGTCCGGAAAGCTCGGGCGGGTGGGCGTGATCGGCGGCGGGATCGCCGGCCTCGCCGCCGCGCACTACCTGCTGGAGGCGGGCGCGGAGGTCGAGCTGTTCGAGGCCGCTCCCGAGTTCGGCGGGCTCGGCTCGACCTTCGACCACGGCGGCCGGCGCCTCGACCGCTTCTACCACGTCGTCCTCCCCTCCGACGAGGCCCTGCTCGGGCTCTGCGACGAGCTCGACGTCGGCGACCGCTTCTACTGGCGGGACGCGTCGCTCGGATTCATGCACGGGCGGCGCCTGTACGGGCTGCGCGGGCCGGTCGACCTGCTCCGCTTCGACGCGGCCGCCTTCCCGGACCGGATCCGGCTGGGCGTGACCGCGCTGTGGGCGTCCACCTTCGCCAGGCCCGACCGGCTGGACCGGATCACGGCCCGGGAATGGCTCACCAAGCTCTCCGGGAAACGCGCCTTCGACCGGTTCTGGCGCCCCCTGCTGGAGGCCAAGTTCGGCGACGCCTACGAAGGGATCCCGGCGCTCTGGTACTGGGCCAGCTTCCGTCGCGAGAAGGGGACGACCAAGGAGATCAAAGGGTACCCACGAGGGGGATACGGCGGGCTGACCGAGACCCTGGTGGCGTCCCTGGCGGCGCGAGGCGCCACGCTCCGGAAGGGCGCCCCCGTCGACCGGCTGGGTCTGGACGGCGACGGGCGGGTCGGGATCGACGTGGGGGGCTCCACCCGGCGCTTCGACCGCGTGGTGACGACGGCCCCCTTCGAGATCCTGCGCCGGATCACCACCGGAGGCGCGGTCGAGGCGCCCCTGCGCCGGGTCGACCATCCGATCGACTATCAGGGCGTCGTCAACGTCGTTGCCCTCCTGCGGCGCTCTCTGACGCCTTACTACTGGGTCCCGGTGGTCGACAGCGGGGCCCCCTTCCAGGGCATCGTCGAGACCACCCGAGTCATCGACCTGAACGACACCGGAGGCTTGCACCTGGTCTACCTGCTGAACTACGTGCATCGATCGGATCCCCTCTACGCGCGGGACCCCCAGGAGCTGGCCGGCGAGTACGTGGCGGCGCTCCGGGAGCTCTTCCCGGACCTCGCCGCCGAGGACGTCGTGGGGACGCGGGTCTTCCGGGCCCCGTTCGTGGAGCCCATCTACACGCCCGGCTACGGCGAGCGGAAGCCCCCGATCGAGCTGGTCCCCGGTCGCGTCTACCTGGCTACGACGACGCAGATCTATCCGGACGTGACCTCGTGGAACAGCTCGACCGGGCTCGCGAGACGGGTCGTGGCGGAGATGACCCGTGTCGCGGGAGCGACCCCGTGACGGGGCCCGGTCGGCCCGCGGTCGGCCTCTCCGTCGACGTCGATTCGGTGGCGTCGCACCTGGAGGGGTACGGGCACCGGGAGGTCCGGGACGACGGGTCGGCGTACCGCGAGGCGGTCCCGCGGGCCCTCGAGCTGTTCGCCCGGGACGGCGCCCGCGCAACCTTCTTCCTGATCGCCGGGGAAGCCCGGCGGCACCCCGACGTCGTGGCCCGGATCGTCGCCGAGGGCCACGAGGTCGCGAGCCACTCGATGACGCATCGGCTGCCGTTCCGGGGGCTCGACGAGGACGCCCTGCGGGTCGAGGTCTCGGGCTCCAAAGCCGCGCTCGAGGCGCTGGCCGGGGAGGAGGTGCAGGGGTTCCGGGCGCCGAGCTGGGACGTCGATCCCGCCCTCCTCGCGCGCGTCGCCGGGGCCGGCTACCGCTACGACGCCTCGGCCTACCCGTCGATCCTGCTGCCGTTCCTGCGGGCGTCGATCGCCCGGCGGGGGTCGCGGGAAGCGCCGCCGTCCGGACGCTCGACGTGGGAGGCCCTCAAGGGCCCGTCGGGAATCCACCTGCGGCGCGTCGGGGGGCGCGCGATCGTCGAGGTGCCGATGTGCACGACGCCGGGGGCCCGGCTCCCCTACTACCACACCCTCCGCTTCGTCGCGCCCGAGCCGGTCTTCCGGCTCGTCCGGCGGCTGGCGCACGCGCGCCGGGGCCCGGTGTGGTACCAGTTCCACGCGGTCGATTTCCAGGCCCTCCGGGCCGACCGGCTGGACCCCCGGATCGGCTGCCATCCCGGAATGGACCTTGCACTGGAGAGGAAGCTCGAGCTGGCGGCCGAGGCGGTGGCGGCGCTGGCGCGGCGGGGCCGCATCGTGCCGCTCCGGGACCTCGCCAGGGAACGGTGGACGGTGGAGACCGGCACGCCAGCCCGACACGGGAAGGAGCGCTGCATGGATGAGATCCGGCTCCCCACGGAGCGCGACGCTTCGGGGCGGAGCTTCGGCGCGGAGGAGATGGCGCTCCTCAGGGAGGTGATCGAGTCGGGCGTCCTCTTCGGCCCCAACGGGACCAAGGTGAGGGCGTTCGAGGAGGAGCTCCAGGCCCTCTTCGGCGTGCCGTGGGCGCGGGCGGTGTCGTCCGGCTCGGCGGCCGTCCACACCGCGCTGGCGGCGCTGGACGTGGCGCCCGGGGACGAGGTCGTGACGACCCCCATCACCGACATGGGCGCCGTCTCGCCGATCCTCTTCCAGGGGGCGATCCCGGTCTTCGCCGACGTCGATCCCGACACGCTCAACCTGACCGCCGCGACGATCCGGCCGCGCCTGACCGAGCGGACGCGCGCCATCGTGGTCACCCATCTGTTCGGGAATCCGTGCGACATGGACCCGATCCTCGAGCTGGCTCGCGACCACGGCGTGGCGGTGCTCGAGGACGCGGCCCAGGCGTACCTGGCCACGTACCGCGGTCGTCTGGCGGGGACGATGGGGGATGTCGCCGCCTTCAGCCTCCAGCAGACCAAGCACATCACGTGCGGCGAGGGCGGGTTCGTCCTCACGGCGGACGAGGGGATCGCGCGCCGCGCGCGGGTGTGGGCCGACAAGGGATGGAACTACGCGCCCGTCGACCCGGATCACGACTTCCTGGGACTCAACTACCGGATGTCGGAGCTGCAGGGCGCGGTGGCCCTGGCGCAGCTCAGGAAGATCCGCGGTCTGGTCGAGACGCGGGTCGCCATGGCCGAGCGGCTGGCCGGGCGGATCGCCGGGATCCGGGGCCTCCGCCCGCTGCCGGCCACGCCCGAGGCCACCCAGACCTGGTGGCGGTTCGTCGTGCTCGTGGACGCCGACGTCGTGCCGGGCGGCCCGGCCGCCCTCGCCGGCGAGCTCAGGTCGCTCGGCGTCTGGAGCACCCCCAACTACATCCGCGTGCCCGCGTTCATGTGCCGGCAGTTTCGCGAGCGGGCGACGTTCCGCGACACCGGCCACCCGTACGCGCTGCATGGGGATCGCTACCCGATCGAGCGGGTCGAGGAATATCCGGGCTGCCGGGAGGGGCTCGCGCGGGTCCTCGTCCTGCCGTGGACCGAGCGTCACGGCCCGCGCCACGTGGAGCTCCTGGCCGAGCGCATCGCGGAAGCCGCCGAGCGTCTCGTCGTCGGGGCGCCCGAGCCAAGGGCGATCCGCGCGTGAGCCGGGGCGCCAGGATCGCCGTCGTCATCCCGATGCGGGACGAGCGGGAGGCGGTCGGCCCGCTCTTCGTGAAGCTGGCCGCGGTCTTCGCCGAGCTCCCGGGCATGCGGGCGATCGTCGTCGACGGCGGCTCGACCGACGGGACCCGCGACGAGGTGCGTCGGCACGGAGCCGGTCTTCCGGTCGGGATCCTGGAGCTCGATCGGGGCCTGGGCCTGGGGGACGCGCTGGAGGCCGGGCTCCGGCACGTCCTCGCGACGAGCGACGTCGTCGTCACGCTGGACGGTGACGACTCTCACGACCCGCGCACGATCCCGGCCCTCGTGGCCCGGCTCGAAGAGGGGTACGACGTGGTGGTGGCCTCGCGCTTCGCGAGCGGGGGCGCCGAGATCGGCGTGGCCCCGCATCGGCGGGCTCTGAGCCACGTCGCGAGCGCGGTCCTGAGAAGCCTCTTCCCGATGGGCGAGGTGCGGGACTACTCGAGCGGCTTCCGCGCGTACCGCACGCGGGCCCTCGAGGCCCTCGCCGCCGGCGGCCGGCTGGTGGGGGAGACGGGGTTCTCGTGCATGCTGGACCTCCTGCTTCGGCTACGCGCCCGCGGCTTTCGGGCCGCGGAGGTCCCGCTCGTCCTGCGGTACGACCTGAAGGCGAGCGCGAGCAAGATGGACGTGCCCGGGACCGTCCTCAGGTACCTGGTCCTGATCGGGCGGAACTGGCGCCCCCGGCGCTCGATCGAGATCCGGGGCGTCCGATGATCCGCCTCGCGATCGTCGGCTGCGGCCGGATCGCCGCCCAGCACGGGGCGGCGATCGAGGCCAGCCCGGGCGCGCGCCTGGTGGCGGCCGCCGATCCGGATCCCGAGGCGCGTCGGGCCGTCGAGGGGCGGTGGCGCTGCCGGACGCACGCCAGCATCGACCGGCTGCTGGCCGAAGAGGATGTCGACGCCGCGATCGTCTGCACGCCGCCCGCGCTCCACCTGCCGCACGTCGAGCGGCTCCTGTTCGCGGGACAGCACGTCCTCTGCGAGAAGCCCCTGGCGCCGACCTCGACGGCCGCGAGCTCGATGGTCGGGCGGGCCCGGGCGACCGATCGGACGCTCATGGTCTCGACCAAGTTCCGCTTTGTCGCCGACCTCCACGAAGCGCGACGGCGCGTCGAGGCGGGCGAGATCGGAAGGCCCCTCTCCTGCGAGGTCGCGTTCTGCGCCCCGGTGGCGGTGGACGGCCGCTGGATGTCGCGACCGGAGCTGTCGGGGGGTGGGGTCGTGATGGACAACGGGACCCACGCCTTCGACGTGCTGGCGACCGCGGTCGGGACCGAGCCGTCCGTCGTCTCGGCGGCCTTCGGGCCCAGGATCGCGAGCCCGGCGGTCGAGGATACCGCGGAGATCCAGGTCCGTCTGGGAACCGGGATCGTCGGGCGGATCGCCCTCTCCTGGTCCCACTTCACCAAGGACCTGGACTATTTCGTGATCCACGGCACCGAAGGGACGATCCGCACGGGATGGACGGGGAGCCGGATCCGCCGCCATGGCGCAAGCGATTGGACCGCCTTCGGGTGGGGCTACGACAAAACCGCCGTCTTCGCCGCCCAGCTGGAGGACTTCCTGGAGATCCTCCGTGGCGGGCGTCCATCGGTCGCGCCCGAAGCGGCCGTCCGCGCGGTCGAGTTCGTCGAGGAGGTCTACCGGGCCGAGGTACGGACCGCGGGTCGGGCCGGCGGCGTCGGCTCGCGGACGGGGACCCGGCCACGATAGATCTCGATCCCGGCGAAGCGGGCGGTCGGTGCGAGCCCGTGGCGGCGCTCGAGAAGGGTCCGAATCGTCCCCTCGCGATCGCCGTGGAAGGACCGGGTGTAGGCGAGCCAGTACGGTTGGCCGCCCGCGACCCGGGACTCGAGCGTGGCGAAGGCGCGTCGGATCCGTTGGGACATGGGCCCGCGGAGGCCGCGTATCGGGATCACCTCGCGATCTCCGCCGACGTAATGGCGGATGGGGACGCTCATGTAGCCGGTCATGACGAAGACCGGAGCCACGTCCTCCCGCTCCCCGAGCCAGGCGGCGGCGGCGCGGGCGTCCTCGTTCATGTACCGGTCGACCTGATGCCGGTTCCAGATCGCCACGGCCGAGACGCCGACGACGACGAGCAGAGAAGCCGCGACGGCGGGGCTGCGCCAGCCGGGGACGGCGGCCCCGAGCCACACCGCCATCGGGACGACGATCCAGGCGACGTACCGCACGTTGTAGCCGACCTCGCCGACCTGCCCCACGAGCCCGGCCAGGAGGACGGGCAGGACGATCATGACCGCCAGGTCGAGCCGTCGCGCCCGCGGAAGGACCCGTCCGCCCCGGACCGCGAGCACGGCGACGGCCGGCGCCAGGACCGCCAGCAGGGGGGCAAAGCCGCGCGCGGCCTCGGCGAGCCCCATCGTGTGGAGCTCCCGTATGGACGGACCGACCGTGTACCCGGTGAGGAGCGAGACGAACGTGTAGCCGAGCGCCGCGAGGTCGAACCGGATGACGGTCGGGACGTCGGCCTGGAGCTGGAAGTCCGCGCGAAGCAGGAACAGGAGCGGGACGCAGAGCGCGGCCAGCATGGCGTGGGCCGCCAGGGGCCGGGCGAGACTCCGGCCGAGCCCCCGCCGGAGCAGCACGACGACGGCGCAGCCGACGAGGACGAAGGAGAAGTAGTAGTGGGTGTACATGCCGGTCGCGGAGGCCATCGCGTACGCGATCCAGTCGGTCCATGCATCGCTCTCGAGCGCGCGGAGCAGGAGCCAGATCCCGAGACCGGCCAGGAGGATGAACAGCATGTAGGCGCGTCCCTCCTGCGAGTACCAGACGTGGACCGGGGACAGCGCGAGGAGCGCCAGCGTCCCGAGGCCCACGGCGGAGCCTCCCGTCCGTCGCCCGAGCCTCCACGCCACGCCCAGCGACACGACGCCGAGGAGCCACGAGAGCCAGCGCGCGCCCGGATCCGGCCCGAAGACGCTCAGCCAGCCATGGAGCAGGACGTGATAGAGGGGCGGGAACCCGTCCCCGGTGTGCACGATCCGGCCGATCGGCTCGGCCCCGAGCCCGAGCTCGTAGAGCTCGTCGTAGGTCAGGCTCTGGAACGCCAGGTTCCAGGCCCGGAGGCCGGCACCGACGGCGATCAGGAGGAGGCCGAGGACGGTCTCCCTCCGACCGGACGAGGTCCTGGGTTCGATCATGTCCCTGGAGCGGCCTCTTTCTTGCCCCTAACGAGTCGGAACGGGTGCCGGAGAATGGACCGGCCCCTGAATGGGCGCAAGCACGGGGCCATGGAGATGGAAAAGTCCGCACGCGGGTCATCGTTCCGGGTCGTGCTCGGCTTCGGCACCCGGCCGGAGGCGATCAAGCTGGCGCCCGTCTATCTGGAGCTCAAGGCCACCCCCGGGATCGACCCGTTCATCCTCGTCACCGGACAGCACCAGGAGCAGCTCGATCAGGCGCTCGAGGTCTTCGACATCGAAGCGTCGGCGAACCTGAGGGTCATGACCGAGCGCCAGCGGCTCCCGGAGCTGGTCATGCGGATCCTGCCCGAGGCCGCGCGGCACCTGCGCGAGCTCGAGGCCGACTACGTGCTGATCCAGGGCGACACGCTGTCGACCTTCGCGATCGCCTGGGCCGCGTTCCTGGAGCGGATCCCGGTGGGACACGTGGAGGCCGGCCTGCGGACCGGCCTGATCGAGGAGCCCTTCCCCGAGGAGGCGAACCGCCGGCTCACCGCGGTCGTGTCCGATCTCCACTTCGCCCCCACGCCGCTGGCGCGGGCCAACCTCATCCGAGAGGGGATCGACCAGCAGCGGATCCTGGTCACCGGACAGACCGGTGTGGACGCGCTCCTTCAGGCGGTCGGAAGGGGTCGCCTTCCGGCCGGCCTTCCGCCCGGCCCGTACGCGACGGTGACGCTCCACCGGCGGGAGAACTGGCCCCGGCTCCGTCACCTGGCGGCGATCGTCCGGCTTGCCGCCCGGGCCCATCCGGGCCGCACCTTCGTCTTCCCGATGCACAGGAACCCCCTCGTCCGCGAGGAGGTCGTGCCCGAGCTCGAGGGCGTGCCCAACGTGGTCCTCACCGATCCGCTGGGGTACGGCGAGATGGCCGCCCTCCTGTCGCGGAGCGACGTGATCCTGACCGACTCGGGAGGGCTCCAGGAGGAAGGCGTGACGCTGGGCGTCCCGGTGATCGTCCTGCGCCAGACCACCGAGCGTCCGGAGGGGGTCGAGACGGGAGCGCTGACGCTGGCCGGGTTCGACCCGGCGCGCGTGGTGGCGGCGGTCGGCGCGGCGCTGGACGCGCCGCCCGCGAGGACCTCTCTGGCTGCCAATCCGTACGGTGACGGTCGCGCCTCGAGCCGGGTCGCGCGCGGGGTCGCCTGGCGGCTCGGGCTCGGGCAGCGGCCGCGGAACTGGCGGCCGGTCGGGCCGCTCAAGGTGGTGGCGGGAAGGGGCTCGACGGCGAGGACGAAGCACGGCCCGGCGACCCGCCCGGCGCGTTGACCGGACGCCTGCCTGCACGTTACATTCTCCGTCGCCGCCTCCCTTCGCGGAGACGGCTCTCGACAGAGGAAGCAGAAGCCCCGGGCTTCTCGCCCGACGGACGCGGCTCACGCTGTCCGCGGGTATCATGGCGCGACGCCGACGCTGCTTTCGGGCAGCTGCCGGCGCGGCGTTTTTTTGGGGCGGGCGCCCGCGGACGGCGGGTGACTCGCTTTTTTCGTGAGGGCCTCGCCACCCGAACCGGTCGGCAGGGCCTCGACAACCAGCCAAGGAGGTCTGCATCGCCAACAACGAGCCGCGGGTCAACGAGCAGATCCGCTTCTCACCGGTCCGGCTGATCGACGACAAAGGGGAGCAGGTCGGCGTCGTACCGGTCGAAGAAGCGCAAGCGACGGCCCGCGAACGAGGTCTCGACCTGGTGGAAGTGGCGCCCAACGCCCGGCCCCCGGTGTGCCGGATCATGGACTACGGTCGCTACAAGTACGAGCAGGCGAAGGCCGATCGGGAGGCGCGACGGAAGCAGCACGTAACTCAGATGAAGGAGATCAAGATGCGTCCGAACATCGAGGAGCACGACTTCGAGTTCAAGACGCGTCACATCAGGCGCTTCCTCGAGGATCGAAACAAGGTCAAGGTCACCATCATGTTCCGGGGCCGCGAGATGGCCCACACCGAGAACGGTCGCGAGGTCCTTGACGACGTGATCGAGGAGATCGGGGAGCTGGCGGTGGTCGAGCAGGCGGCGCGACTCGAGGGACGCAACATGTTCCTCATCCTCGCGCCCAACATGAAGTCGAGCGTGAAGAAGTAGAGCGCAGGGGGTCAGCATGCCGAAGATGAAGACGAATCGGGGCGCCGCGAAGCGCTTCCGGAAGACTGCCAGCGGGCGCATCAAGCGCAAGCGCGGCTACATGCGCCACATCCTGACGAAGAAGACGACCAAGCGGAAGCGCCATCTGCGCAAGCCCGCGTACGTCCATCCGGTTGACGAGGGCCGTCTCAAGCGGCTTCTCTCCGCCTAGGAGGTCACGATGCCCCGCGCATCGAACAACGTTCAGCGCACCCGGCGCCGCAAGAAGGTCCTCAAGCAGGCCCGCGGGTATCGTGGCGGACGCCATCGGCTGTACATCCCCGCCCGTGAGACCCTGGAGCGGGGGTTGCAATTCGCTTATCGCGATCGACGCGACCGCAAGCGTCAGTTCCGGAAGCTCTGGATCACCCGCATCAACGCGGCTGCTCGCGAGCACGGCTTGTCCTACTCCCGGTTCATCTACGGTCTGAAGGCGGCCGAGATCGAGATCGATCGCAAGCTCCTCGCCGAGCTGGCGGTCAACGACCCGGAGGGGTTCGCGGAGCTGGCCGCGGCGGCGAAGGCGAAGCTTTGAACGATCCGCTCGGAGTCATTCCCGCGGCCCTTCCATGACCCGCTCGCTGCACGAGCGGCTGGAGGCCCTCCAGCGCGACGTGGAGCGTGAGCTCAGCGCGGCGTCCCGTCCCGAAGAGGTCGAGGAGATCCGTGTCCGGACGCTCGGCCGTAAGGGGCGGCTGACCGGCGAGGCGCGGTCCATCGGCGGCCTGTCGGTGGACGCTCGTCCTGCCGCCGGCGAGCTGGTGAATCAGGTCAAGGAGCGGATCGAAGCATCGGTCGCCGAGCGCGCCCGCGAGCTCGAGGGGGAGACGCTGGCGGCGCGGCTCGAGACGGAGCGGCTCGACGTCACGCTTCCCGGCCGCCGACACCCCCTCGGGGCCCGACATCCGCTGACCATAGTCACCGAGGAGCTGCTCGAGATCTTCCGCAGCATGGGGTTCGAGGTCGCCTCGGGACCCGAGGTCGAGACGGTCTGGCACAACTTCGAGGCGCTCAACATCCCGGTCGGCCATCCGGCGCGTGAGGAGATGGACACGATCTACGTGACCGACGACCTCGTGCTCCGGACGCACACGTCGCCGGTCCAGATCCGTGTGCTGGAATCCGGGCCACCCCCCGTTCGCGTGGTATGCCCGGGTCGGGTCTTTCGCAACGACGCGCCGGATGCCTCCCACTCTCCTTACTTCCATCAGATCGAAGGATTGTGGGTGGACGAGGGGATCTCCCTCGGCCATCTCCGGTGGGCGCTCACCGAGTTCGTTCATCGTTATTACGGTCCCGACGTCGACGTCCGCTTCCGGGCCTCCTACTTCCCGTTCACCGAGCCATCGGCCGAGCTCGACATCCAGTGCCTGCTCTGCCGTGGCGCGGGGTGCCGGGCCTGTAAGGGAGGGGGATGGATGGAGCTGCTCGGCTCGGGCATGGTGCATCCGGCCGTTCTCGAGGCGGTCGGTTACGACAGCGAGCGGTGGACCGGGTTCGCGTGGGGGATGGGCGTCGAGCGGATCGCGATGAACAAGTACGGCGTGCCCGACATCCGGATGTTCTTCGAGAACGACCTCCGCTTCCTCACTCAGTTCGCCGGTCGATGAACATCTCCTGGCGCTGGCTCCAGGCCCTTTTCCCGGGCGCCCAGCTCGGCGGACTCGAACCGCTGGCCGACCGTCTCACCATGCAGGGGGTGGCGGTGGACGACCTCCGACGCCCCTTTCCCGAGATCAGGGGGGTCATCCTGGGTCGGGTCCTCGAGGCCGACCGGCATCCGAACGCCGATCGCCTGACCCTGTGCCGGGTGGCGGCCGGGGACGGCGAGCGGCAGGTGGTGTGCGGGGCCCCCAACGTCGAGGTAGGGACGATCTACGCCTACGCCACCGAGGGCGCGCGGCTCCCCGGCGGACGCGAGATTCGCAAAGCCCGGATCCGGGGCGTGGAGTCGCAGGGAATGCTCTGCTCGGCGCCCGAGCTGGGCCTCGAAGCCCTCGGCACCGCCGAGGGGATCTGGCCCGTCCCCGGGGTCGACGAGGGCGATCTGGGCCGCGATCTGGTCGAGGTGCTCGATCTGGACGACCGGATCCTGGACATCGACGTGCCGTCGAACCGGGGCGACCTCCTGTCCCACCTGGGCGTGGCCCGGGAGGTCCAGTGGCACGCCGGAGCGGAGACGCGGCTCCCCGCCCGCGACCTCGACGAGGGCGGGGCTGCCGTGGACGTCGGGGTGGACCTGCTCGACCGGCAAGGGTGTCCGGCCTACTTCGGGCGGCTCGTCCGGGGCGTGACGGTGGGACCCAGCCCGGCCTGGCTCCAGGTGCGGCTCCTCGCCCTGGGCGCCAGGCCGGTCAACAACGTCGTCGACGCCACCAACTACACCATGCTCGAGTGCGGGCAGCCGCTTCACCCTTTCGATGCGGCTCGGCTCTCCGGCCGGCGCATCGTGGTCCGCCGGCCTCACGCGGGCGAGGAGATCGTGACGCTGGACGGCCGGACGCGCGTCCTGGACCCGGCGACGACGGTGATCGCCGATGGCGAGCGCGCGGTTGCGGTGGGAGGTGTGATGGGCGGGCTCGACAGCGAGGTCGGGACGGGAACCGACGAGGTATTCCTGGAGTCGGCGTGGTTCGATCCGGAGCGGACCGGGCGGACGGCCCGCGGGCTCGGTCTCCGGACCGACGCCGCGACCCGCTTCGCGCGCGGGGTCGACCCGGCGATCACGATTCCCGCGCTGGACCGGGCGGCGGCCCTGATCGCGACGCTGGCGGGCGGCCGGGTGGCCGCCGGGCGCGTCGGTCACGGCGGGGCGCCGGAGGAGCGGCCGAGGATCGAGCTCCGGTCGGAGCGGCTCGCGGCCGTCGCCGGGCGCCCGATCGCCGAGGACGAGGCCCGCCGGGCCCTGGAGAGCCTGGGGTTCACGGTTTCGCGCGCGGACGGAGCGCTCCTCGCCGAGGTTCCCTCGTGGCGTTTCGACGTCCAGCGGGAGATCGACCTGATCGAGGAGGTGGCCCGGACGACCGGCTACGATCGGATCCCGGCGATCCGGCTCGCCCCTCCGGAGAGGGCCCCGGTTCCGGCCCCGGCCGAGCGGGCGCTGGGCCGTCTCCGGAGCGCCCTCTCGGCGGCCGGCTACAACGAGGCGCGGACCCCGACGTTCGTCGGCGAGGGGGTAACCGGGTCGGGCGGCGGAGTTGACAACCTGGTTGAGATTCGAAATCCTATATCCAAGGCGGAACGGTTCTTGAGGCCCTTGGTCGTCTCCACGCTCGTGGGGGCGGTCGTCCACAATCTGAACCGGGGAGCGAACGGGGTGCGGCTGTTCGAGGTCGGGCACGCCTTCCGGCCCGGATCCGCGGGCGGGGTCGAAGAGGGCCGACGGCTGGCCCTCGCCGCGACGGGCCCCACGCGGCCGGTCGACTGGTCGCGGCCGGTCCCGCCGATCGACTTCTTCGACGTCAAGGGGACGATCGAAGGGCTCCTGTCGCTGGCCGGCCTGGACGCAGTCGCGTTCGTTCCGGCCGAGCGAGGCTTCCTGCACCCGGGCCGGCAGGCCCGACTCGAAGACGGCGGAAAGGAAGTCGGGTTCCTCGGCGAAATCCACCCGCGGGTGGCGGAAGGGTGGGGGATCGAGGAGCGGCTGGTCGTGGCCGAGCTGGACCTGGACGCGCTCACAAGGCAGCCCCCGCCCCTCCGGCTCCGCCCCGTGCCGCGGGAACCTGCCGTGGAGCGGGACCTCGCGCTGGTCGTTCCCGCGACCCACGCCGGCGAGCGCGTGGAGCGGGCGGTCCGGGAGGCCGGGGTGGAGGATCTCGTCGCGGTCGAGGTCTTCGACCGGTACCGGGGGCCTCAGGTCCCGGACGGGCACGTGAGCCTCGGGCTCAGGCTCACGTTCCAGGCGGAGCGCACGCTGACCGTCCAGGCGATCGACGATCGGATCGAAGCGCTCGTCCAGGGTCTGGCCACGGAACACGGGTACCGGCTGCGATGAGCGCGAAGGCGCCGAAGGATCGGGACGAGGCCCATGAGCGGGCCGCGGAGCTCGAAGTCGCGCTGGACGCCCTCAGGGACAAGGTTAAGTTGCTCGTCGAAAGGAGCCGGCGTCTCGCCGAGCGTTGCCACGAGGAGGAGTCCGTCCGGCGACGGCTCGAGGGGGGTCTGGATCCGGTCGCGCTCGACGAGCGAGTCCGCGAGCTGGAATCGGAGAACGAGCGGATCGCCCGCCACGCCGAGTTCCTCGAGACGAAGATCAAGGAGCTGCTCGCGCGCGTACGGTACGTGGTCGAGACATGAGCGACGACAAATCGACCATCAAGGTCACTGTCCTGGACGAGCCGTTCCGGCTGCGTTCGGCGGCAGACCCGGAGTACACCCGGGACGTCGCAGCGCACGTGGACCGGACGCTCCGCCAGCTGCGAGGGTCGGCACCAACGCTGGAGCCGTTCCAGGCCGCGGTGCTGGGGGCGATGGAGATCACCGACCAGCTCCTCGTGACGCGCAGAACCGGCGCCGAGAGCCTCGCCGGCGCGGTGGCCCGCGTGCGCGAGATGGAGGCGGAGGTGGACCAGGCCCTCGCCGAGACTGCCGGCCTCGCCGGGAAGGCCCAGGCCGACGGCAAGAAGGGGCGCCGCAAGTAGGCGCGAGAGGAAAGGAGACGAAAGGGCCGATCTCATCGAAACGGGCGGGAAGGACCCCGCTCGCGCGGATCCGGGGAGACCATTTTTTGAGCCAACACGCACTCGTAGGGATCCTCGCTTCGCCTGCCGATCGCATGCCTCTACGGAGGAAGCGAGAATCGGGCGAGGAGGTTACCCACCGTATCAGCGAGGGCGTCAAAAAATCCTCTCCGGACGGTCGCGGCGGGGTCCTTCTCGTTCCATCTCCAGGCCCGCTCCCGCATGAAGGTCCTGTTCGTCGGCGACGTCTTCGGCCGGCCCGGTCGTAGGGCTCTGAAGAGAGGTCTGGCCGCAGCCCGCGAAGCCCACGCGCCGGACTTCGTGATCGTCAACGGCGAGAACGCGGCCGGCGGATTCGGGATCACGCCGTCGATCCTGGACGCCATCCTGGGCGACGACGTGGACGTCGTCACCACCGGCAACCACGTCTGGGACCGTCGGGAGATCTACGAGCGGCTCGACAAGGAGCCGCGCATCCTGCGCCCCGACAACTACCCGCGCGGAAACCCCGGACACGGGGTGTGGTCCGGAACGAGGGCCGAGCGGGCGGTGGCCGTCATCAACCTGCAGGGGCGGGTGTTCATGAAGAACCTCGACTGCCCGTTCCGCCGGCTGGACCTCCTGCTCGACCGCGACGACGTCCGTGACGCCGAGGTGGTGGTGGTCGACTTCCACGCCGAGGCCACCGCGGAGAAGCTCGCGCTGGCCCGCTACGCGGACGGCCGGGTCACCGCCGTCGTCGGCACTCACACGCACGTCCCCTCGGCGGACGCGCGGGTCCTGCCCCGCGGGACCGCGTACGTGACCGATGTCGGGATGACGGGTCCGCATGGCGGCGTGATCGGGGTCCGTGCCGGGAGCGCGATCGAGCGCTTCCTGAAGCAGACACCCAACCGTTTCGACGTGGCCGAGGAGGACGTCCGCTTCCAGGCCGTGGTGATCACCGTCGACACGTCCGCCGGTCGGGCGACCGGCATCGAGAGGATCGATGTCTCGTACGATTGAGAGGAGCGGGAACCTGCGATGAGCCCCTTCGTGCGCGGATCGATGGGCTGGATCGAGGTCATCTGCGGTCCCATGTTCAGCGGCAAGTCGGAGGAGCTGATCCGACGTCTCCGCCGCGCCGAGATCGCCCGGCAGCGGGTTCAGGTGTTCAAGCCGCTCGTGGATGACCGTTTCGCGGCGGACGAGATCGTCAGCCACTCGGCCATGCGGATCGAAGCCGAGCGGGTCACCCACGCCCGGCAGATCCTGGAGCGGCTCGACGCCCGCACCCAGGTGGTCGGGATCGACGAGGCCCAGTTCTTCGACGAGCGGCTGGTGGAGGTCTGCGAGCGTCTGGCGAACCTGGGCAAGCGGGTCGTGGTGGCCGGGCTCGACCAGGACTTCCTGGGGCGTCCGTTCGAGCCCATCCCGCAGCTCCTCGCCAAGGCCGAGGAGATCACCAAGACGCTCGCCATCTGCGTGCGGTGCGGAAACCCCGCCAACTTCACCCAGCGCATCGTGGACAACGAGGAGCGGATCGTGGTCGGCGGCGCCAGCGCGTACGAGGCGCGGTGCCGGCAATGCTTCGAGCCTCGTCCCGGGCAGCGGGAGCTGGCCCTCGACGAGAGCCGCCGCCAGGCCCGGGAGGGAGGCGGGTGAGCGCGCGGACGATCGACGGCCGGGCGGTGGCGGGACGGGTCCGCGAGGAGGTGGCGGCCGGCGTCGGCCGGCTGCGGGAAGAGGCCGGGGTGGTCCCTGGCCTGGCGGCGGTCCTTGTCGGCGAGGACCCGGCCTCCGCCACGTACGTGCGGATGAAGGGAAAGGCGTGCGAGGAGACGGGGTTACGCTCGCGGACGATCCGAAGGCCGGCGTCGACCTCGGAGATCGAGCTTCTGGAGCTGGTCGAGGAGCTGAACGCGGATCCGGAGGTCCACGGCATTCTGGTCCAGCTACCGCTGCCCTCGCAGATCGACCCCCGCCGGGTCCTGATCGCGGTCGATCCAGGCAAGGACGTGGACGGCTTCCATCCGATCAACGTGGGTCGGCTGGTCGCCGGCGATCTCGAGAGCGGCTTCGTTCCCGCTACCCCGGCCGGGATCGTGCGGCTGATCCGGGAGACGGGAATCCGGGTCGAGGGGGCCGAGGCGGTCGTGATCGGCCGGAGCGACATCGTCGGGAAGCCGACCGCGCTCCTTCTCCTCCACGGCCACGCCACGGTCACGATCTGCCACAGCCGGACGGCCGATCTCGCCGCCCACACGCGCCGGGCCGACATCCTGGTCGCGGCGGTCGGCCGCGCGGGGGTGGTCACGAAGGAGATGGTGAAGCCCGGGGCCGCCGTGATCGACGTCGGGATGAACCGGATCGACGACCCGACGGCCGATCGCGGCTGGCGGCTGGTGGGGGACGTCGAACCGGCGGTCGCCGAGGTCGCGGGGTGGCTGACCCCGGTTCCCGGTGGCGTCGGCCCGATGACGATCGCCATGCTGCTCGACAACACGTTGAAGGCCGCCCGACGGGCGGCGGTCGGAGAGGCGGAGCCCTCGCGATGAACCGCTCCGCCGGCCTCGATCCCGCCATCGACCCCGGTACGGTCGTGATGACGGTGAGCGAGCTCGTGTTCCGTGCCGCCGGCGCGCTGGTGGCCGAGCTCGGCACGGTGGGGGTCGAGGGCGAGGTTTCATCGTTCCACCACCACCGGCCGTCGGGGCACATGTACTGGACGCTGAAGGACCGCGCCAGCGAGGTGCGGTGCGTCATGTTCCGCAGCGACAACGAGCGGCTGGCGTTTCCGCTGGAGGACGGGATGCACGTCGTCGTGATCGCACGGCCGACCATCTATCGGGCGCGCGGCCAGTTCCAGCTCGAGGTGACGCAGGTCGTCCCACGCGGGGTGGGGGCGTTGTACCTCCAGTTCGAGGCGCTCAAGCGGAGGCTCGGCGCGGAGGGGATGTTCGACCCGGCGCGGAAGCGGGATCTCCCGTTCTGGCCCCTCACGGTCGGAATCGTGACGTCGCCCGAGGGGGCTGCGGTGCGCGACCTCGTGACCGTCATCCTGCGTCGCGCCCCCTCGACCCGGATCCTCCTGAAGCCGGTGGCGGTCCAGGGTCGCGAGGCGGCCCCCGAGGTCGCCCGGGCGGTGCGGTGGTTCGGCCGACACCGCGTCGCCGAGGTGCTGATCGTGGGCCGCGGCGGGGGCACGCTGGAGGATCTGTGGGCGTTCAACGAGGAGATCGTGGTCCGGGCGATCGCCGAGTCCCCGATTCCGGTCGTGAGCGCGGTCGGTCACGAGACCGACACGACGCTCGCCGACTACGCGGCGGATCTGCGGGCACCTACGCCGTCGGCGGCCGGCGAGCACGTCGTACCCGAGACGCGCGCGATCGCGCGCGGGGTGGTGGGTCAATTCCGGAGGCTCTCCCGCGCGGTCGAGCGGCAGCGCCTGAGGCGCCTCGAGGAGGCGCTGGCCCCGATCCGACGCTATGGCTTCCGGCGCGTCCGTGACCGCGCCCACGAGGCCCGGCAGCGGTGGGCGGAGGCGGCCGGCGCGCTCGCACCCGACCTCCGACGCCGGATGAGGGCGGAACGGGGACGGCTCGAGACCGTCTCGGCCGGGATGACCGCACCGGTCGCCGCCCGCCTGGTCGGGGCGGAGCGCGGCCTCGCGCGGGCCCCGGGTCTCGGCCGCGGGCTGTCGCGGCGCCACGAGCGGGTCCGGCTCGAGGTCCGGCATCTCGAGGAGCGATTGCGGGCGGCGAGCCCGTACTCGATCCTCGACCGCGGCTACGCGGTGGTCACGAACGCCGGGGGCAGCGTCGTCCATCGGGCCGGAGCGCTGGCGGCGGGGGATGAGCTCTCGATCCGCTTTGCGCGGGGAAGCGCCGCGGTGCGGGTCACGAGCATCCAAGACGAGGAGGAGGAATGAGTCAGATTCCGATCGACGTGCCCGGAGACGAGCCGCGGGACCTGGAGGCCCGGGTCGCGGCCGACTCCGCCGCCGGTGAACCGCCCGTCGAGGAGCGGCTCCGGCGGCTCGAGGCGATCGTCCAGAAGCTCGAGAGCGAGGCCGTGTCGCTGGAGGAGTCGATCGCGCTGTTCGAGGAGGGGGTCGAGCTGGCGGTCCAGGTGCGGAAGCGCCTCGAGGCCTCGGAGGGTAGGATCAAGCGGATCGTCGAGCGGTCGGAAGGGCTCTTCAGCCTCGAGGATTTCGACCTCGAGTGAGGCTTTCCCGGGATCCCATGACCGGGGAACGATGAGCGCGGCGCTCCAGGCCTTCGCCGCCGCCGAGCGGCCGCGGATCGAGGCCGCGCTCGAGCGCGCATTGGCCGGTCTCGCACCTCCCCTGGGGGCCGCCGCGGCGTACAGCGTCCGGGCCGGCGGGAAGCGGATCCGGCCGCTCCTCACGCTGGCGTGCCACCAGGCCCTCGGCAGCGAGACGGACGGCGACGGGGCCGTCCACTCGGTGGCCGCGGCGGTCGAGCTCGTCCACACCTACTCGCTCCTCCACGACGACCTGCCGGCCATGGACGACGACCCTTTGCGACGCGGCCTTCCGACCGCGCACCGCGTGTACGGGGTGGCGGTCGCCGCCGCCGCCGGAGCCGCGCTCCAGGAGCTGGCGTTCCTTACCCTGGCCCGGGCCGCGGCCGGGGATCCGGGGCTGGCCGCCGGGCTACCGGCGATGCTCCGCCGGCTGGCGGCGGGGGCCGGGGCGGACGGGATGGTCGGTGGCCAGTACCTGGACCTCGAGGCGGAGGGGAGAGCGGTGGACGGTGCCGGGCTCGAAGCCATCCACCGCGCCAAGACGGCCGCTTTGTTCGCGACCGCCTGCACCCTGGGGGCGCTGACCGCGGGTGGCGATCCGGATCAGGTGGAGGCACTCGACGGATACGGGACGTACCTCGGGCTCGCCTTCCAGATCGTGGACGATCTCCTCGACGAGACCGGCGACGCGGGCCGCATGGGGAAGGCGGTCGGAGTCGACCGCCGGCTCGCCAAGGCCACCTATCCGTCCGTGTACGGCCTCGAGGCCGCCCGCCGGCTGGCCGAGCGGGTGGCCGGCGAGGCGCGCGCCCGCCTGGCGGGCCTGGACGGCGACCCGTCCCTGCTCGACCTGTTCGTCGACCTCGTGCTCGAGCGTCTCGATTGAGCGAGCGCGAAGGGCCCCCCGGGTCCGCCGAGCGGGTCCTCCGCGACGTGTTCGGCTTCGAGCGCTTCCGGCCCGGACAGCGCGAGGTCGTCGAGGCGGTCCTGGCCGGTCGCGACTGCATCGCGGTCATGCCGACCGGGGCCGGCAAGTCGCTGACGTTCCAGCTACCGGCAAAGCTCCTGCCGGGGACGGTGCTCGTCGTCTCCCCCCTCATATCGCTCATGAAGGATCAGGTCGACGCGCTGACCGAGCTCGGCTTCCGTGCGACCGCGATCAACTCGACGCTCGAGCCCGGCGAGCGCTCGCGACGTCTGGACCGCCTCGCTGCGGGAGCTTACGAGCTGGTGTATCTGGCGCCCGAAGCCCTGGAGGGCTCGCTGCGACGTCTCCTCCGTCGCTGGGCGGTCTCGCTCCTGGTCGTCGACGAGGCCCACTGCATCAGCCAGTGGGGCCACGACTTCCGGCCCTCGTACCGGCGGCTCGCGGGGCTCAAGGAGGAGCTGGACGGCGTCCCGGTCCTGGCGCTGACGGCGACCGCCACGCGCGAAGTCGCCAGGGACATCCTGCGCCAGCTCGGGCTCCGCCGACCGGCCGGATTCAAGGGGTCCTTCTACCGGCCGAACCTGCGGCTGTGGGTTCGCAAGAAGGGTGCGGGCGGCGACACGCGGACCGAGATCCTGAGCCTGATCCGGTCGGCTCCCGGATCGAGCGGGATCGTGTACTGCCAGTCGCGGCGCGCGGTCGATTCGACCGCTCTGTGGCTCGGGCGGAAGGGGATCCGTGCGCTCCCCTATCACGCCGGCATGGACGACGCCGACCGGCACCGGAACCAGGAGGCGTTCGCCCGCGGCGACGCCGAGGTCGTCGTGGCCACCATCGCGTTCGGGATGGGGATCGACAAGCCGGACGTCCGGTTCGTGATCCACCGCGACATGCCGAAGGACGTGGAATCGTGGTACCAGGAATTCGGCCGCGCCGGTCGGGACGGGCTTCCGAGCGACTGCGTCCTCTTCTACTCGTGGGCCGATGTGAAGCTCCACGAGCGGTTCCTGGACGAGATCCAGGATCCCGAGCTCCGGCGGGCCAGGCGGGAGGCGACGGCCGCCCTCTACCGGATGGTCGAGAAGGGCGGCTGCCGGCACCGGGCGATCGTCTCCCACTTCGACGAGCGGATCGCGCCGTGCGGCGATGCCTGCGACGTCTGTCTCGGGATCACGACCGAGGCCCGGATCGAGAGATTGCGCCGGGACCAGGGGATCCAGGGCCGCGGGGGTAGACCGCCGGCGGGAACGAGGGGGTTCGCGGTCGCTTCCGGCGACGCCCGTGCGGGCGACGACGGATGGGGCCAGGCCGATGAGGATCTCTTCCAGCGGTTGAGGGCCCTCCGCCGCGGGCTGGCGGACGAGCGCGAGGTCCCCGCCTACGTCGTCTTCAGCGACGCCACCCTGCGCGACATGGCGCGCCGACGTCCCCTCGACCGGCCCGGTCTCCTCGCCGTTTCCGGCGTCGGCCCTGTCAAGCTCGAGCGGTACGGCGAGGCGTTTCTGGATGTCCTGAGAACCGTCCCGTAGCGGAGTTATGCCATCCAGCGGTTGGCCGGCGTCCTGCGGCCGGTTAGTTTCGCGTCGCCATGGGTCGCCTCCTTGATCGTGTCCGCAGCCCTGAGGACCTCAAGGGCCTCTCCCGCGAGGCGCTCCACCAGCTCGCTGGGGAGGTCCGGCAGCGGGTACTGGACGTCGTCTCCAGCCGGGGTGGACATCTCGGCGCCCCGCTGGGGGTGGTCGAGCTGACCGTGGCCCTTCATCACGTCTTCGACAGCCCGCGCGACAAGATCGTCTGGGACGTCGGGCACCAGTGCTATCCCCACAAGATCCTGACCGGCAGGAACGCCGCCATGGAGCGGCTGCGTCAGTCGGACGGCCCCTCCGGCTTCTGCCGCATCGTGGAGAGCGAGCACGACATCTTCGGGGCCGGTCATGCGTCGACTTCGATCTCGGCTGCGCTCGGGATCGCCACCGCGCGCGACCTGGCGGGGGACGACTTCAAGGTGATCTCGGTGACCGGCGATGGCGCCATGACGGCCGGTCTCGCCTACGAGGCGCTCAACAACGCCGGTGCCACCGATACGGACCTCCTGGTCATCCTCAACGACAACAAGATGTCGATCGCTCCCAACCTCGGGGCCATGCACAACTACCTGACCGGCATCCAGACCAACCCGCTCTACAACCGGATTCGTGACGAGATCTGGCAGGTGACGGGGAAGATCCCGATCGTCGCCGACGAGGTTCGGGGCTTCGCCCACCGTCTCGAGGAAAGCGTCAAGGGGCTGGTGACTCCGGGGGTCCTCTTCGAGGAGCTGGGGTTCCGCTACTTCGGCCCCATCGACGGTCACGACCTCGACGAGCTGCTCGACACGCTCGAGCGGATCAAGGACCTCAAGGGGCCGCGGTTGCTCCACATCCTGACCGTCAAGGGAAAGGGGTATCCGTTCGCGGAGGCCGACCAGTGGAAGTACCACGGGGTCGGCCGGATCAACCTGGAGTCGGGCAAGGTCGAGGGTCCGCCCTCCCGCCCCAAGTGGACGAAGGTCTTCTCGAGCGCCCTCGTCGAGGTGGGGCGGCGAAACCCCAAGGTCTGCGCGATCACCGCCGCCATGCCGGACGGGGCCGGCGTTCAGGCCTTCATGGAGGCCTTCCCGGAACGCGGGTTCGACGTCGGAATCGCGGAGCAGCATGCGGTGACGTTCGCGGCCGGGCTCGCTCGCGAGGGATGGATCCCGGTCTGCGCGATCTACTCGACCTTCCTGCAGCGGGCGTACGATCAGATCGTGCACGACGTCTGCATCCAGGATCTGCCCGTCGTCTTCGTGCTCGACCGGGCGGGTCTGGTGGGCGAGGATGGCCCGACGCACATGGGGGCGTACGACGTCGGCTACCTGTCGGTCGTCCCGAACATGATCCTCGCGGCTCCCAAGGACGAGCACGAGCTCCAGGACCTGCTCCACACGGCGGTGTCCCAGCGCGAGCACCCGTTCGCGATCCGCTATCCACGCGACTCGGTCGCCGAGGGGGTGGAGCTCGACCGGCGCGACTTCGCTTTCCTGCCGATCGGGCGCTGGGAAACGGTGAAGGAAGGCACGGACCTGTGCGTGCTGGCGGTGGGGACGATGGTGCGCCCGGCTCTCGAAGCGGCAGCGGCCCTGGCGGCCGACGGTGTCGACGCGCACGTGGTGAACTGCCGCTACCTGAAACCCATGGACGAGAACCTGCTGGCCGAGCTGGGCGCCCGGTTCGACCGCATCCTGACCGTGGAGGAGAGCGCCGTCTGGAGCGGTTTCGGGTCCAACGTGGCGCGGCTCCTCTCGGGACATGGACTGCGACCGGAGCTGCGTTCGCTGGGGATGCCGGATCGGGTCGTAGACCACGCCCCCCGCAAGGTCCAGCTCGAGCAATGCGGCCTCGATCCCGCATCGATCCGTGCGGCGGCGCTGGCGCTCGCCGAGGAGCGGGTCGGCCGGTAGTGGCGCGGGTTCCCGCCATCGACCCCTAGCCCTGCGCGGGATGCCTCGCGCAGCCCTCGTAGCGAATCCGGATCGGCCGAACGTGGAGCCGGTCCTCAGAGACGTGATCGAGGGTCTCGACCGCCGCGGCTGGGAGGTCGTGGTCGACGCCTTCGCCCTCGAGCGGCTGGGGGTGGACGCACCGCCCTTGAACTGGCACGCCCTCGACGCGGCGCTCGTGGTCACGCTGGGCGGCGACGGGACCCTGCTCTCCGCCGTGCGCCGGCTGGATGGGCGTCCGGTCCCCGTGTTCGGCGTCAACCTGGGCGGTCTCGGCTTTCTGACTTCGGCGTCCGTCGATGGCCTCTGGGCTCGGCTTGAAGCCGCCCTGGAAGGGCGCGCGCCGGTGTCGCGACGGACCACGCTCGCCGCCGACGTCGTTCGCGGCGGGCAGGTCCGCGCCCGCCACCACGCTCTCAACGACGCCGTGATCCACAAGGGCGGCGGACATCGCACCCTGCGGCTGGATCTCCAGGTGTCCGGCAGCGCGCTCGGACCCTACCTGGCCGACGGCCTGATCGTTTCGACCCCCACCGGATCGACCGGCTACAACCTCTCGGCGGGCGGACCGCTCGTCTCGCCCGACACCGACGTCCTCGTGGTGACGCCGATCTGCGCCCACACGCTCGCCGTCCGGCCGATCGTGGTAGCCGGAGAACGGCGGATCGAGGTCCGGCTGGAGAAGGCGTCGGACGAGGTCCACCTCGTGATGGACGGTCAGGTCGAAGAGCCAGTGGCGGTGAAGGACGTCGTCCGGGTGTCGCGCGGGACCCATGAGGTGATCCTGGCCGGCGTAGACCCGGGGGGCTACTACGATCGGCTTCGGGAGAAGCTCATGTGGGGTGGACGGGCGGACTGGGGATCATGACGTGCTGAGACGCCTCCGGATCAGGGACCTGGCGCTGGTCGAGGACCTGGAGATCGACCTCGGGCCCGGGTTGAACGTGCTGACCGGCGAGACCGGGGCGGGCAAGACGGTGATCGTCGAGTCGATCGGGCTGCTGGTCGGCGGCCGGGCCTCCGCCTCGGTCGTCCGGGAAGGCGCCGATCACGCGACCCTCGAGTGCTTGTTCACCGGCCCCGACGGAGACGAATGGGTGGTGCGGCGCGAGGTGTGGCGCGACCGGACCAACCGCTGCTATCTGGACGGCGCCATGACGACCGTGCGGTCGCTCCGCGAGCGGGCCGAGGGGCGGGTCGCCATCCACGGGCAGCACGAGGACGAGCGGCTTGTCGAGAGGGGCGTCCAGCGGGAGATCCTGGACGCTTTCGCAGACGCGACCGGGCTGGCCCAGCGGGTGGCCGAAGCCGCGGGCACCCTCGAGTCGCTTCGGCGAGAGCGGGACGAGGTCGCGGCGCGGAGCGCCGAGCGCGAGGACCGGTTGCGGTTTCTGCTCTCCCAGGTCGAGGAGATCGAAGCCGCGCGGCTCGAGCCGGGCGAGGAGGAGACGCTGGCGGCCGACGCCCGCCTCCTCGCCCACAGCGCCGAGCGCGCCCGGCTGGCCGCCGAAGCGCATTCCCTCCTCGAAGGCGGCGACGCTCCGGTCGGCGAGATCCTGGCGGCGATGGGCCGTGCGCTCGACCGGCTGGCCGGGCTCGACCCGGACATGGCCGCCGCCGCGCTGCGGGCGAGCGACGCCCGCTACGAGATCGAGGACCTGGCGAGGGAGCTCGAGCGGTACGCCACCGCCGTCGACCACGATCCCGGACGGCTGGCGAGGATCGAGGCCCGGCGCGACCTCCTGTTCCGCCTCAGGAGCAAGCACGGGCGGACCGTCGACGAGATCCTGGAGCTCTGCGGATCGATGGGCGCCGAGATCGGGGCGCTCGAGCGGGAGGGAGCCCGCGAGCGATCCCTGGACGCCGAGATCGAAGGCGCGCGGAAGGAGCTGGCGGCGGCCGCGGCCCTGCTCGCCGACGCCCGGGAGGCGGGCGCCGACCGTCTGGAGCAGGCCGTCCGTGGCCGGCTCGTCGACCTGGGGATGGGCGACGGGACGTTCCACGTGCGGCTCGAGCGGACGCCCGACCCGGCCGGGATCGAGTTTGCTGGCGAGCGGCTGGCGTGCGGTCGGGGCGGCCTCGAGCGCGTCGTCTTCCTGATCGCCCCCAACCCAGGTGAGCCGCCGCGCCCGCTGGCGGAGATCGCCTCCGGTGGCGAGCTCTCGCGGACCCTCCTCGCGCTCGAGGCCGCCCTCGCCGAGGCCGATCGGACACCGACCTTGGTGTTCGACGAGGTGGACGCGGGAATCGGCGGGGCCACCGCTCATCGGGTGGCCCGGCAGCTCACGGACGTGGCCCGCCATCACCAGGTCGTGGTTGTGACCCACCTGGCCGCGATCGCCGCGGCGGCGGATCGCCACCTCGTGGCCGTCAAGGCCGTTCGAGACGGGCGCCCGGTGACCGAGATTCGATCGGTGGACGGCGATGAGCGCGTGCGCGAGGTGAGCCGGCTCCTGGGCGGGGATCCGGATCGCGACGTGTCACGCCATCATGCGGAGGAGATGCTGGGAGGGATCCGGTGACGGCGCGCGATCGGCTGCCAGAACGGGTCGAAGGCCTCAGGATCGCGACCCTTCCGAACCTCGTGTCCCTGGTGCGTCTGCTCCTGGTCGTCCCGATCCTTCTCCTCCTCGCGCGATCGGAGCCCGCCAGCGACCGGGTCGCGATCCTGGTGCTGCTGGTCGCCGGGGCCACCGACCTGCTGGACGGCCTCCTCGCCCGACGCCGGGGCTCGATCTCACCTTCGGGCAAGCTGTTCGATCCGATCGCCGACAAGGTCCTGATCGGCGGGCTCGTCATCTATCTGGCCGTGGCGCGCGACTTCCCGTGGTGGCTCGTGGCGGCGATCCTGGCGCGCGACCTGGCGCTCGTCATGGGCGCGGTCCTCTTCTTCCGGCGCGACCGGGTCGTCTTCGGCGCCAACTGGAGCGGGAAGCTCACCACCTTCTGCCTGGGGTTCCTGATCCTGGCGTACCTCCTGCGCTGGGAAGGGCTCTATCTGCCGTTCACGGCGGCTGCGGTCACGGCCCTCGCGCTCTCCTACGTCTCCTACGGTCGCCGGGCGTGGAGCCATGGGTCCTCTGATGGGGTACCGGCTGGCGGGCCCGGCGGGGGCATGGCAGACTCTGCCCCGTCCGAGACCGCCGACAGCACGGGGCCTGAGCGGAGGGATCGACGTGGCTGACCAGGAACGGAAGCCGAACGAACCGGAACTGCCGGAAGGCGCGCCGGTTCCGGGGGAGATATCGGACGGACCCGGAGCTCCCGGCGACCAGGGGACCGGCGAGATCACCGTCGACCTGGCGTCGATCCCCGACCGCCTGCCGGTTCTGTCGCTTTCGGACGGCGTCCTCTATCCCTACACCGTGATCCCGCTCGCGCTGGCCGAGTCGCCGCTCGTGTCGGCGGTCGATGCGGCCATGCGCGAGCAGCGGATGGTGGCGGTCGTCGCGCTCCGCCGGCCGGTCGAGGAGGGCCGGGTCCCGACCCGCGAGGACCTCCATGACGTCGGAACCGTGGCGATCATCCACCGGATGGTGAGATCCCCCCAGGCCGTGCGGATCCTGCTCCAGGGGATCGCCCGCTTCCGCCTCCTCTCGGTGACCGCCACCGAGCCGCATCTCGAGGCCCGCATCCTCGTTCTTCCCGAGCCCACCGATGGCCTGACCGAGCGCCAGGAGGCGCTGCTCCGCGAAGGCCAGGAGCTGGCCGGCCAGGTGATCCGGGAGTCGAGCTTCCTTCCCGACGAGCTCCAGACCGCCGTCCGCCGCCTCGACCAGGCCGGCCAGTTCGTCTACATGGTCGCGTCCATGATCCATCTCGACGACGACAAGCGGCAGCGTGTTCTGGCGAGCGACGACCCCGAGGAGCGGCTCGAGCTCGTGGTCGAGGGGCTCCGGCGCGAGCTGAACGTGATCCGCATCGGCGGGGAGATCCGCAGCCAGGTCGACGAGGAGATCCAGAAGAAGCAGCGCGAGTACTACCTGCGCGAGCAGCTCAAGGCGATCCAGGAGGAGCTCGGGGAAGGCCCCTCGGAGGGCGCGGAGGCCGAGCGGCTCCGGAAGTGCCTGCTGGAGGCCGAGGTCCCCGACTACGTGATGGCGGCGGCCGAAGAGCAGCTGGAGCGGCTGACGAGCGTGCCGCCGGCGAGTCCCGAGTACTCGGTGATCGTCAACTACGTGGACTGGCTCTGCTCCGTGCCTTGGTCCCGGGGCACCGAAGACCGGCTGGATCTCGACCATGCTCGAACGGTGCTGGACCAGGACCACTACGATCTCAAGGAAGTGAAAGACCGTATTCTGGAATATTTTGCGGTTCTCAAGCTCAAGCGCGACATGAAGGGCCCGATCCTGTGCTTCGTGGGGCCGCCGGGGGTCGGGAAGACGTCGCTCGGCAGGTCGATCGCGCGGGCCCTGGGCCGCGAGTTCGTCCGCATGTCGCTGGGTGGGATGCGCGACGAGGCGGAGATCCGGGGTCACCGGCGGACCTACATCGGCGCCATGCCCGGTCGGATCGTCCAGTCGCTCAAGCGGGTCGGCGTCAACAATCCCGTCTTCATGCTCGACGAGATCGACAAGGTCGGCGCGGACTTCCGGGGCGACCCGTCGAGCGCCCTCCTCGAGGTGCTCGACCCCGAGCAGAACAACTCGTTCAGCGACCACTACCTCGATCTACCGCTGGATCTCTCGAGCGTGCTCTTCATCGCCACGGCGAACATCCTCGAGACGATCCAGCCGGCGCTTCTAGACCGCATGGAGACGATCCGTCTTCCCGGCTACACCGACCGGGAGAAGGTCCACATCGCCCGTGAGCACCTGATCCCGAAGCAGATCGCCGAGAACGGCCTGGATGCGGAGGCGGTCGAGATCACCGAGGAGGCCCTCGAGCAGATCATCAACGGCTACACGCAGGAGGCGGGGGTCCGGAACCTTGAGCGGGAGATCGCCAAGATCGCGCGCAAGGTGGCGGCGCGGGTTGCCGGCGGCGAGAGCCGCCGTTTCGTGATCGACCTCGACGAGGTCGTCGAGTACCTGGGACCGCGGAAGGCGTACCACGAGGTGGCCCGGCGGACCGCGCAGCCCGGGGTCGCGACGGCGCTGGCGTGGACGCCGGCGGGCGGGGAGATCCTGTTCGTCGAGGCGACGACGATGCCGGGGAGCAAGGGGTTCGTCCTGACCGGCCAGCTGGGCGCCGTGATGCAGGAGTCTGCGCGGGCCGCGCTGGGGTACATCCGGAGCCACGCCGCGGAGCTGGGTATCGCGCCGGACTTCTTCGACAAGGTCGACATCCATCTCCATGTTCCGGCCGGCGCGACCCCCAAGGACGGGCCCTCGGCCGGGGTGACGATGGCGGCGGCGCTGGCGAGCGCGCTGACCGGACGCCCGATCCGCCCGGATCTGGCGATGACCGGGGAGATCACCCTGACCGGACAGGTCCTCCCGGTGGGCGGGATCAAGGAGAAGCTGGTGGCGGCCCGGCGCTCGGACATCCGGACGGTGATCCTGCCCGAGCGCAACCGGGAGCACGTCGAGGAGGTCGAGCCGGAGCTCGTTGAGGGGCTCCGCTTCGAGTACGCCGACACGATCGGCGACGTCCTCGAAGCGGCCCTGTCCCAGCCGTCCCCTGCCGACAGGGCGGCCTCTGCAGCGAAGCGGGTCCCTGTTCCCGAAGAGACCGCCGAGGCCACGACCTGAAGAGAAGTGCCGGGGGCGGGGGTCGAACCCGCACGGGCTTTCGCCCACGGGATTTTAAGTCCCGCGCGTCTACCAGTTCCGCCACCCCGGCGACGACCCAAGATACCACCCGCGGGTCGGCCGTACCGGACCGATCGGCCGGTCCCGGGGAACCTGACTCGGCTTCGCCGGTACGAGGGGCCGGCAGAGCCGGTGCCGAGCCGCCGAAGGGGCTTGGCTCAGGTTTTGCAGATCGGGTCTTGCGGACGACCGGTCCGCCACGGTATCCTTGGGCACGTTAGCCATCTCGATCTGAGGTAGACCAGGATCGGGTGCGTGCCCGTCTCGACCGCCTCGTTGGGCGGTGGACGGTGCCCAGGCCGCGCACCGCCTCGATGCGGACAACATCGGCCGAAGCGGCTCGAGTCAGGCGCGCATGGTGACAGGAGACTCCACCCCCCAGGAGCATCGTCCGCCGCCATCTCCCGCGCGGCGGTCCGACCAGCGGCACATCCCCATCCTCCGCGGTCTCCTCGACTTCTTCTCGGTTCTGCTCGCGTTCTGGACCGGCTTCCTGCTCAGGGCGTGGGTGGAGACCCACAACTGGCTCGATCCGATCAGCATCCAGCCGGCCCCCTACATCAACATGGGCATCCTGTTCGGGGGCCTGGTCGTGGCCGTGTTCTGGCGGATGGGCCTTTACAAGGAACGCGCCAGCATCTTGAACCTCCAGGAGATGGCGGACGCCCTGAAGGGGACGGCGTTCGCTTCGGCGCTCTTCCTGGTTGTCGTCTTCCTGGGCGAGGTCAGGCCGTTCTCCCGGTTCGTGGCGTTCGCCGGGTTCTTCTTCTCGATGGTGTTCGTCGTTCTTCAGCGGCGGCTGTTCTCGGCTTTCGCCCGCGGTCTGGGGCTGAGCGGACGGGTGGGCCGGCGCACGATTCTGATCTACGGCAGCGGTGAGACGGGCCGGCTGCTCATGAAGAAGCTCGTCCAGGCGCCCCACAAGGCGTGCTCGGTGATCGGCTTCCTGGATGACTTCGCGCCCCGCGGCACCCCGGTGGACTGCCGGATCGACCAGACGACCATGGAAGTCTACGAAGCGCGCGTCCTCGGCCGCCTCCAGGACCTCAGGGAGATCGCCCGGGAAAAGGGCGTGAACGAGCTGCTCGTCACGGTGTCGCTGACCAACGCCGAGCGTCATCACGAGCTCCTCAAGCTGGCCCGCGAGGCCGGCGTCAAGGTGGGCGTCGTCCCGCGGTTCGGAGAGGTGCGCGCCGATCAGCTCGAGGTCGAGGACCTGAGCGCGATCACCCTCCTCCGGCCGCGCTCGACCCGCTCCGGACGGTTGTATCCGGCGGCCAAGCGGTGCGTAGATCTGGCCGTCTCGAGCGGCCTCATGCTGATCATGATGCCGGTGTGGATCCTGGCCGCGATCGGCATCCGCCTCGAGTCGGGGTCGCCCGTCCTGTTCCGCCAGATGCGGGTCGGCGAGGGCGGACGGCCTTTCGAGATGCTGAAGTTCCGGACCATGCGGAAGGATGCGAACCCTTACGAGACCTCCCCCATCGGCGACAACTCGGACCCGCGGATCACCAGGGTGGGGCGGATCCTGCGGATGATCGGGATGGACGAGCTGCCCCAGCTCGTCAACGTCCTGAGGGGCGAGATGAGCATCGTCGGGCCGCGGCCCGAGATGCCCTTCATCGTCGAGAAATACACCGCCCTCGAACGCCAGCGGCTCGAGGCAAAGCCGGGAATCACCGGAATCTGGCAGCTCAGCTCGGACCGTCACGCCGAGATCCACGAGAATCTGGAGTACGACCTGTACTACATCCACCATCGGTCGCTCCTGCTGGATTTCCTGATCATGCTGGAGACGGTCTTCTTCACCTTCGGCCTCGCATCCAAGGTGGGCCGTAAGGATGCGGACGCGCATGCGACCGACTCCGGTGTCGTCATCCGGCCGTGGCGCCCGTCGGACGCCCGGCCGCGCCGGGACGGGTATGTCCTCGTCGCGCTCGATCAGCGGTGGACCGGCCTGCCACCCGAGAGCTGGGTCACGTGCGCGTCACTGGTCGACATGCTGCTCTCCCGCGGCCGGGTGAAGTTTCTGGTCGCGCCCGACAACGTGGCCGCGTTCGACTCGTTGCTCACACGTCCGCTGGCCGCTGAAACGAACGGGGATCGCGCGGCGGCGGAGTACGTGCCCTACACCGGCCGGTCGGAGCTGCGCGCCCTCACGCTCGGCGCGCGGATGGTGGTGACGGATCTGGATCACGTCAAGCGCTGGGCGCAGGAGAGGAACGTCGAGCTCGTCCAGGTGGACGGCCCGGAGCTGCGGTGGTCAGGGCGTTCCGGATCCCGGGACGCCATGGTGGCCGACCTGGCCGAGAGGCTCCCGATCGAACCGGCGACAGCGTCCACGACCGGGACCGGGACCACCGGCGCGAGCTGATCCCGGCGGTCGTTCCGGGCTCGTCTCGCGCGAGCCGCGGAAAACCGCGTAGGTTTCCCTTCGTTGCACGACCATCATCCCCCATTGCGTCCGCCAGGCGCGGGCCCGCCTCGGGAAGGCGAGCGTGCACGCCTCCGGTTCGTGCTCGCGCTCACCCTGGCGTACGCGGTCGCTGAGGTCGTCGGCGGATGGATCGCCGGCAGCCTGGCGCTGCTGGCGGACGCCGGCCACATGCTCACCGACGTCGCCTCGCTGGGGCTCGCGCTGGGTGCCCTCTGGATGTCCACCCGCCCGGCGACCATCAGCCACACCTATGCCTACGGCCGGGTCGAGATCCTGGTCGCTCTCGTCAACGGCCTCATCATGTGGGGCGTGGTCGCGTGGATCGCGATCGAGGCCGTCCAGCGACTGGGGGAGGCGGCTCCGGTCGACGCCGGAACGATGCTGGGGGTCGCCTTCGGGGGGCTCGTCGTGAACGCGGTCGCGTACGTCATCCTCCACCGTCCCGGCGGAGCGGCGGACCGAAGCCTCAACCTGCGCGGCGCCGGCGTCCATGTCCTCGGAGATCTGCTGGGGTCGATCGGCGCGATGACCGCCGCTGTCGTGATCCAGCTCACGGGCTGGACGCGCGCCGACCCGCTGGCCAGCCTGGCCATCGGGATCCTGATCCTGATCTCCTCGTGGCGCGTCGTCCGGGACGCCGTCCACGTGCTTCTCGAGGGCGCACCCGCGGGGCTCGACGTGGGCGAGCTGATCGAAGCCCTGCGCGCGGTCGAGGGCGTGGCGGGCGTCCACGATCTGCACGTCTGGACGATCACCTCCGGCTACCCGGCCCTCTCCGCGCACGTCGTGTGCGACCACGGCCAGTCGCGGGAGATGCTGCTGGCACGTCTGAACCGCCTCCTCAGGGAGCGCTACGCGATCATCCACACGACCATCCAGCTCGAGCCCGAGACCCCGCCTGGCCACGCCCGCCCGATGACGAGACCGATCCCCACCCTCGAGTGAGGCCGCCCCGCGGGCCCGCGGCTTGACGAGAACGCCCGCCCGGGGCGATATTTAGTCTCATCTAATTCATCACCTCGAACCGCGTCAAACCGGATACGCGCCTGTATGTCAAACGAGGACAAGGAGATCCACGAGACCGACGCAGGCCGCGCCGAACCCGGCAGGGTGAGCTCTGGCGTGAGCCGGCGCACGGTCCTGAAGGGTGGGGCGCTGGCAGGTGCGACGGTCCTCGGGGGCGCCGCGTTCAGCCAGACGGGCCGGCGCGGGGGCCTTCTCCAGCCGCGGGTCGAGGTCCCCCATCTTCACGGCGGGGCGGGGGGCGGTGGCCCGGTCAAGGACATCCGGCCGGGCGGATTCGATCCGAGCGCCTTCGCCACCCATTTCGACACCGGCAACGTGAGCCGGCTGCCGGACGGCCGCACGCTCCGCGAGTACGACATGGTCGCCCTCGACCGCGAGATCGAAATCGCGCCGGGCGTATGGTTCCCGGCATGGACGTACAACGGTCGGGTTCCGGGGCCCACGATCCGGTGCTCGGAGGGAGACCGGATCCGGGTCCGCTTCACCAACGCCGGGAGCCACGCCCACACAATCCACTTCCATGGCTTCCACCCGGCCGACATGGACGGCGTCTTCGAGAACGTGGAGCCCGGGCGGGGGTTCGTCTATGAATTCGACGCCGAGCCCTATGGCCTTCACCTCTACCACTGCCACACGACCCCGCTCAGACGTCACATCCACAAGGGCCTCTACGGGGCGTTCATCGTCGATCCGCCCGGCGGGCGGCCGCCGGCGCGGGAATACGTCATGGTCATGAACGGCTTCGACACGAACTTCGACAACGAGAACGAGTTCTACGCCGTGAACACGGTGGCCTTCCACTACATGCGCCACCCGCTTCCGGCGGTGGTGGGGGAGAGAGTTCGACTGTACGTCGTCAACGTACTCGAGTTCGATCTCGTGAACTCGATTCACCTGCACGCAAACTTCTTCGACGTCTATCGGACCGGCACCGGTCTCGAGCCGACCGAGTTCACCGACACGATCATGTTCTGCCAGGGGGAGCGTCACGTGCTCGAGCTGGCGTTTCGCCATCCCGGCCGCTTCATGTTCCACGCCCACCAGAGCGAGTTCGCCGAGCTGGGTTGGATGGGGTTCTTCGATGTCCGCGAAGGATAGCCGGGCCCGGGTCCTGGGCCTGGTCACCGTGGTCGCGCTGGTCGGCCTGCTGGCCTTCCTGCTGGGCCGCGGCGTCGGGCTGGAGCGAATGGCGCCACCGATCGAGGAGCTGACCGTCGAGAGGATCGAGCTGCCCGACGCCGGGCGGATCCGCGTCCACGTCGTCAACGGCGGCCAGGATCCGGTCACGATCCATCAGGTGGCCGTCGACGACGCGGTCTGGGCCTTCGGAATCCACCCCCATGCCACGATCGACCGTCTCGGCCGGGCCACGATCGAGATCCCGTACCCGTGGGTCGAGGGCGAGACCCACGAGGTCCGGCTCGTGTCGCGCAACGGGATCACCTTCGACGCCACGATCGAGGTCGCCACCCGGACCCCCAGCGCGACACCCGGCTGGTTCGGTCGGCTGGCCCTGCTCGGCCTCTACGTGGGCGTCCTCCCGGTGGCCCTCGGGCTGGCGACGTATCCCTTCCTGCGCGCCCTCGGGCGGCGCGGGATCGACTTCCTTCTCGCGTTGACGGTCGGCCTGCTCGTCTTCCTGGCGATCGACACGCTGGCCGAGGCGCTCGAGCTGGCGGGAGAGGCCGCGGGAGCGTTCCACGCGCCGATCCTGGTCTGGATCGTAGCCCTGGCGACCCTGGCGGGCCTGCTGGCGTTCACCGCCCGGCGCCGCGCCCGCGGGAGCGATCTCTCGCCGCTCGCGGTGGCCACGTTCATCGCGCTCGGGATCGGGCTACACAATCTGGGCGAGGGCCTGGCGATCGGCGCGGCCCTGGCCACCGGCGCGGTCGGGCTGGGGACCTTCCTCGTCGTCGGCTTCACCCTTCACAACATCACCGAGGGGATCGGGATCGCCGCCCCTCTCCTCAGGAGCGAGCCGCGTCTGCGACACTTCGCCGGCCTGGCGCTTCTGGCGGGCGGTCCGGCGGTGATCGGGTGCTGGATCGGCGGGCTCGTCTTCGATCCCATGTGGGCCGCCGTCTTCCTGGCCGTCGGTGCGGGAGCGATCCTGCAGGTGATCGTCGAGGTCGGCCGTCTGGTGGCGGGCCGTCGCGGGGAGGGGGTGTCCGGCCTGTGGCGCGGGGAGGTGATGGTGGGCGCGGGGGTGGGGATTGTCCTGATGTACGCCACCGCGCTGCTCGTTCCTGCCTGACGGCCTCTGAAAACGGCCCATCTCCTTCGTTGCGCGAGTTCGGCCGCCCTGCGGCGTACACGAACCGTACGCCCCGGTCGTCCTCGCTCGCGCGCCTTGGATCTGGGCCTTTTTGAGAGGCCGACTTCTCCGGCGCCATTCCCAGCGTGACCTCTCTGCGGGGGAGGACGGTCTTCGTTACCGGGGCGTCGCGCGGGATCGGACGGGCGATCGCGCTCAGGGCCGCGCGGGACGGCGCCAACGTCGTGATCGCAGCCAAGACG
>DASZOP010000013.1:0-2304 GCA_035550715.1 Gemmatimonadota bacterium | reverse complement strand
CCCGGCTCGGTGAGGGCGAGGACCGCGTCCAGCATCCCCTCGGTCCCGCCGCACGTCACGACGACGTCCCCGGGGTCGCACGACCGCCCCGTAGCCGCGCGGTGGCGCTCGGCGATCGCCTCCCGGAGCTCGAGCCGGCCGGTGAACGGCAGATAGCTGTTGTCCTCGTCCCGGCCGATCGCCTCCCGGGTGGCGGCGAGCGCCTCGCCCGGTGGCGCGAGATCGGTGTCCAGGTTCTCGAGCCGGAGGATCCGGGGATCGCCGCCGGCGGCTTCCGCGACCCGGTCGATCGAGAATCCGGGGATGGCCTCCAGCCGTCGGGAGACGATTTCTGCGCTCAGGGCGAGGCTCCGGATGGAGCCCCATGGCGACGCCAGGCGGAGCAGTAGGACGCGATCCGCTCGGCGAACGCGTCCGGCTCCTCGGCGTACACGCGCTCTCCAAGCGTTCGCGCCCGGGCGTGAAGCAGGGTACAACGGCCGGCCACGAGGTCCGTCAGGAGCTCCCGTTGAGGCCCGTTCGAGAACGGCGCTTCCAGCCCGTCGATCGCCAGCTCCAGCTCGGACAGGTCGTGGGCCTCGCCGAGCAGCGCGGTCATGTCGTGGAGCGCCTCCGTGGTCGTCTTCAGGACGGCCGGCCAGGCGGGCTGGAGAACCCGCAGCTGGTAGCCCAGGTACTTGCCTCGCTTCCGCCAGTCGTGGAAGCGATCGGGGGACGGCTCGGCCCAGGCCGCCTCCATCCGCTGCCGGCCCTGGCGGTAGACCCGGAGGAGCCCTGGGCGAAGCGTCTCGAAGGAGTGACCGTCGATCGGCCACTCCGAGGGACGGCCCTCGACTTCCCGGAGCGCCGAGAGGGCCGCCCGGCAGACCTCGCTTCCGGGGAACCGGCCGACCTGCTCCGACCGGGCCGCCGAGAGGCCGCACTCAATGGCGTGGAACGCAGCCTGGTCCCGCAGGGCCCCATGTCGCTCGAGGAGTCCCCGGGCGGCCTCCAGACGCGTGTGGGAGTCGCGGACCGGAGCCTGCAGGCGCCCCAGGTCCCGATAGCGGGCGTTCTCCCTGGCGTAGAGCGCCTCGCCGATCTCGCTGCGGACGAGGCGCAGGACGGCGCGTACCTTCTTGAGCCGCTTTCGGACGTCGTGGACCGCCTCTTGCGGGTCCGGCTGGCAAGCCTCGAGATGGACGCTGGCGGCGTGAAGCTGCTCGGCGGCGATCCGCCGGAGCCCCGGCCCCGCGGGTTCGTGGTCGAGAAGGCGATAGGGCACCACCCGGGAGGGTACGCCCCCTCCGGGTCGGGAGCCAGACCGTAACACTTCGTTCGCTTATCCGCCTCGACGCGGGCAAGGAAGGCGGTCATAATCAAGAACTGCCGATGGGAGGGGCGATGTCGACACAGATCCAGCCGCTGACCCGGGAAAAACGGGCGCCCGACCTCGCTCCCGGCTTCCCCGTTCGGGTCGGCGTCGTGGACATGGGCTCGAACGCCATCCGTGTCGTGGCGGCCGAGTTCATCGCCCCCACGACCTGGACCGAGCTCGTCAACGAGCGGCTCCCCGTAAGGCTCGGCCATCGGGTCTACCGGACGGGTCGCCTCGAAGCTGACGCCATCCGGGGCGCGGTGGGGGCGATGGCGCGGTTCGCGGGCATCCTCCGGCAGCTCGGGATCGTGCATTACCGGGCGGTGGCCACGAGCGCGGTCCGGGAGAGTCGGAACGGCAGGAAGCTGGTCGAGCGGGTGCGCAGGGAGACCGGTCTCACGCTGGAGGTGATCTCGGGCGTCGAAGAGGCGCGGCTCGTCCACTGGGCGGCGCGACACCGGCTGAAGCTGGGCAGGGATCCCTGGGCCATGGCCGACCTGGGCGGAGGAAGCCTCGAGTTCGCGGTCGTGGACCAGGAAGGCGTGCTGGCCAGCGAATCCCACACGATCGGCTCGGTCCGGCTGCTCGAGCAGTTCGGGCAGCTAGAGCGCATTGGACCCTTCCACAAGCTGGTCGAGGAGTACCTCGCCGGGCTCAGGCTGATCAGCCTGGCCCGCTCGGACGGCGTGGCCGGGTTCTACGCGACCGGCGGGAACATGGAGGATCTCTCGGTCCTGGGGCACGCCCCCGAAGACGAGGCCGGCGTTCGCGTTCTCCCGTTGAGCGTGCTGGAGGAGATCATCGAGGAGCTGGTGGGCCTGACGGTCGAGCAGCGGATCGAGGTGCTGGGGCTCAGGCCTGACCGCGCGGACGTGATCCTGCCGGCAGCGATCGTCTACGCCCGGATCGCCCATCTCCTCGGGAGGGACGAGATCCACGTTCCCCGG
>DASZOP010000012.1:0-17221 GCA_035550715.1 Gemmatimonadota bacterium | reverse complement strand
GAGGGCGTCCACGGTCGCCGACTGGGTCGTCGAGACGTAATCGACCGAGACCAGCGGTTCGTCGCTGACGACGAGGATCCCGTCCAGACGGCCCCGTGCCGCCTCGCGGAACGCGGCGTTCACCTCGTCGACGGTGGTTGCCTTCTCGACCTCCACGGTCAGGTCGACGATGGAGACGTCGGGCGTCGGAACGCGGATCGCCGTGCCATCGATGCGACCCTCGAGCTCGGGCATCACCATGGCCGCCGCGCGTGCGGCCCCGGTGGTGGTGGGGATCATGGAGATCGCCCCCGCGCGGGCGCGTCGGAGGTCCTTGTCGGGGGTGTCGAGCATGTGCTGGCTCGCGGTGTAGGCGTGGGTCGTCGTCATGAGGCCGTGCACCCAGCCGAACCGGTCGTAGATCACCCTGGCCAGCGGCGTCACGCAGTTTGTGGTGCAGGAGGCGTTCGAAATGATGTCGTGCCCGGCTTCGATCCGGTCTTCGTTGACCCCCATGACCACGGTGATGTCGGCCGCCTTGCCGGGCGCCGAGATGACCACCTTGCGGGCCCCCGCCGCCAGGTGCAGGGCTGCCTGCTCACGCTCGCGGAAGCGGCCGGTCGACTCGATCACGACGTCGACGCCGAGATCCTTCCAGGGCAGATTCGCGGGGTCCCTCTCGGCCAGGACGCGAAACGAGTCGTCGCCGGCATGGATCAGGCCGTCCTCGACCCGCACGTCGGCCCCGAGACGGCCGTGGACGGAATCGTAGCGCAGCAGGTGGGCCAGCGTGGCAGCGTCGGTGATGTCGTTCACCGCGACCAGGTCCAGGTCCTTCCGCCCCCTGATCATCGAGCGGTACGCGATGCGGCCGATACGGCCGAAACCGTTGATGGCGATGCGCATCCAGACCTCCCGTAACGTGATCGGCATCGATGGACGGGTGACCGAGGGGCGCGGAAGTTACGCCGGGACATCCTCCGGCGCGAGCGCGAAGGCGAGCCCCACGACCCGCCGCGCGCCGGCCGTGAGGAGGGCCGATCCGGCGGCCGCCAGCGTGGCTCCGCTGGTCGTCACGTCGTCCACGAGGCCGATCACGGCCGGGACCCCCGGCCGGCAGACGAACGCCCCCTCCACGTTGGCGGCGCGCCCGGCCCGGTCGAGGCCGACCTGCGACCGGGTCGCGCGGGCGCGCTCCACCACCTCGAGAACCGGCCAGCCATGGATCGCACCGAGGGCCTCCGCCAGCGCGCGCGCCTGGTTGTACCCGCGGGCGCGGAGGCGCACCGGATGGAGAGGGACCGGGACGAGCGCGTCGAGCGACGCCACCTGGATGTGATCGGCCATCGCCTCCGCGCAGGTCGCGGCCAGGTGGAGCCAGCCCGCGTACTTGAGATGGCGGACCAGCGACACGGCGACCCCCGCATAACGGACGGCCGCCCGGGCCTCCAGCCCCGCCGGCCAGTCCCGGCATCGGGCGCAGCCGTCCGGCGATCCTGGTCGCGGCAGCCCGCATCGCCGGCACCCCTCTTCCCCGAGCGGCCGGAGCTCGTCGAGACACGCCGGACAGCAGCCTGGCCGCGCCGCGTCCAGGGAAGCCCCGCAGTGGAGGCAGAGTGGCGGGAGGAGGAGGTCGAGGAGCCTGGACGAGACCGACACGGGAGCCTCCGCCGAGGGCGGTCGGAGGCGGGCGGAAGGCAGAAGGGGCGCCGGAACGGGCCGGGCGCCCCCCGGGTCGAGCTCAGCTCCCCGGCAGCTCGAGGAGCGGGAACTGCTCGGTGAGGCTCGCCAGATACCGGTCCCGTTCGTGGCTGTCCAGGATCGGGACCATGCGCTGGACCCAGTCCCGGGCCGCCTCGATCCGGTCGGTCATGTAGTTCGACGCCACGAGCCCCAGATACGCCAGCTTGATCCCCTCGTCGAGGTCGAGCGCCCGCTCGAAGGCGTCGATGGCGGCGCCGTAGTCTCCCAGCTGGAAGTACGAGCCGCCGAGCAGGGCGTAGGCGTTGGCGTTGCGCCCGTCCAGAGTGACGATCCGCTGGAAGAGAGGGATCGCCTCGCGATAGCGACCCTGGGAGTAGAGCTCGCCGGCCAGCGTGTAGAGCGAGTCTGCTTCGTCGGTGGCGATCGAGAGGGAGGTTTCGTGGGTGACCGGCCGGGCGGCGGCGGGGGTGGCGATGGCGAGCCCGAGGATCAGTCCGAACAGAACTCGTCGACTATGCATCCGCTCCAACCTCCGGGGCGGGGTCCTGGACAGCATACGGGGCGAGACGTCTGAGAGCGGCCAGCAACGTAATGAGCCCCCTTTCCTTTCGTCAACCTCGGGGAGCGCCCCGGGTCAGGCTCGCGACGAAGCTCTCGAGCGAGCTCCGGATGACGGCGAACGATCGTTCGTAGACCTGCCGATCCTTCCCGATCGGGTCCACCACACCCTCGCCATCGGCGTCGGGATCGAACTCGGTGATCAGCCGCACGTCGGCGGCCTCGTCGAGCTCGAGCGCCCGGGCCACGTGGCGGGGGGACATGCACAGCACCGTGTCCGCCCACCGCATGAGCTCGCGGGTCAACGGCCGTGACACGTGGGAGCCTAGATCGAGCCCGGCGTCGGCCGCGACCGACTCGGCCAGCGGATGCGCCGGCCAGCCGGGGGCCGCGTCCGTACCTGCGGACCTGACCTCGGCTTCGATCCCCGCGTCGGCCATGAGCCGGCGGAGGAGCGCCTCCCCCATCGGCGACCGGCACGTGTTCCCGGTGCACACGACGAGGACACGGTACGGACGGGGGGCCGACATGCCCCCTAACATGGCGGCAAGTCCCATGCCCAGCAATGCCGTCTAGCGGATCCCAGGCACGAGGCTCCTCAGACGGTCGAGTTCCACCGCTCCGGCTCGCACGATCCGGGTTTCACCACCCCGCACGTCCACGATCGTGGACGGTCTGCCGGGCGCGGCCGGCCCGCTCCCGTCCGGCTCCGCGAGGGCGAGCGCGATCTCGCCGGCGCCCGGCGCGTCGGCCAGCCGACGCGCGGCGTCCGTGACCCGCGCCGGGGGGGGCTCGCCACGGCGATTGGCGCTGGTCGAGAAGAGAGGGGCTCCCCAGGCGGAGATGAGACGCCGCGAGACGGAATCGGCGGCCGGCCGCAGCGCGATCGCGCCGCCGTAGGTCACCGGGCCGGGCGCCCCGGGTCCCGCCTCGACGACGAGGGTGAGGGGGCCCGGCCACAGCCGGTCGGCCAGCGTCCGGGCGTCGGCCGGCCACGCGCCCGCCAGCGCGCGGGCTGCCGCGGCGTCGGACACCAGGCACAGAAAGGGCCGCGACTCGTCGTACCCCTTGATCCGGCGCGCCCGATCGACCGCGCTCGCGGAGCGGGGATCACCGCCCAGGCTGACCACCGTCTCGGTCGGATGGAGGACCAGACGCCCCTCCGAGAGAGCCCGGGCCGCGCGCTCGATCCCCGGACCGTCGGCGGCCACGACCGGGATCTCAGACACGCACCTCGCCCGTCATCTCGAGCTTCCCGGGCCACCCGTCCAGTCGCGGCCGCACCACTTCTTGGAGGAACTCCCGGACCTGCTCGGGGGCGCGCCCGACATGGAAGGATGGATCGCCGGCCGCCTTCCAGGAGGACTCCGACAGACCCGAGAACCCCTCCTCGGAGGTCAGCCGCCCGAGCAGATCGTTGGATTCCCCCGCCTCCAGGCGCGCCGCCACCTCGCGTGCGTGGACGCGGATCCGCTCGTGCAGCGCCTGCCGGTCGCCACCCCTCTCGACCGCTTCCATGAGCAGCCGCTCGCTGGCCAGGAACGGGAGCTCGCGCTCGAGGTTCCTGCGGATGGCTCCCGGCTGCACCTCGAGCCCGCCCGCCACGTCGTGGTAGAGGATCAGCAGCGAGTCCACCGTCAGGAACAGCTCGGGGACCGCGATTCGCTTGTTGGCGGAGTCGTCGAGCGTCCGCTCGAGCCATTGGGAGGCGGCCGTGAGATCGAGATTGCCGGCGAGCTGGACCGCCAGCCTCGCCAGCCCGGTCATCCGCTCGGCACGCATGGGGTTGCGCTTGTACGGCATCGCCGAGGAGCCAATCTGGCGGGTCGCGAACGGCTCCAGGATCTCGCCCGCGTGCTGGAGGAGGCGCAGGTCGTGGCTGAACTTGGATGCCGAGACCGCCACCCCTCTCAACGTCGCGGCCCATGCAGCGTCCACCTTCCGCGGGTAGGTCTGGCCGGTCACGGGGAATGCCCGGTCGGCCTCGACCTTGGCGAGGATCCGTCGCTCGAGCTCGCGCACCTTCGCATGGTCCCCGCCGGTCAGGGACAGGAACGAGGCCTGGGTCCCGGTCGTGCCCTTGAGTCCGCGGAGGCGAAAGGCCCTCAGCCGCTCCTCGATCTCGTCGAGGTCGAGGAGCAGGTCCTGGATCCACAGGCAGGCCCGCTTGCCGACGGTCGTGGGCTGGGCCGGCTGGAAGTGGGTCCACCCCAGCGCCGGGATCTCGGCGTGACGCTCGGCGAACCCGGCCAGCCGGTCGACCACGCAGAGAGCCTTCCGCTGGACGACCTTGAGCCCCTCCCGCATGAGGAGCTGATCCCCGTTGTCGACGACGTAGGCGCTGGTCGCACCGAGATGGAGGATCGGCCGCGCCTCCGGAGCCGCCTCGGCGAACAGATGGACGTGGGCCATGACGTCGTGCCGAAGCTCGCGCTCGAGCTCGGCTGCGCGCGCCCAGTCGATCCGGTCCGCGGCATCGCGCAGGGCGGTCACCTGGGCGGCGGTCACGCCGCCGACGCCAAGCTCGTGCTCGGCCTCCGCCAGCGCGATCCAGAGCCGGCGCCAGGTCCGGATCCGGGTCCGCTCCGAGAACAGCGCCAGCATCTCGTCGCTGGCGTAGCGGGTGACCAGCGGGTGCTGGAACCGGTCCTCGGCGAGGGGCCCCGTTCCGCTCATCCTGCCGCCCGGCCAAGAATGCGGAGCGCGAGGTGGGCGGCGTTGGCGCCGTTGTCGATGCCGACCGTGGCCACCGGCACGCCGGGCGGCATCATGGCGATCGCGAGGAGCGCGTCGATGCCTCTGAGGGGCCCCGCCCCCACCGGGAGCCCGATGACCGGCAGGCTGGTGTGCGCGGCCACCACGCCGGGCAGGGCGGCGGCGAGACCGGCGGCCGCGATCACGACCCGGTAGCCGGCCGCCTCGGCCCCCCGAGCCAGCTCCGCCACCCGCTCCGGCGTGCGGTGGGCGGACGCGACCTCGACGCGGTATCCGACCCCCGCCTCGCGCAGAACCTTCTCGGCCTTTTCGATCACCGTCCGATCCGACTCGGAGCCGGCCACGATCAGGACTCGCGCGGTTCCTTCCGCCTTCTTCTTACGTGTGCTCATCACGTGATCCAGTCGTGGAAGTCGTCGCCGATCTGCCCTCTTCGCTTGTACCGCAGCATCGCGTCCTGACAGGAACACACGCATGCCGCGTCCGGCAGGAGCTCCAGGAGCAGCGACGTGAACTCGGGCAGCCGCTCCAGGGCCTCGTCCACCCGTCGCTGGCGCTCCCCGGGCTCGACCTCGGCGACGCCCTCGGCGAAGGCGGTGACGTAGGTGACGGGGTGGTAGCACATCTCGAGCTCGCGGGCCAGGAACGCCTCGGGGGCCAGGGTCATCCCGACGAGGTCGGCTCCCATTCCCTGGAGCATGCGGACCTCGGCGGCCGTCTCGAACCGGGGGCCCTCACAGACCGCGTAGACCGCGCCCTCCACCACCTCCTCGCCGAGGATCTCGAGCACTTGTCGCAGCGACCGCTGGAGGGAAGGGCAGAACACAGGGCGCTGACGCAGGAGGCCGATGCCGAGGTTCTCGAAGAAGGTCGTCGGCCGGTGCCGCGTGAGATCGATGAGGTCGGCCGGCAGAACGAACTGGCCGATCCGAAACCGCGCGCTCAGGGCCCCCGGGCCGCTCCAGGCGACGATCCGCCTCGCGCCGAGCTCCTTGAGGCCCCAGACGTTGGCCCGGTAGTTCACGAACGGGCTCGAGACGCGGTACTCCTTCTCTCCGTGACGAGGCAGGACGAAGAAGCGGTGCCCCTCGCTCTCCATGAAGAGGATCGGCGAGGAGCACCCGAACGGCGTCTCCTTGACCATGACGTCGACGAGCGATCCCAGCCGGTCGCGCGCCAGCTGGTACACTTTGCCGCCGGTGATGAACGCGACCTCGCTGAACTGATCGTCGTAGTCCCCCGAAAGGATGCGTGGAAGAACCTCGGTTTTCGGCTCTTCGACCACGGTGGAACCTAGCCGTGCCTGATGAGGGAGACCGGGAGGGCGCTCATATGGTGGCCCGCTAGCGCGCCGAGTCCCGCTCCGGGATGCTCGCCTCCACGCGTGCCAGCCGTTCGAGGGCGTCCAGGGCGGCCTCCTTCTCCGCCTCCTTCTTGGTCCGCCCCCACCCCGAGCCGAGCGGCTCGCCCTCCAGCCACACCTGGCACCGGAAGTTGACGTCCTCGCGGCCCCTGGGGGCCGATCCGGCGCGGCTGGTGCGATACGTGAGCTGACCGCGGCCCAGCTCGTGGATCGTCTCCTGGAGCCGGTTCTTGGCGGTATGGAATCCCTCGTCGTGCTCGAGGTCCAGCGACAACACGTGATCGTGGATGAAACGACGCGCGACTTCCAGACCGCCGTCCAGGTAGAGCGCGCCGATCACCGCTTCCAGCGAATCGGCGGCGATCTTCCGGCGGCCGCCTCCGGCGAGCAGGTTCTGGTCGTCGCCGGTCTGGATGCAGTCCGGCAGCCCGATCTGCTCGCTGGCACCGGCCAGGAACCGTCGGGAGATGATGTGGGCCCGGAGCTGGGAGAGCGTTCCCTCCTGGGCGTCGGGATGACGCGCGAAGAGCCACTCGCTCACGATCAGGTTCAGGATGGAGTCGCCGAGAAACTCCATGCGCTCGTAGGATTGGCCGCGATTGCCGGACTGGACGAGGGACGAGGGATGGGTGGTGGCCCGGACCAGCAGGTCGGGGTCACGGAAAGGGTGGCCCAGGACGCGCGTGAGATCGGTCAGCCGGTCCTTCCCGCGGGCCCGCGGGGAGCCGCCGGTCAACCTGCCCAGCCACCGACGCAGGTTCATCGGGCTACTCCTCGAACCGTTTGAGCGCCAGCGTCGCGTTGTGGCCTCCGAAGCCGAACGAGTTCGTCAGCGCGGACCGCACGAACCTCTCCCGCATCTCGTTCGGTACGCAGTCCAGATCGCATGCCGGATCGGGGTTCTCGTAGTTGATCGTCGGCGGGACCTTCCCCTCGGCCAGGACCAGCGAGGTGATCACGAACTCGAGCCCGCCCGCTCCTCCCAGCAGGTGACCGGTCATCGACTTGGTCGAGCCGACCATGAGCTCGTACGCGTGATCCCCGAAGACCGTCTTGACGGCCTCGGTCTCATAGGCGTCGTTGAGGGGCGTCGACGTACCATGGGCGTTGATGTAATCCACGTCGGTCGGGTCCAGCCCCGCCTCGTCCAGCGCGCGCTGCATGGCCCGCGCCGCCCCTTCCCCGTTCGGCGAAGGAGCGGTGATGTGATGCGCGTCGGCGGTCATCCCGATCCCGACCACCTCGGCGTGGATGGTCGCTCCGCGGTCACGCGCCCGATCGAGCTCCTCGAGGATCACCATGCCGGCGCCCTCGCCCAGAACGAACCCGTCCCGTTCGGCGTCGAACGGCCGGCTGGCACGCTCGGGCTCGTCGTTCCGGGTAGACATCGCCTTCATGGCGGCGAACCCGCCGATCGACATCTCCGTCACGGCGGCTTCCGTTCCGCCCGCGATCATCACGTCGGCATCCCCATGCTTGATCAGACGGAACGCGTCACCGATGGCGTGCGCGCTCGAGGCGCAGGCGCTGACCGTGCAGTAGTTGGGACCCTTGGCGCCGAACCGCATCGAGACCACTCCACTGGCCATGTCGGGGATCATCATGGGGATGTAGAAGGGGCTGATCCGGGAGGGCCCCCCGTCCAGGTAGCGCCGATTCTGCTCCTCGTGGGTCGCGATTCCGCCGATCCCCGAACCGATGATCACGCCGATCCGGTTCGGGTTCTCTCTTTCCATGTCGATCCCGCTGTCCTCCATGGCCATGATCGAGGTCGCCATGGCGTACTGCGTGAACAGGTCCTGGCGGCGCGTCTCCTTCTTCTCGATCCAGGTCAACGGATCGAAATCCTTGACCTCCGCGGCGATCCGCGTCGCGAACGCGCTCGCGTCGAAGCGCGTGATCGGACCGACCCCCGGGGTGCCGGCGAGCAACGCCTTCCAGGAGGAGGCGAGATCGTTGCCGAGGGCGCTGATCATGCCCATCCCGGTGACCACGACACGTCGTCCCATCAAACGCTCGCCGCCTCCGGACGGGGCGGGCGCCCTCTCACTCCGAGGTCTTGTTCTTCAGGTAGGAGACGGCCTCTCCGACCGTGGTGAGACGCTCGGCGTCCTCGTCCGGGATCTCGATGTCGAACTCCTCCTCGAACGCCATGACCAGCTCGACCGTGTCCAGCGAATCGGCCCCCAGGTCCTCGACGAACGAGGCGTCCGAGGTCACCTTCTCGCCGTCCACCCCGAGGTTCTCCACGATGATTTCCTTGACGCGATCGTCTACCGACATCGGCATCCTCCCATTTCAGTTTCGCACGCGGATTGCAGTAGCGAAGAAAGCGACGGTCATCGAGTCAGCCCGCCGTCCACGCAGATGACCTGTCCGGTAATATAGTCGCTGAGCGACGATGCGAGGAACAGCACGAGGTGAGCCACGTCCTCGGCCGTGCCCAGCCGTCCGGCGGGAATGCGCTCTTCGTATCCGGCCCGGGTGGCCTCGTCCAGGACGGCGGTCATGTCGGTTTCGATGAAGCCCGGCGCCACCACGTTGACCGTGACGCCGCGCGACGCCACCTCGGCCGCCAGCGACTTGGACAGACCGATCAGCCCCGCCTTCGAGGCCGCGTAGTTGGCCTGACCAGGATTGCCCGTCAGCCCGACGACCGAGGCCATGTTGATGATCCGTCCCCAGCGTCGGCGGATCATGGGCTTGACCGCGAGCCGGCTCCAGTGGAAAGCGCCCCCGAGGTTGACGCGCACCACCTCGTCCCACTCCTCCTGTTTCATGCGCAAGAGGAGGTTGTCCCTGGTGAGACCGGCGTTGTTGACCAGGATGTCGACGGCATCGAACGCCGCCTGGGCCTCGCCCCATGCGCGCTCGACGTCGGCCGGGTCCCCCACGTCTCCTACCAGGCCGAGCGTCCGGACGCCGAGCCCGGCGAGCTCCTCGGCCGACCGCCGGACCGTCTCGCCGCTCCGCGCGACGACGATCACCGATGCACCCGCCCGGGCCAGCGTCTCGGCGACGGCCCGGCCGATCCCGCGGGTGCCGCCGGTGACGAGAGCCGTCCGGCCGTCGAGGTCGAGCGCGGCTGCGCTCACGCGGCCGCCAGCGTCTCGACCTCTTCGGGGCCGCCGACGGCCTGGCCAGCCAGGGCCTTGTCGATCCGCCTGAGAAGCCCGGTCAGGACCGCCCCCGGGCCGGGCTCGACGAACTGCATCGCGCCGAGCTCGCGCAGTCGCTCCACGCAGGCCGTCCACCGAACGGGAGCGGTGAGCTGATCGAGAAGCCGGGTCCGGATGCCGTCGGGGTCGGTCACCGGAGCGGCGTCGACGTTGGCCACCACGGGGATCGCGGCCCTCCGGATCTCGACCGCCGACAGCGCCTCGGTGAGGCCCTCGACGGCGGGGAGCATGAGCGGCGAGTGAAAGGCGCCCGATACGGGAAGCTCGACCGCCTTCCGTGCGCCGTGTCGCCGGGCCTCTTCGACGGCACGGCGAACGGCCTGGCGTGTGCCCGAGATCACGATCTGCCCGGGCGCGTTGAAGTTGGCGGGCTCGAGCACCTCCCCCTGATGGCGGACGGAGCGGCATAGCGCGTCTACGGCGGTGTCGTCGAGGCCGAGGACGGCCGCCATCGAGCCCGGGCTCGTGCGCCCCGCCTCGGACATCGCCTCCCCCCGTGCGCGAACCAGCCTCAGGGCGTCCTCGAAGGCGATGCTTCCGGCGGCGACGTGCGCCGAAAACTCGCCCAGGCTGTGGCCGGCGGCCCACTCCGGCCGGATGCCGCGTCCGGCCAGCACGCGCACCACGGCCACCGAGTGGGCGAGCAGCGCCGGCTGGGCGTTCTCGGTGGCGCGCAGACGCTCCTCGGGCCCTTCCCAGCAGATCGTCGAGAGTGCCAGGCCGAGGGTCTCGTCGGCTTCCTGGAAGACAGCCCGCGCCTCGGGGTAGGCGTCGGCGAGCGCGGCGCCCATGCCGACGGCCTGGCTCCCTTGCCCAGGAAACTGAAAGGCCGGGCGCCAGCGGTCAGCGACCACGAGCGACCCGCGGGGGTGGGACGCCGAGTTCGGCCATGCTAGGCGACGACTACAGGCGCAGGAGGATGGAACCCCACGCCAGCCCGCCGCCGAAGGCCGTCATCAGGATCGTGTCGCCGCGGCCTGCACGCCCCTGGCGCACCGCCTCGTCGAGCGCGATCGGGATCGACGCCGAGCTCGTGTTCCCGTAGCGATCGATGTTGATGAAGACCCGATCCGGGGGCACGTCGAGCCGCTTGGCCAGCGACTCGATGATGCGGATGTTGGCCTGGTGCGGGATGACGAGCTCGACATCGGCGATCCCGAGCCCGGCCCGGGCCAGCACCGCGCGGCTCGATTCCTCCATCGCCAGGACCGCGCGCTTGAACACCTCGCGACCCTCCTGCTTGACGTACTCGAGTCGCTGGGCCTGGGTCTCCGGCGTGGAGGGCAGGGCGGCGCCGCCCGCCGGCCTCCAGAGGAGCTGGGCGAACCGCCCATCGGTCTGGATGTGGGAGGCCAGGAGGCCCGACCCGTCGCCACCCACGAGCGCGGCCCCCGCTCCGTCACCGAAAAGGACACACGTCGCCCGATCCGAGTAGTCGATGATCGCGGACATCTTCTCGGCTCCCACGACCAGCACGTGACGGTGCGCTCCGGAGCGGATCAGCCCGTGCGCGATCGTCAGGCCGTAGAGCCAGCCGGCGCATGCCGCGCTGATGTCGAAGGCGGCCGCGCGATGGGCTCCGATCCGGGCTTGCGTCTCGCACGCCGTAGAGGGCAGGAGATGGTCCGGAGTGGCGGTCGAGAGGATGAGGACGTCGACGTCGAGTGGATCGACGCGGGCGCTCTCCAGAGCCCGGCGCGCCGCCAGCGCCGCCATGTCCGCCGTGTTCTGGCCCTCCTCGCACGCGCGACGCTCCCGGATCCCCGAGCGCGTCCGGATCCACTCGTCCGTCGTATCGACGACCTTCTCCAGGTCGGCGTTGGTCACCACCCGATCGGGAACGGCCATCCCCGTGCCCCGGATGAAGCCGGCCTCCAGCACGGACTCGACGCCGCCCTGCGCCGCCGGATGCGTGGTCTGCGCTCTCATTCCCCCTCCTCGGTGGTGGGGCTCGTGGCGAGCGCCGCCCGGGATGTCCGGGAGCGGCCTAGAACTCCTCGACCTCGATCACCTGGCGTCCCGAGTAGTGCCCGCAATGCGGGCACACGCGGTGGGGCATCTTCGGCTGGAGGCACTTCTCGCACTTCACGACCATCGGCACGGTCGCCTTCTTGTGCGTGCGGCGCTTCCGCTGACGGGTCTTGCTGATCCTTCGCTTGGGTACGGCCATACCGGTCTCCGTTTTCGATGAATGAGGTTCAGGTTCCTTCCCGAACGAGTTGGCGGATGGCCTCCAGGGCCCTCCACCTCGATTCGGCAGGCTCGGGTTCGCAATGACATGGACCTTCGTCCAGGTTACGCCCGCAGCGAGTGCAGAATCCCGGGCACTCCGGGCGGCACAGAGGGTAGAGGTCGGTCTCGAGGAACAGCCGATCACGCACAGGCTCGGTGAGATCGACGCGCAGGGCGCCCGGCTCGGTCAGGATCACGTCGACGTCTCCCGAGCCGTCTCCGTCTTCTGCGATCTGAACGACGATACGGAAGCGGTCATCGAGCTCCAGCTCGACCGGCGCCAGACAGCGCCGGCAGGATCGGGTCAGCGAACCCGTCATGACGGCATCGATCACGAAGGTGTCCCCGCTCGGATGACGGACGGAGACCCCGAGATCGATCGGTTCGGTGACCTCGCCGCCGAAACCCTCCAGGACCGGCGACTCGGGCGGGATCTGGAAGGCGGCTTCCAGCCGACCGCGCTCGAGCTGGGAAAGGTCCAGCATCATAAGCAATTAAAGTTAAGCTCCGACACGATTTGCGACAATCCGCCGGGGGCCGCTTCAGGCCCTGGGGGGGGCCGGGAAGAAGAACTCGATCTCACGGGTCGCGTTCTCCGGCGAGTCGGAGGCGTGGATGGCGTTACGCTCGACCGACTCCGCGTAGAGCCGGCGGACGGTGCCTTCCTCGGCCTGGGCCGGATCGGTCGCCCCGATCGTCGCCCGGAGCCCGGCCACCGCGTCCTCGCGCTCGAGGACCATCGGCACGCACGGACCGCTGGTCATGAACCGGACCAGGCTCTCGTAGAAGGGCCGCTCGGCGTGCACCGCGTAGAACTCGAGGGCCCGATCACGGCCGAGCCGCTCCATCCGCATCTCCCGGACCACGAACCCGTCGCGTTCGAGATGGGCGACGATCGCGCCGATCCGGTTCTTCCCCACCGCGTCCGGCTTGATGATGGCCAGCGTCCGCCCGGTCATTGCGCCATCAGAACTGCAGCAGCTTCCGGATCAGCGACCGCCGGCTGATCAGCCCGACCCATTTCCCCTCGCTGGTCAGCGGCAGCGGGTCGACGTTCTTGTTGACGATGATCGAGGCCGCGTCGCTCAGTCCAGCCTCGGTCGGGAGGCACAGGACGGCCCGCGACATGACGTCCCGCACCCGGCGCATCGAAGGGTCCGTGCGAGGAGCCTCGCTCGCACCCTCGAAGAGACGGATGTATCCGGGGAGGAAGTCGCGGATCAGGTCCTTCTCGGAGATCATCCCGACGATCTCGTCGTTCCTGTTGACGACCGGCAGCGCCGTGTACCCGCCGCGGGTCATGATCCGGGCCGCCTCACTGAGGTCCATGTCCGGGTAGACGCGCTGCGACGCCGGCTCCATGACGTCGATCACCGAGAGGTTCTGGACGCGCGGGGCCTCGCGCACCTCCGTCAATCGGGCCACCGCACCCGGGTCCCCCGCCTCCAGGATCGCGTCGACGACGCCCTCCTGGCGGAAGAGGGCGGTCAAGCTGGCGACGGTCTCGAGGTAGGCCGCGACCTGGTCGGGGGGCGCGGCCACCAGGGCGAAGAGCCGACCGCGGGATTCCTCGCCTGTCTCGTTGGGGACCCGTAGCGGCCGATCCGTCATGCCGAGCGCCACGACCACGCCATCCACGGCGTCGGAGCGCAGGTGGGGCAGGAACGCCCCGCCGCCGACCGCCATCGTGTCCTCGGCCCCCAGCGAGCTGACCTGGCGCAGGAACCGCTCGCCGTCCCGGACCGCCGGCTGGCGGGCCGCGAAGGCGGCCAGCTCGTCCAGCACCTCCGAGTACGACGTCGCCTGGAGGGGCGGGGCGATCCGGGACTCGACGAGCAGCGGCTCGGCGGTCGTCGGGTCAGCCAAGCGCTTCCCTCACCAGCCCGACCAGATCGGCCGGTCGCCGGGCGACACCGATCCCATGGTCTCGAAAGGCCTCGATCTTTTCCTCGGCCGTCCCCTCGCTGCCCGAGATGATGGCTCCCGCATGCCCCATCCGCCGGCCCGGCGGAGCGGTCTGACCCGCGATGAATCCGACCACCGGCTTCGTCATCGAGCCGGCGACGAACCGCGCGGCCTCCTGCTCGTCGCTCCCTCCGATCTCGCCGATCATGACGACGGCCTCGGTATCCGGGTCCGCCTCGAAGGCCTCGAGGCAGTCGATGAACGAGGTCCCGATGATGGGATCGCCGCCGATCCCCACGCAGGTCGACTGTCCGATGCCGGCCCCCGTCAGGTGATGGATCACCTCGTACGTCAGGGTTCCGCTCCGCGAGACCACACCGACGGAACCGGGCGTGCAGATCTGCCCGGGCAGGATCCCGACCTTGGACTTGCCCGGGCTGATGAGGCCCGGGCAATTCGGCCCCAGGACCCGGACGCCGCGCTCACGGACGTACGGCATGACCCTGGTCATGTCGAGGACGGGAATCCCCTCGGTGATCGTCACGATGAGCTCGATGCCGGCATCGGCCGCCTCGTAGACCGCGTCGACCGCGAACGCGGGCGGCACGTAGATCACCGATGCCGTGGCCCCTGCCCCGGACACGGCGTCGGCGACGGTGTGGAAGATCGGGACCGCATCGTCGAACGTCTGGCCGCCCTTCCCCGGCACCACGCCGGCCACGACCCGCGTCCCGTACTCCATCATTTGACGAGCGTGGAAGGAACCGTCACGCCCGGTGATACCCTGAACGACGACAGGCGTCGTCTCGTCGATGAAGATGCTCATCGCGCCGCCCCCGGGGCCGCCGTCCGGCCCGCCATCTCGATCGCCCGCTGAACGACGTCGTCCATGGAATTCGTGGCCGGCAGACCTACGCCCTCCAGGATCCGCAGGGCCTCCGCCTCGTTGGTGCCGGTCAGGCGGATCACGATCGGGACGTCCACCTCCAGCCTCTCGAGGGCCTCGACGATCCCGTTCGCCACGTCGTCGCAGCGGGTGATGCCGCCGAAGATGTTGAACAGGATGGCTTTCACGTTCGGATCGGAAAGGATGATCCGCATCGCGTTGACGACCTTCTCGGGATTCGAGCTGCCGCCGATGTCCAGGAAGTTGGCCGGCTCGGCGCCGTAGTACTTGATGAGGTCCATGGTCGCCATCGCCAGGCCCGCACCGTTCACGATGCATCCGATGTTGCCGTCCAGCTTCACGTACGAGAGGCCCTTCTCGCGGGCCTCGGTCTCCCCCGGTTCCTCGTCGGAGACGTCGCGAAGCTTCTCCAGGTCGGGATGGCGGAACAGGGCGTTGTCGTCGAGGTTGATCTTGGCATCGATCGCGAGGAGCTCTCCGGCCTTCGTGACGACCATCGGATTGATCTCGGCCAGTGAGGCGTCGATGTCCACGAAGGCGTCGTAGAGGCCCTGGAACAGCTCCGCCGCCCGTCGGACGAGCGTCAGGTCGTCGTACAGCGCGAACCCCAGCGCGTTCGCCTGGTGACCCAGGAGGCCGTAGCGGGGATCGATCCCGATGCGCCGGATCTTCTCCGGCGTATCGCGGGCGACCTCCTCGATGTCCACCCCGCCGGCGGCGCTCACCATCATGACCGGCCGCCGGCTGGCCCGGTCGACGACGATGCCGGCATAGGCCTCGCTGGCGATGTCGACCGCCGGGGCGACGAGAACCCGCTCGACCTCGATCCCCTTGATCTCCATCCCCAGGATGTCGGCGGCCTTCCCGCGGGCCTCCTCCGGGGTAACCGCCAGCTTGACCCCTCCCGCCTTCCCGCGCCCCCCGACCAGGACCTGGGCCTTGACCACGACCGGCCCCCCCAGTTCCTTGGCCGCCGCCTCCGCTTCCTCGGGCGTGGCCGCCACGCGGTCGGGCGGGACGGGGAGGCCGTGCCTGCGGAAGATCTCCCGCGCCTGGTACTCGTGAACCTTCACCGTGGCCCTTTCGCTGAGGAACCGTTCCGGGGAGGGGCTCGGCGGGGGCGGCCCGGCCTCCGTCCGGCTGGGAGACGATCGGGGAAGTTAGGGCGGAGGCTGGCACGGTTCAACGGCCCCGGCCGCCCCGGTCAGTCCGGGCTCAGGCCTTCCAGGAGCCGCCCCAGCTCCTCCAGCGCCTCTCCGTAGGCGGCCCAGTCGCCGCGTCGCTGGGCGGCGACCGCGCGCTCGTAGGCGGCCCGGGCCCGGCGGGCCAGATCTCCGCCGCCGTCCGGCCCGGTGGGCGGCACCCCCCCTCCGGGTCCGGGCTCCCCTGGAGGCCCGGATGCGCCGACCAGCGCCCCCATCGCGGCCTCGAGCGTCGGCTCCATCACGATCCGGGGCCCGTAGGCGGCGATCACCCGCCTGAGCTCGGGGAGCTGGCTCTGCTGGGCCTGCAAGTAGAGCGGCTCGACGTACAGGACCGACCTCCCGATCGGGATCGCCAGCAGGTTACCCCGGATGACGCTCGATCCCTTCTGGCTCCACAGCGTGATCTGCTCGCTGATCATCGGATCCTGGTCGATCCTGGCCTCGACCTGCATGGGACCGAAGACGAGGCGGTCCTTCGGGAACTCGTAGATCACGCGCTGGCCGTAGTTCCAGGGGTCGCTCTTCGCGGCGAGCAACGCGATCATGTTGTCCCGCCGCGTTGGCGTGAACGGCAGCACCAGCTGAAAGGTCGGCTCGTCGTCGTCCGGGAGCTGGAGCTGCACGTAGTACGGCTCCATCCGCGCCGTCTCCCCCTGATAGATCTCGTTCGGCGTGTTCCACATGTCCTCCCGGTTGTAGAACACCCGGGGATCCTGCATGTGATAGCTGCGCAGGACCTCGGCCTGGATGGTGAAGAGGTTCTCCGGGTACCGGAGGTGCGCGGCCAGCCCCTCCGGCATCGACGAGACCGGCTCGAGCAGCCCTGGGAAGATCGAGCGGTAGGCCTTGAGGATCGGGTCCGTCTCGTCCCACGCGTAGAACGTCACGCTGCCGTGATAGGCGTCGACCACCACCTTGACGCTGTTCCGGATGTAGTTGATGGGACGCCGTTCGGTGAGACGGACGGGTTCCGAGTAGGGGTAGCGGTCGCTCGTCGTGTAGGCGTCCAGCACCCACAGCAGACGCCCGTCCAGGAGGACCAGGTAGGGGTCGTCGTCGTACTCCAGGAACGGGGCGATCCGCTCCACGCGCTGCCGGATGTGCCGGAAGAGGAGCAGCCGGCTCTCCGGCGTGATGCCGTCGGTGAGGAGGAGCTTCAGCGATCCCAGGTACCAGCCGAAGAGCGCCCTCCGCCAGGTCGCGTCCACCGGCAGGCCGCCGTCTCCGGCGTAGGACGTGTAGATGTTCTCGTCCCCCTGCGGATAGTCGAACTCCTGCCCGCGCGTGGCCACGAGCACGTAGTTCGTCGTCCGCTCGCCGAAGTAGATCTCCGGGCGCCCGACGGACAGCGCGCCGCCCAGACTGTCGGGGGCGACGGGTGGGATGTCGCTCAGGTAAAAAACGGGGAGCCCCTCGGGTGTGACCTCGTTGACGGGGCTCATGACGAGCCCGTACCCGTGCGTGAAGATCAGGT
>DASZOP010000011.1:0-9058 GCA_035550715.1 Gemmatimonadota bacterium | reverse complement strand
TCGACCTTCCCCGTCCGGAACCGGCTCGGATTGCCGCCCGCCGTGTGGTTGGTCGACAGCCACGCCTTCCCGTCCTCCACCAGCGAGGCGGGCGGGGGCGGCTCGCCGAGCAGGTCCGTCACCGCCCGCAGCGTCGGGAGGGGGCGGGCCACGAAGTCCTCGTAACGGATCATCGCACGGCGCTCCGGATCGACCCTTCTCAACACCTGATGGGCCTTGAGGTTCTGCATGAGCCAGGCGCGCCCGCTGGCGAACGGTCCCAGCCTCGGCATCGGGGCCCGGCCGGGGTTGTCCTTGTGACGCTGCCGGGAGTAGGCGACCGCCCTGGGATCCCTGACCAGATGCAGGAAATAGGGCGTGATCCCGGGCACCAGCCGCAGGACGGCGCCGTGGGACGCGAACTTCGAGGAATCGACGAGGACCCTGGCGCCCGTGACGCGCGCGAGCTCGCCGTAGAGACGGCCGAGCGCGCTCGCATAGGCGTCCACGAAATCCCATCCCGTGGCCGATCCGGCCGGGACGCTGAGGAGCCGCCGTAGCGAGCGAAGACCCATGACCTTCCGCTGCCAGCCCTCGATCTCGCGGGGGTCCAGCGGGGTGGCGGACCCCTGCTCCACGGCGGTCAGAGTTCGCGACCACACCTCGCATCGGCCGAGAGGGGTCCCGCAGCCGCACAACTCCCCCCTCAGCGACTTGCCCCATACCCCGTTCACCTGGCCCAGCGAGAAATACCCCTCCTGCTGGCCCAGGAGGTTGTCGAGGATCGTGCTTCCGCTCCGTCCCCGACCGATGATGTAGAGGACCTTCGGGCCGGCCGGTTGCTCCGGGGGCCCCGCCGCGCTCATCGGGAACACCCCATGGCGTGCCCCGCGAGCTTCCAGCGCACTCCCTGCGGAGTGTCCTCGAGGACCACGCCGCGTGCCGCCAGGTCGTCCCGGATGGCGTCCGCGCGCGCCCAGTCGCGCTCCCGCCGGGCCGCCTCCCGTTCGGCGATCAGGGCCTCGATCTCCACCGATAGCGCCGTCTCGCCCGCATCCGGCGTGAGGACGTCGTAGATCCGATCGAACGTCGCCAGCATCCCCTCCAGGGCGGCTCGGTCGGCGGTCGTCACGCGCCCCTCGTCGATGGCGCGGTTGACATCCCGAAGCCACTCGAAGACCGCTCCCAGGGCGCGGCTCGAATTGAGATCGTCGTTCAGAGCGGCGTCGAAATCGGCCATGGCCGCGCGCGTCCGCGCGGCGATGCCGGCTTCCGGCTCGACGCCGCCGGGAAGGGCCTCGAGCCGGGCCGCGAAATCCCCGAGACGCTCCAGCGACGCGGCCGCCTGCTCCAGCCCGGCGAACGTGAAGTTGAGAGGTGAACGGTAGTGGACCGACAGCAGGAGGTAGCGGATCGCGCGCGGCCGATGCCCGCGCTCCATGACGTCCCGGAGCGTGAAGAAATTCCCCAGCGACTTGGCCATCTTCTGGCCGTCGACGATCAGGTGCTCGGCGTGGAGCCACGTGCGGGCGAAGGGGTTCCCGGTGGCCGCCTCGGACTGGGCGATCTCGTTCTCGTGATGCGGGAACACGTTGTCGACGCCGCCCGTGTGGATGTCGAAAGTCTCCCCGAGATAGGCCATCGCCATGGCCGAGCACTCGATGTGCCACCCGGGCCGGCCCCTCCCGAGCCGGGTCTGCCACCCCTCCTCGTCGGGGCGGGCCGCCTTCCATAGGGCGAAGTCCTTGGGGTCCTCCTTGTCGTACTCGTCGGAGGCGACGCGGGCGCCGTCGCGCATCCCGGACAGGTCGACCCGCGAGAGCCGGCCGTAGCCGGGGAAGGTGGCGATCCGGAAGTAGATCGACCCGTCCTCGGAGGTGTAGGTGTGGCCCCGCTCCCGGAGCCGCTCCACCAGATCCACCATCGCATCGATGTGAGCGGTCGCACGCGGGTAGTGCTCGGCGGGCTCGACCCGCAGGGTCCGCAGGTCCTCGAAGAACGCCTCCGCATACGGGGCCGTGTACTCGGCGATCGGCACGCCTCGCTCGCGGGCCTTGGCGATGATCTTGTCATCGACGTCGGTCAGGTTCATGACCTGGGTCACGGCGTAGCCGCGCGCCTCGAGGACGCGCCGCAGGAGATCCTCGAACAGGAAGGTCCGCAGGTTCCCGATGTGGGCATAGTCGTGGACGGTCGGCCCGCAGGTGTACATCCGCACCCGGCCGGCCTCGAGCGGCTCGAACGGCCTCGTCCGCCGGCTCAGCGTGTCATGGAGCGACAGCCCGCTCACGCCATGGCCCCTGCTCGTGATATGGAAGTGTTGGAAAACCTTGAAGTTACGAGGCAGGGACCGGGCCGCCCAGCGGACCGCGGGCGTTACTCCGTCGTCAGCCGGAACTCGGTGAGGACCCAGCGACCCCGCTCGCTCCGCGCGCCGACGAAGATCCGGTCGACGAACGTCTCGCCGGCCGAGTCCTGGCGGTACACACGCTCCCCCACGGCGTACCCGGCCTCGGCCCGCGGATCGTAGGAGGAGTAGTCGGGAAAGCGAAAGCTCACCTCGTCGGCCCGGTCGAAGAGCTCGTCCAGCAGGAACTGGAGCTGGGGCGCGGCCAGCCGCTGGTTGACGCCCTCCCGCTGGATGACGACGTACACACGACCGCCGCGGGCCAGCCGCGTGACCGCCCGCGCGTCCCGCGCCTCCCAGGCCGAGGCGAGCTGACGGTAGATCTCCTGCAGGCTCTCGGGGGCCGACTGCTGGCGCGGCAGGAACGACCCCACGGGGCTCTGCTCCAGCTCCTGGGCGCCGAGCGGGTTCACGCTCCCGAGAGTCAGGAGGAGGCCGGCCAGGAGCGGGCGAAGGAAGACGGTGCGCTGCATCAGGCTAGGATACGTCTCCCGCGGGCCTTTGTTCCCCCGCTGCAGGGGACGGATCGGGCCGGCTGCCGGGCTTCTCGATCGGGACCCCGGCCCGGCACTGGGGACACTCGTCGGGCGGGAGCTGGACCGGGTCGAGGCGAACCAGGCGGACGTCAGGGAGGTCCCAGAGGAGCCGGCCGCCCGAGCGGTCGACCAGCATGGCCACGCCCGCGACACGGGCGCCCCGCGCCTCGACGACCCGGATCAGCTCCCGCATGGACGCGGCCGTCGTGACCACGTCCTCGACGGCGACCACCCGCTCCCCCGGGGCGAAGGCGAAGCCGCGCCGCAGGTCCAGCCTGCCGTCCTGACCGCGCTCGACCCAGACGGCGCGGCCGCCGAGGGCGCGCCCCAGCTCGTGGCCGAGGACGAGCCCGCCGATCGCCGGCGAGACGACCGCCGTGGGCGGCTCCGGCATCCGCTCGCGCAGGCGGCTGGCCAGCGCCTCGGCCGCGCGACGGGCCTCGTCGGGGTGCTGGAGGAGGAGCGCACACTGGACGTAGTGGGGGCTGTGGAGCCCGCTGGAGAGCCGGAAGTGTCCTTCGAGAAGAGCCCCTCGCGAGCGGAGTCGGTCGAGCCAGGCCTCCTGATCGGCGGCGTCGTCCGCGGGCCGGGCCCTCACGCGGCGATCTCGGCCTGAATCCGGCGGAGGGCCTCGACGGGGTCCGCGGCCCCGGTCACCGCCCGCCCGAGGACCAGGTGGCTCGCGCCCGCCTTCAGGGCCTCGGCAGGGGTCGCCGTCCGGGCCTGGCCGACGTGGTCCGATTCGGACCAGGCGGGCCGGACCCCCGGGACGACGATCAGCGGGCCGGACCCTACGTCGGCCCTGAGCGCCGCCGTCTCCCCGGCCGACGCGACCAGGCCGTGGGCTCCGGCTTCGAGCGCAAGACGCGCCAGGTGCCGGACCGCCTGGGCCAGGGGGCGCGCTCGCGGGCCGGTGATCCGGCGATGCTCCTCCTCCCCCAGGCTGGTCAGAACCGTCACCGCCAGCAGGCGGGTCGGCGCTCCGGCCCGATCGACAGCCGACCGGGCCGCCTCGATCATGGCGGCTCCGCCCGACGCATGGATGGTCAGGAGCTCCACGCCCAGCTCGAGTGCGGAGCCGACCGCGCCCGTCACCGTGGCTGGTGTGTCGTGAAACTTGAGGTCCAGGAAGATCCCGAGGCCGCGGTCGGTCAGCCCGCGCACCAGGGGCGGTCCGGCCCGCGTGAAGAGGACGCTTCCCACCTTGTAGCGCCCGGCGGTCGGGCCGAGCCGCTCGACCAGGCGCAAGGCCGCCTCGGGCTCGGGGTGGTCCAGCGCCACGATGAGCGGCGAGCCCGTCACCCGGTCCACACCGGCACCAGGGCGGGCTCCCCCTCGCGATGGGCGGCCCCTACCAGCGCCTGGACGGTCGTCCGATGAAGGGCGCAGTAGCGCTCGACGCCGGCCACGATCTCCACGCACGCCATGGGGTTCACGAAGGCGGCGGTGCCGACCTGGACGGCCTGCGCCCCGGCCAGCAGGTACTCGAGCGCATCGCGCCAGGTGGCAATCCCGCCGACCCCCATGATCGGCAGCTCGGGTAGCGCCGCCCGGACCTGAAAGGTCCAGTGGATCCCGACCGGCAGGAGCGCCGGCCCGGAGAGGCCCCCCGAGCGCGTTCCCAGGATCGGACGCCGGCGTTCGAGGTCGATCCTCATCCCGTACAGGGTGTTGATCAGCGAGACTCCGTCCGCGCCCTCCTCCGCCGCCGACTCGGCGAACGGGACGACATCGGAGACATTGGGCGAGAGCTTCACGAACACCGGCAGCGTGGTCTCGACGCGGACGCCCCGCACCGTGCGCCGGAACTGGTCGGGATCGCAGCCGATGTTGGTCCCGCCCTCCTTCACGTTCGGACAGGAGACGTTGACCTCGATCGCGTCGCAGCCGACGAGCTCCCGATCCCGCTCCACCCGGGCGGCCAGCGCCGCGTACTCGTCGGGGGCGTTGCCGGCGATGTTGATGATCGTACGCGCCGACCCGCGCGCCGCTCGGACCAGCGGGGCCTTCTGCGCTACGAACGCGTCCCACCCGATGTTGGCGAGCCCGATCGAGTTCAGCATCCCGCACGACGTCTCGGCGATCCGAGGCGGCGGGTTGCCGTCGCGCGGCGCCAGGAAGAGCGTCTTGGTGACGAAGCCCCCGAGCGCGTCGAGCGGAAAGAAGTCCGTGAATGCGTCGCCGTAGCCGAACGTCCCGCTCGCCGCCAGGACGGGGTTCGCCATCTCGAGCGGCCCGCACCGCGTCGTGAGAGGGGCCGGCCCGGGGCTACTCACCACGCGACGTGGCGGGGGTCCATGACCGGGCCGTCCGTGCACAGGAGGCGGTAGGCGGGGGGGCGAAGCCGGCTCGGCACGACGCACGCCTGGCAGACGCCGAACCCGCACGCCATCCGCTCCTCGAGCGAGAACTGCGCGCCGGTCACGCCGCCGGCTTCGAGCCGGGCCGCGAGCGCGCGCAGCATGGGATGGGGCCCGCAGGCGTACCAGGCGGCCCCACCCGCGCCGAGGAGCTCGGCCGCCGGCCGAACCACGTCGCCGCGCTCTCCACGAGTGCCGTCGTCGGTGCACCGTTCGATCCGGTCGAAGAGCGTGGCCTCGTCGGCGTCGAACTCTGCGTGGGCGGCCGCCGTCCGTTCCCCGTACCACAGCTCGATCCGGTCTCCGGGCCGCTCCCTCCGGATCCGTCGCGCCAGGTACAAGAAGGGCGCCAGGCCGATCCCGCCCGCCACCATCCGGTGCAGGCCGTGGTCGGTTCGTCGGAACGGGCGTCCCAGCGGACCCACCAGCCGGAGCGGCGTCCGCGCGGGAAGGCCGCGAAGCCAGGCCGTCCCCCGACCCAGGACGCGAACGAGGAAGCGCAACTCCCCGTCACGGACGTCGCCGATCGAGAACGGACGCCCGACGAACAACACCCCCGAGGGTAGGGCGGGCGCGATCATGAAGAACTGCCCGGGGTCGCAGGCAGCGCCGGCGGGCTCCCGGAAGCGCAGCCAGAACGTCTCCGCCCCGACCTCCCGGACGCCGGCCAGCGGGAGCGTCCACGTCCCGGGCACTACGGCTCCACCGCGACCGGCGGGCGGGCCGGAGAGGGCGGACCCTCGCCCTGGGTCCCGGTCGCCTCCGCCCCCGGCGCGCCCGGCCGGCCCGGGAGTTCCTGGCGGTCGCGCTCCCGCGACGCCTGGACGTCCTTTCGCTCGCGGGCCTCGCGGGCAGCAGCGTACCGGTCGAGCTGGTCGGAGATCGTCAGCATCGGGTCCTCCGCATCGGGAAGCTCCGAGGCGAGCGACGCCAGGGCGGGCGAGGGAGCGTAGAAGCCCTCCGGCCGGTCGGGAACCGGTTCGCCGAGGAGGCGCCGCGCGGAGTCCGCCTCCGGCGTGTCGGGATACCGACCGATCAGCTCCCTCAGGGCGACGTCCCCGGCGGCCGGTTCCCCTCCCCCGCGCGACAGCTTGCCGCTGGCGAGGAGCGCCAGGGGTCGCCATGGAGAGTCCCCGTACTGGTCGGCAAGCCGCCGGAAGAGCTGGGCCGCGGCCGCGGGGTCGCTCTCCGAGAAGAGGACCTCCTCGGCCAGCCGGTACAGGGCCGTCGAGCGGGCCAGCTCGGGATCTCCGAAGGAAGGGACGGCTTCCTCCCCGTCGGTCAGCCGCTGGTAGTGGATCAGGCGCGCGACCGCGCGGGCCTCCGCCCGGGCGGAGTCGGCCCACGCCGTGGTCGGGGCGTGCAGGAACGCGTCCAGCAGCACCTCCAGGGCCTCGTCGCGGCGACCCGCCGCCCACTCGAGGCGCCCCCTCTGCAGCGTGGCCCGGGCGGCCACCTCCGTGCCGGCCGCCAGGCTCGCCACCTGCGCGTACTCGTCGCCGGCGCGCTCCGCCTCGCCGGTCGCGGACAGGATCTCCCCCTTCTCGAGATGGATCCGCGCCGCCAGGGTGTCGCTTGGCCCGTCGGCCAGGACGCCGTCGAACGTCGACAGCGCCTCCTCGGTCCGGCCCGCGAGGGCGAGCGCCCGCGCCACGCGGAGCGCCAGGGTACGACGCGCCACCGGATCCGTCGTTACGGCGCGATAGGCGCCGTACGCGTCCAGAGCGGCGTCGTAGTTGCCGGCCGCGAGCTCCGCCTCCGCGAAGGCGAGCGCCACCTGGTGCTGACGTGAGAATTCGGGGCTTTCCTGAAGGAGGGTGCGGAAGGCCTCGACGGCCCGCTCGTGCTCGCCGGCCGTCAGGTCGAGCATCGCCCGCTCGTAACGGACCTCGGCGGACAGCTCCCCGGCTTCGACCAGCGGGGCGAGCTCGACCCGCGCCGCCTGGGCGTCGCCGGCGAGCCTCTCGGAGCGGACCATCCGGAGCCGGGCCTCGGCCGCGGCCTCCGACTCGGGGAAGCTCTCGACGAAGCGGCGGAAGGCGAGGACGGCGTCCGCGTGCCGCTCGAGCCGGGCCAGCGACATGCCGAGCAGGAGCAGTGCGTCGTCCGCGTACCGCGACCCCGGATCGCGGGCGAGGATGATCCCGCTCTTTTCCACCGCGCGCTCGAACGCCGCCCGCGCCGCGACGGGCAACGAGTCGCGGTCGCCGGCGCTCAGCCGCTCCCCTTCCTCGAACGCCTGCCGGGCGTTGTAGAACGTGTTGACCGAACCGCACGCCGCGAGGAGGATCGCCGCCGGCGCGACCAGCGACCGGACGGGGCGGAGGGCCCGGCTAGCGGGCCACCAGCCGCCGGCCGTAGCCGTCGAGATAACCGAGCAGGCTCGCGGCCAGCCCGTCGACGAGCCGGGTGCGGAAGGCGGAGTCATTGAGGAGGGCTTCCTCCCGAGGGTTGCTGATGAAGGCCATCTCGAACAAAACAGCCGGCATGTACGCGCCGTTGAGGACGAAGAAGCCGGCCTGCTTCACCCCCCGGCTCTCGAGCGGGAGGTGCCGGTCGAGCTCGACCTGGATCGTCTCGGCGAGGGCGCTCGATTCGCGCAGGTACTCGTTCTGCGCGAGATCCCAGAGGATGAAGTTTAACTCGTCCAGCGACGCGGGGTCGATCTCGGGTCTCTCGTAGAGGATGGCCGAGTTTTCCATCTTCGCCACCCGGCGCGCGTCCTCGCTCCTGGCCGCCGACAGGAAGTAGGTCTCGAACCCTTCGGCGGACCGGCTCTCGGCCGAGTTGGCGTGGATCGAGACGAACAGATCCGCCTCTTCGCGGTTGGCGATCCGGGTCCGCTCCCCGAGCGCCACGAACGTGTCGCCGTCGCGCGTCAGGACGACCTCGACCCCCTCCTCCCCGCCGAGCCGTTCCGCCAGCGCCCGGGCGACCCTGAGCGTGACGTCCTTCTCACGGGTGCCGTCCGGGCCGATGGACCCGGGGTCGCGCCCGCCGTGGCCGGCATCGACGACGATCTTCCAGGCGCTCCGAGTCGCCTCCGGCGCCGGCCGGTCGTCGGCGACCCGCGTCGCAGGCGTGGCCGCGGGGATGGGGTCGCGGGGCGCCGCGGCCGCGGGCTCGTGGACCGCGGCCGGGCTATCGGCGGGCGCGACCCTCTCCCCGTGCCCGGCGATCGATTCGAGGGCGCCCGGAGCGGGCGGATCCAGCCGGACATCGGAGGCGAGCCGGATGGCCGCCTCCTCGGCGCCGCCCGACCGGACGACCACCTCGAAGCCGCGCGGCTCCCGGAGGGGCGCCACCGCATAGACGGCGGCCCGGGGGTCCAGCCAAAAGGTGAGCGCGGACCCCTCCTCCTCGGGGGCGACCGCCACGCTGTCCACGAGGCCGATCCCGCGGAGCGCCCCGGCCGCGGCGGCCGGGATCGTCTGGCCGGCCACCCGGATCCCGAGCCGGCCGGGCGTCCCGTCGTCGACCACGAGGTCCGGGACCGCCGACATTCGGAAGCCCAGCCGGGTCCGGTCGGGTTCGACCCGCAGATCCACCCCCTCGAGGTGGCCGGGGGCCGGGCGCCCGCCGAGCGCGCCCCCTCCCGGCGCCGGCTCCCCGCCGGCCGGCAGGGGACGCGGCGCCTCGCCCGTCGTGACCGGTGGCGGAAAGCGGCCCGGCCAGAGGAGCGGCAGCAGGTTGTCGAGTGCGGTGGCCGGGATGAAGAATCCGGAAACGTTCTTCTGGGCCGGACGGACCAGCTGGTACCATCGTCCGTCCACCTC
>DASZOP010000010.1:0-4685 GCA_035550715.1 Gemmatimonadota bacterium | reverse complement strand
GACGTAGGGGATCCGCCTGTGGACGACCAGCCGGCGATCGTCGACCACGAGCGCCGCCTTCTCGGAGCCGTCCGCCTCTATCCGGCCGCCGAGGAGCCGGGCCACCGTCGAGAGCGCCACGTACCGCTCGCCCTGCACCTCGACCACCGGGACTTCGCGGACGACCCCGTCCACCGCGACCTCGACGGACTGGGCCGCGCACGGTACGGCGGCGGCCAGGAGGAGAGTCGCCAGCGGGAGCCGGCCCGTCATCGGCGCCGTCCGATCTCGCGCTCGACCTCGCGGTCGAGCTGGCGGCGCTTCAGGGCCTCGCGCTTGTCGTGCTGCCGCTTCCCACGCGCCAGGCCGAGCGTCACCTTCGCCCAGCCGCCTTTGAAGTGGATGTCCAGAGGGACGATCGTGAGCCCCTTCTGCTCGGTGCGGCCGGCCAGCGCGTGCAGCTCGCTCTTGCTCAGGAGCAGCTTCCTCCGACGTCGTGGGTCGGCATTCCAGCGGTCGGCGGGATCGTAAGGGCTGATGTGGACGCCGTGGAGCCACGCCTCGCCGCCCTCGATCGTGGCGTACCCGTCCTGCAGGTTCACGTTCCCCTCCCGCATGGACTTCACCTCCGGGCCCATGAGCACGAGACCTGCCTCGAACGTCTCGAGGATCTCGTACTCGTGGCGGGCCTTGCGATTCTGAGCGACAAGGGCGGACTTCTCGGCCATGGCGAAAACGGGAACTCGGCGAACGACGTCCGAAGGATGGGTCGGGGAAGGTTACGGCGGGCCCGGGCGCAGGGCAAGGCGGAGCGACCGCTCGGTTCGATTGACAACCTCTCCGGCTCGGCGATATTTCCTCCGTCCCCGGCATGCTGCCCAAGTGGCGGAACTGGTAGACGCGCACGATTCAGGGTCGTGTGGGCTCACGCCCGTGGGGGTTCGACTCCCTCCTTGGGCACCATGCCGCAAGGGGTCCCGCGACCTCGCGGGACCGGCCCTCCCGCGCCCCCGGGGCGCGTTGTCATTTGGGGACCTGCGGGGTACACTTCCGACGATGCTCAAGCTGATCATCCTCGTCATTCTCTTCTTCTGGCTCGCTCGTCAGGTAGCCCGTCTGATTCCCAAGATCGAGATCACGATCGACCAGGGAGGTCGCGAGGACGTCCGGGTCTTCGCGGTCATGCGTGAGCACTTTCCCGATCAGTACGAGCGCTACAAGCACGGGCTCCTCTCCGAAACCGAGGAGCGCGAGCTGTACCTCGACTGCGTCGAGATCCTGGGCGCTCGTCAGGAGATCGAACGTCTCTAATCTTCCCGGAGACGCCATGTCCCACACCCTGGAGCAGGAGATCCGTCTGTTCTCTCGCGACGAGGCCGAGCGCATGCTCCCCCTCGTCCGCTCGATCGTGCGCGGCATGATGGAGGACCACGCCGAGAGGCAGGCCTTGCTCGATCGGCTCGATCCGGGCGACGAGGTGGCCCGCGTCCGGCCCGAGATCGATGCGCTCACCGACCGCCTCGTGGAGGGCGCCCGTGAGCTCGAGCGGCTGGGAGCCGAGTTCAAGGGGGTCGAGCTCGGCCTGGTCGATTTCCCGACCCTCCGCGACGGACAGCTGGCCTACCTGTGCTGGCAGTACGGTGAGGACAGGATCCGCTTCTGGCACTCCGTCGAAACGGGCTACGCCGGCCGCCGGCTCCTGGTCGAAGACTGAGCGCGCAGCCCCGCCGATCGCGTAACGGCGGTCGACCCGTAAGGGGCCGGCGCCCGGGGGTCCTGGACATCCGATCCTCCGAATGGCCGATCGTCTGGGCGCTGTTCGGCTGGTTCTTCCTCCTCACCTCGCTCCAGCACCTCATCAAGCCGGCCCGCAACGCCTTCTTCCTCAGCACCGCGGGGGCGGTCAACCTCCCATGGGCGTATATCGCGGGCGCGGTCGTCTCGGCGATCGCCACCCTCGCCTACGGGCGCTGGATCGCCCCGCTCGGCCGGCGCCCCCAGATCCTCGGCACGCTGGCCGCGGTGGCGGCGTCGCTGGCCTTCTTCTGGGTCGTCCTGCGTCGTCCGACGGCCTGGACCGCCGGCTCGTTCTACGTCTGGGTCAACGTCTTCACGCTGTTTCTGGTGAGCCAGTTCTTCCTGGTCGTGAACGACGTGTTCGACCCCCGGCAGGCCAAGCGGCTGCTAGGGTTCGTCGGCGCCGGTGGCCTGGCGGGCGGCGTCGCCGGGAGCGCCGGTGCCGGGTTCCTCGCCCATCCGCTGGGCTCGGAGAACCTGCTTCTCCTCGGAGCCGGCCTGCTCGGGGTCTGCGGGATCCTGGCCGAGAGAGCGTTCAGGATCGGCGAGTTCCGAACCTCGCGGGCACGGAGCGGTCAGGAGGACGAGCAGGGCGTGACGGGCGGCCTGCGCCTCCTCCGACGGGTCAAGCACCTCCGGCGGATCGCCGTCCTCCTCTTCGTGGGAACCCTCGCGGTCACGTTCGTGGACTGGATGTTCAGCGCGGCGGTCGAGGTGGCTGTCCCCGGTCAGGACGCCCAGACGCGCTACTTCGGCGTGGTCTTCGCTGTCTTCAACGGCGCCGCGCTCCTGATCCAGCTCTTCTTCGCGAGCCTGGCCCTCCGCGTCCTGGGTCTCGCCGGCTCGCTGGTCGTGCTGCCGGTCGCGATGGGGCTCGGCGTGGGCGGGCTGCTGGCCGCGCCGAGCCTGCTGACCGCGACCCTGGCCAAGTCGGGGGACGCCACCCTCAAGAATTCGCTCGACCAGTCCGCGCGGGAGCTCCTCTACCTGCCCGTCCCGACCGTCCTCAAGCGCCGCGCCAAGCCGTTCATCGACATCGTCGTCCAGCGCGGCGCGGACGGTCTAGCGGGGGTGCTGATCCTGGCCGGGAGCGGGGTCATGGCCATGCGGGGGCCGGGCCTGAAGATCGTCACGCTGGTTCTCATCGTCGCCTGGATCGGCGCCGTCTGGGGGGTGCGGCAGAGCTACCGCCAGATCCTGGAGCGGCTGCTCGCGGTGCGGGACGTCGATCTCGAGGAGGCGGTCGAAGAGAGCCTGGACAGCGAGACGATCCGGGCGCTCCGGGAGGCGCTGAGCCCCGGAGCCGACGCCGAGCGGATCCAGTACACCCTGGACCTCTTCCGCGACGTGCCTCCCCGCGTCCTCGAGGACGATCTCCTGCGGCTGCTCGAGCACCTCGACCCGCGGGTCCGGGCGCGGGCCCTGGGACTCCTGGCGGCCATCCAGGACGGGGTTCCTCTGGAGTCCGTTCGCCCGCTGGCCGACGACCCGGACCGCCGCGTCCAGGCGCGCGCCTACCGTCTCCTCTGCGCCGCCGACCCGGACGAGTGGCTGCCACGGATGCGGGGATGGCTGGACGAGGACGATCCGGACCGGATCGAGGCGGCGCTCGTCTGTCTCGTGAGATACGGCGGCGAGGACGGCGAGCGTGAGGCGACCGAGGCCATGTCCCGGCTGGTCCGGAAGGTCGGCAACGAGGGGGCGCCCGTGCGCGCCGCCTGCGCCCGTGCCCTCGGCCTCGTGGGCGAGCCGCATCCCCTGCAGCGGCATCTCGAGACCCTGCTCGGGGATTCCGACCCCGAGGTCGTTCGCGCTGCCATCGTGAGCGCGGGGCGCGTGCCCCGCCCGAACCTGATCGCGAACCTCCTCCCGCATCTCGCGGAGATCCCCACCCGGCCGCCCGCGATCCGGGCCCTGGCGGCCTTCGGCGAGGCCGGGATCCCGTATCTGAGCGCCTCCCTGCGCGACCCCGACCTGCCCGAGGAAGCCCGCCGCTGGCTTCCGAGCGTCTTCGTCCACATCGCCAGCCCGGCCGCGCTGCGCGCGCTGGTCGAAGGGCTGCCGTCGATGTCGCGCGAGAGCCACCGCCTCTACGCGCTCAAGGCGCTCGGGAAGCTCCGCCGGCGGTACCCCCGCTGGGCCGTCCCCGTCGAGACCGTGCGCGAGGAGCTGGACGGTGAGCTCAAGGAGTCGTACGACATCGAGCGCCAGCTCGTCGCCCTCCGGCTCCTGGCTCGCGATCTGGAAGAGCAGGACGCGGGGGCGATGGGCGCATACGCCTGGGCGCTCGGGTTCCAGGCCGAGCGCACCATCGAGCGCGCGTTCCGGCTCCAGGCCTTGCTGTACAGCCAGAAGACGATTTACTTCGCCTACGCGGGGCTCACGAGCGGGGGCTCCCTGTACGGCGCCCACGCGCTCGAGCTGCTGGAGACGGTGCTCGACCGGGACGACGCGCGCCGGCTGATCCCGCTCATCGATCCGGACTGGAGCACCGACCAGCGTGTCGAGCTCGGCCGCCGTTGGTATCCCCTCGATGACCGCGAGCCGGCCGAGGATCTCGAGTCCGTCCTGGAGGAGGCGGAGCCGTGGCTCCGCGCCTATGCCGTCCCGGTGGCCGCCCGGGCGTACCCCGATCGCCTGGGGCCGGAGCTCGAACGGCTGGCCTCGTCGGGCGATCCCATCGTGCGGCGGCTCGCCCGACGTTACGAAAAGGAGAGAGAGGAAGAGGAAGCGATGGCGATGAGCTCGGTCGAGAAGGCGGCGGCCCTGCGCCGCACGGACCTCCTGAGCCAGCTGGGCGCGGACGACCTGCTCCAGCTGGCGGCGGTCGCCGAGGAGCGCTCGTTCGAGCCCGGCGAGTACCTGTTCTACGAGGGTGAGGAGGGGGACTACCTGTACGTCGTCCTGTC
>DASZOP010000009.1:0-16250 GCA_035550715.1 Gemmatimonadota bacterium | reverse complement strand
GTGCGACGAGGGCATCGTACGGCCGGGCGATTCCGTCCATCTCGCGGCGGACCCGGGCCCGTGCCTCGACCAGCCGCGCCAGGTCATCGCGGGTGCGGTCCGCGTAAGCGAGGATCCGTGTCGAGACGCGCGGATCGATCCGGCCGCCGCCCCGTTCGAGGAGCTCACGATGGAGCGCGAACCCCTCGATGCCGGCGAACGTGCCGTGCCGGGCATAGAGCTCGGCGACCTGGTCGAGGACGGGAACCGGGCTACGCTCGAGCGCGTTCCCCGCTGCGGCCAGGCGCTCGCAGGCATCCTGGAACGCGCGGGCGACCTCCGGCTCGAGACCGGCCGCCAGGCTCTCGGGGACGAGGAGGCGCAGGCGGTCCTCCGGCGGGCCCGGGAACGGGGCGGGCGGGAGGTCGGCCAGGGCCCGCCACGTGTGCCACGCGTCGGGGACGGTCCGGGCCAGCGGCCCCAGCGTGTCGAGGGTCGGGGAGAGCGGGACGCAGCCGGCGGTCGGGATCGCGCCGTCGGTCGTCTTCAGACCGACGATCCCGTTGAACGCGGCCGGGATCCGGACCGAGCCACCCGTGTCCGACCCGATCGCGACGCAGGCGAGGCCGGTCGCGACCGCCACCGCCGATCCGGACGAGGATCCGCCCGGCACCCGGTCGGGGTCGAGCGCGCAGCCGGGGGTGCCGAAGTGGGGGTTGAGCCCGAGCCCGCTGAAGGCGAGCTCCGTCATGTTGGCCTTGCCGAGGAAGACCGCACCCGCGCGGTCGAGCCGCGCCGCGGCCGGGCTGTCGCCGGATGCCGGAGATCCCTCCGCCAGAACCGCCGAACCGGCGGCCGTGACCTCGCCTTCCGTATCGATCAGGTCCTTGAGCGCGATCGGGATCCCCTGGAGCGGCCCCCGATCGACGCCGGCCTGGAAGAGCGCATCGGCCCGCGCGGCCTGGCGGCGCGCGCGCCCGGCCGTCACGACCCGGTAGACCGGGCCCTCCACGATCCGCTCGAGCCACGACTCGACGGCGTCCGTCGGCCGCAGGCGTCCGTCGCGGTAGGCGGCGCCCAGCTCGACCAGCGTCAGGCCGGTCGGCTCCATCACCTTCGGGGCGTCAGCGCGCGGCCGGCTCCTCGACGGGATGGCCGTCGGGATCGAGCACCCGGATCGGTCCCCACCCGAGATCCCGGATTCCGGGCTCGATCTCCTCGCGGTCCCCCACCACCACCCAGAGGAGCTGGTCGGGATGGACCGTGGACCGGGCGATCGCCGAGATCTGCTCCAGGGAAAGCGCGCGGACCTCGCCCGCATACGTGTCGTAGTAGTCCAGACCGAGACCGAACCGCACCATCTCCGCGATCGAGGCGGCCACCGCCTCCGCCGTCTCCCACCGCCCCGGCAGCGCCAGCGTCTGCTGGGCCTTGACCTTCTCCAGCTCGTCCTCGACGATGGGGATCTCGCCCCGGATGCCGCGCAGTTCCTTCGCGAGCTCGATCAGGGACTCCTTCGTCTTGTCGGTCTGGACCGGCGCGTAGGCCAGGAACGGCCGCGGGCCCGCGGCGTCGAAGGCGAAGGTGAACGCGCCGTACGACCAGTGCTTGCCCTCGCGCAGGTTCATGTTGACCCGCGAGGTGAAGCTCCCGCCCAGGATCTCGTTCATGGTCTGGAACGCGATGTCGTCGGGGTTGCCCCGGGGCGGGGCCAGTTCGGCGGCGAAGATGACGCTCTGCTCGGCGCCCGGCCGGTCGAGGATGTAGATGGCGGGCTCCTGCTCGAGCGCGACCGCGCCTATCTCCTTGGCGGGCACGGTTCCGGCTTCCCACTCCCCGAGCGCGCTTTCGAGCTTGGGGAGGAGCCCATCCATCGTGACGTCGCCGACGACGATCAAGGTCGCGCTTCCGGGCTTGAACCAGGCGTCGTGCCACGACACCAGGTCCTCGCGGGTCATCGCCCGGACCGTCTCCACCGTGCCGGTGCCCGTGAGCGGCTGGTTGTAGGGGTGGTTCTCGTCGTACAGGAGCGCCGGCAGGATCCGAAGCCCCATGTCGACCGGATCGACCATCTCGCGCTCGATGGCGGCGATCGTCTGCTCCCTGATCCGCTCGAGCTCTGCGGCCGGAAACACCGGATCCCGGATCACGTCGGCATAGAGATCGAGCGACGGTTCGAGGTGCTCGGTGAGCGCGGTCATCGAGACCGTCGAGGCGTCCAGATCCGAACCGGTCGAGAGCTCCGCGCCCAGCCGGTCCAGCTCGGCCGAGATCTCGAGCGCGTCGCGGCTCCCGGTGCCCTCGTCGAGCATTTCCATGGCCAGGTTGGCGGTCCCGGGCTCAGCGCCGACATCCGACGCGTAACCGGCGTCGAGCTGGAGGCGCAGCTCGACCATCGGAACCGCATGCCGCTCGACCAGGATCACGTCGAGCCCGTTCGAAAGGGTGGCCTGGGTCAACGCGGGGAATTCGGCGGCGGGAATCGAATCCGGGAAGGGGAGGGAGGCGCGGTCGACGTCCGACGGCACGGTCGCATACTCGGGGAACGGATGCACCTCGAGCACGTAGACGCCGTCCGAGAGCCAGTCCCGGGCCGTGTCGTGCACGTCCCCGGTCGTCGCGCGGGCGAGCCGGTCGAGGATCGTCTTGTACGCATCCGGGCTTCCGCCGTACACCTCGCTCATCGCGAGGACGTCGCTCTTCCCGCCGAAGCCCCCGATCCGCTCGATCCCGGTCAGGAAATCGGCGCGGACGACGGTCTGGATCCGCTCCAGCTCTTCCGTCGTCGGTCCTTCGGCCAGAAAGCGCGCCAGCTCGTCCTCGATCGCCCGCTCGACGGCCGCCAGGTCCTGGCCGGGCTGGGCGGTCGCCTGGATCCGGAACTGGCTTCCGATCTCGCGCCCGATCACGAACGCGGCCACGTCGGTCGCGATCCGGTCGTCGTAGACGAGCCGCTTGTAGAGCCGTGAGGTCTTGCCGGTGGAGAGGATCCCGGCCGCCAGGTCCAGGTAGTCGTGCCCGGCGGTGCCCATCGGGGGCACGTTCCACGTCATGTAGATCCGGGCCTGTGGCACACGGTCCTGGACGCTCTGGCGGTGGGTGCCTTCCATCTTCGCGATCCAAACGTCCTGCCTGGCGACCGGTGGCCCCGACGGGATCCAGCCGAAGTAGCGCTCGACCTTCTCCCGAACCGCCTCGGGCTCCACGTCGCCGGCGATCGCGATCACGGCGTTGGCGGCGCCGTAGTAGGTCTCGAACCATTCGTGGACGTCCTCCAGCGAGGCCGCGTCCAGATCCTCCATGGCCCCGATCGTCGTCCACGAATAGGGATGGCCTTCCGGATAGGTGTTTTCGGACAGGAGCTGCCGGGTGACGCCGTAGGGCTGGTTCTCCCCCTGGCGTTTCTCGTTCTGGACGACGCCCCGCTGCTCATCCAGCCGTGGCTGGTCGACCACGGGCAGCATGTGCCCCATCCGGTCCGACTCCATCCACAGGGCGAGATCGAGCGCCGGGACAGGGACGTTCTGGAAGTAGTTCGTGCGGTCCGGATTGGTCGTGCCGTTCATGTCGGTCGCGCCGACCCGTTCGAACGGCTGGAAGTAGTCGTCGTTGAAATGCTCGCTCCCGTTGAACATCAGGTGCTCGAAGAGGTGCGCGAAGCCGGTCTTTCCCGGCTTCTCGTTCTTCGAGCCCACGTGGTACCAGACGTTGACCGCGACGATCGGCGCCTTGTGATCCTCGTGGACGATGAGCGTCAGGCCGTTGTCGAGGACGAACTTCTGGTAGGGGATGTCGATGGCGTCCGTGGACGACGCGGCCGGTTCCTGGGCCGGCGCGACGGGCGGAGCGGCGAGAGCGGCGAGCACGCAGAGGCTTCCGACGAGGCGTGGATGTGCGGGCATGCAGCGGTCCTGTCCGGGGTTGCGGGAGGGGAATCAGAGATCGAACGGAATATGGGACGCGTTACCGCCGGTCGCCAGACTCCCGTTTCCAGTACCCCGCCATGCCGATCCGCTCGAGGACCGGGGGGTGGGTGAAGAACCACGCCACCACCCACCCGGGCGGCGTGACGGGGGCGAGGTTCGTCCGGGCGAGCCGGCGCTCGACGGCCACGAACGTTACGGGGTCGCGTGTCAGCTCCAGGGCCAGCCAGTCGGCCCGGGCCTCCATCCGCCGGGAGATCGCGCTCTCGATCGGGCTCGTGGCCAGGAGGAGCGCGGTCACCGCGAGCCAGAGCAGGGGGAGGCCCCCCGGATCGCCCGGACCGGACAGCCGAAGGTCGCGACGCGCCTGCCACCCGGCGATGGCCGCCAGGAGCCAGGCGCCGAAGAAGATCCCGGGGACGGCCCACAGGAGCCCCTTCCGGACGTGGTGCTCGGCGGCGTGTCCGAGCTCGTGGGCCACCACCAGCCGGAGCTCGTCCCGCGGCGCCCGCTCGAGCAGGTTGTCGTAGAGGACGACCTGTCGCGTCCTCCCGAGCCCCGTCACGTACGCGTTCAGCCGCCGCGTCCGGCGGCTCGCGTCCACGACCCGGACCCGGTCGATCTCGAGGCCCGCCCCGGCCCCCATCGCCACGATCTCCGCCTCGAGGCCGCGATCCGCGAGCGGCGTGAAGTCGTCGAAGAGCGGGTCGATGACGACGGGGGCCAGGGTCGCCCCGGCGAAGGCGACCAGGGTGCCCGCGAACGCCGCGACCAGCCACCCCCGGCGGGGCCACCTCCCGACGCACGCCAGAAACCCGGCCGCGCCCGCGGCGTAGACCACGATCCAGAACCCCAGCCGGCGGCCTGTGTCGATGAGCCAGCCGCCCGCCGACTGGGCCGAGAGGCCGTACAGGTGCTCGACGTGGAAGCCGCTCGCGAAGCTGAGGGGAAGGGCGATGAGGGAGAGGGTGGCCAGGAGGAGGAGCGCGGCGAAGAAGGCCGACGGGAGGGAGCGCCCGAGGCCCAGCCGGCGTCCGAGACCGGCCAGGACGGGCCCGGCCCCCAGCACGACCAGCCCCGCCAGGGCCCCCCAGCGCAGGATCGTCCCCGCCGCCCAGAGCGCGTAGCGGGTCTCCGCGTACTCCGCCGACAGGCGGCGGAAGGCGGGGTCGAACCAGGTACCCGGTCCGACGGGCACGATCCGTGGGTCCGGCCCGCCCATGACGAGGGCGGCGACGACCGCAATCCCGAGGAAGCCCAGCCCCACCACGACCGAACGGCCGGCCGGCGGGGCCTGGGGGGCGCCCGCCTCAGTCTCCGGACCGGCCACCCGCGCCGCCCGTCATGGGGACGAACCGGACGCCGATCAGGCTCTCCGCGGCGAACCCGGTTGGCGTCCTCCGCCACCGTACGATCCGCTGCCCGCCCCCCCGACCGACAGGGGCGACGAGCCGGCCGCCCGGCGCGAGCTGCTCGAAGAGGGCCGCCGGGACGTCCGGCGGGGAGGCGGTCAGGACGATGGCGTCGAAGGGCGCCGCACGGGGAAGCCCGGCGTGCGCGTCTCCCGCCACGACGTGGACGTTCCGGTACCCCAGGCGCTCGAGGGTCCGCGCCGCCCGCCGCGCCAGCATCGGCACGATCTCGACCGAGAACACCTCGCGTGCGATCTCCGCGAGGACGGCCGTCTGGTAGCCCGAACCGGTCCCGACCTCGAGCACTCGGTCGTCGGGCTGAAGCTCGAGGGCCGCGGTCATGTAGGCGACGATGTACGGCTGGCTGATCGTCTGGCCTTCGCCGATCGGCAGCGGACGGTCCTCGTAGGCCAGGTCGAGGTATTCGACGGGGACGAACTCGTGACGCGGGACGCTGTAGAGCGCCCCCAGGACGGCCGGGTCACGGATTCCCCGGTCCGCGATCTGACGCCTCAGCATCCGCTGACGGGCGTCCTCGAAGTCGATCGGGGCGCCTCCTTCCGCGCTTCGATCAGCGGACGGACGCGAGCAGACGCGCCGCCTTGTCCCGCCATTCGGGGTACGGCCCGAGCAGGCTCTCGGCCTTCTCCAGGACACCCGCCGCCGCGGTCGGGTCCCCGGCCTCGAGCCGAGCACGGCCGAGCCAGTACCAGGCGAATCCGTTGGTCGGATCGATCCGGGTTGCGCGGTCGAAGCGACGCTCGGCCTCGGCGGCACGTCCCGTGATCAGGTACCCTTTGCCCTCCTCGACGACCTGCTGGCTCGCCTCGCGTTCGGGCGTCCCGGCGCCGGGATCGTCGGCGAGCGCGGTGTCGGTCGAGATCTCGCGCGGATCGGCGTCGCCCGGCAAGGTCTCGTCCGCAGTCCCGTTCTCCACCCGCGCGTCGGGCGAGTCGCGTCGCTCCGGGCTCGTCCGCGGCGGCTCCCGGCCCGCCCCCCCGCACGCGACGAGAGCCAGAAGCACGCTGACCAGGACCGAGGTCTTCAGCGCCCGAAAGCTCAAAAGATCCACCATCCGTCGTCGCTGTGTCCGTGCAATTGACACTCCTCCTGCGGCTCCGTCCCCTCCACGAACACCTCGAACCGCGTGATCGGGCAGCCCGGCGTGGCGAGCTGGCCGGTCTCCGGGTCGACCTCGACCAGCACGATGTTCCTCGGCGCCGGGAAGTCGGGGCTCCGGTCGCCGTAGCCGGAGGCCTTCATGAACTCGACCCAGATGGGCAGGGCCGCGCGGTCGCCGTGCAGGCCGATCGGGCTGTTGTCGTCATAGCCCACCCAGATGAGCGCCACCATCTCGGTCGTGTAACCCACGAACCAGGCGTCGCGGGTGTCGTTGGTCGTTCCCGTCTTGCCCGCCGCGTGACCGGCGTACCCGAGATTGCGGGAGCGGCGGGCGGTCCCCTCGTCGAAGACGTCCTGCAGCATGTCGTTGACGAGATAGACGGCATCGGCGGGCAGCACGCGGTCCATCTTCACCTCCCGATGCTGGACGACCTCGCCGTCGTCATCGACGGCGGCCAGGATCGAGAGCGGCTGCGTACGGATCCCTCCGTTGGCGAGCGTGGCATAGGCCGATGCGAGCTCGAGCGGGGTCACCTCGAACGCCCCCAGAGCGAGAGACGGCAGCGGCCTGAGGCGGCTCTCGATCCCGGCCTCCTTCGCGGTCCTGGTCACCCGGTCGAGCCCGACCGACAAGGCGAGGCGGCTGGTGGCCACGTTCATGGAATTGGAGAGCGCGTTCCGGAGGGTCACGGTGCCGTGGTAGGTACGGTCGTAGTTCTCGGGCGACCACGTCTGTCCGCCACTGATCACCTCGAACGGCTCGTCGTCGATGGTGGTCGCCGGGCTCCAGCGGCCGGGGGTCAGGAAGGCGGTCAGGTAGACGAACGGCTTGAACGTCGAGCCGGGCTGCCGTCGAGCCTGCTCCGCGCGATTGAACTGCGACTCCTGGTAGTCCCTACCGCCCACCATCGCCCGGACGAAGCCGGTCTGGGGATCGAGCACGACGACGGCTCCCTCGAGCTCCCCTTCGCGCTTCGCGAGACGCGGGTACCCTTCCTCGAGATGCGCCAGGCCATTCGTGAGGGCTTCGCGGGCGGCGACCTGCTCGCCCATGTCTAGGGTGGTGAAGATCCGGAGGCCCCGGCTCTGCAGGAGCCGCCTCGGGTAGCGGTCGGCGAGCTCGCGGAGGACGTAGTCCACGAAGTACGGGGCGTCGTTGACGCGGGCGTCCCGCCGTCGGACGGCCAGCCTGGCCCCGCGCGCCCGCGCGAACTGATCGTCGGTGATCCGATCCTGGTCGTGCATGAGCTTCAGAACCAGGTCCCGACGCTCCCGGGTGGACTCCGGGCTCTGGGCCGGGTTGTAGCGGCGCGGGTCGCGGATCAGGCCGGCCAGGGTCGCCGCCTCGGCGAGGTCGATCTCGCGGACAGATTTGCCGAAGTAGTGCTGGGCGGCCTCCTCGATCCCCATGATCGAGCTCGCTCCGCGCTGACCGAAGTAGATCTCGTTCAGGTACGCCTCGAGGATGTCGCGCTTGGAGTACTTGAACTCCAGGATGGCCGCCATGAGCGCCTCCTTGAGCTTGCGCTCGTAGGTGCGTTCGGCGGTCAGGTAGTAGTTCTTGACGAGCTGCTGGGTGATCGTGGATCCGCCCTGGACGGTCCCTGCCGCGCGAAGGTTCGCGACGGCGGCGCCCGCGATCCGGATGGGGTCGACCCCCGGGTGCGAGTAGAAGCGGGCGTCCTCGACGGCCAGGATGGCGTCCACGACGTGGGGCGGCACCTCCGCCAGATCGACCGGCGTCCGGTCCTCCATGTGCTGGTCGAAGATGACGCCGATGACCTCGGGCTCGAGGGCCGTGCTGGCGAGCGTCTGCCCGGTCCGGGCCTGGCTCAGCTCGGTCACCCGGCCGCCGCGCGTCCGGATCCGTATCGGCAGCGGGGGGTTGGCGCCGTCCGGATAGTGGAAGGCGTGCAGGTAGACCAGCCATTCGCCCTCCTCGCGCGCGTACTCTCCGGGGTCGTCCACCCCTCCCGCCTGCTCGAGATAGCCGAGACGCCGGAGGCGGGCCTCGAAGTCGTCCGCGTCGATCCGCTTCCCGGGGTAGACCAGATACGCGTCCGAGTAGACGCGGGACGGGAGGTTCCACTTCCGGCCTTCCCACTTGGAGGTCACCTGCCGCTCCAGGACGACGATCCAGGCGGCGACGCCGACGAGCGCCAGAAACAGCGCGACGGGGACCGCCACGAGGGCCCAGCGGGGCGGCCGGCGGAGAGATCGAGGGAGACGTCGGACCATGGGCGAGCGTCGGGATGGGGCAGGTTGTCGTGGGCGTACCGGAATCGACGGCTAATCTACACCCGATCCCGGGAAAAGATGCAGGGGGGCGCCGCCGGAACGGGCCGCGCGGACCTCAGGCGACGGTCCCGTGGGCCAGCGCCCGCTCCAGATCGGCCGGGTCGATGGGGCGGGAGAAGAAGAACCCCTGGGCGTACTCGCAGTCGATCCCCTGGAGGAACTCCACCTGGGAGTGGGTCTCGGCGCCCTCGGCGATCACGTCCATGCGGAGCGTCCGGGCCAGGCCCATGATCGTGCGGACGATCTCGCGACTGTCGGCGTCGTGGTCGACCGCGGCGATGAACGAGCGGTCGATCTTGAGCGTATCGACCGGAAAGCGCTTCAGATAGGCCAGCGAGGAGAAGCCGGTCCCGAAGTCGTCGATGCTGATCCGGACACCGGCGTCCTTGAGTCGTCCCAGCATGATCTGGGTGTGGCGGACGTCGTCCATGGCGGCGTTCTCGGTCACCTCGAGGCGCAGGAGCTCGGGCGGAAGGCCGGTCTCCTCGAGGACCCGTCGCACGAGGTCGTCGAAGTCGGGCTGCGCGAACTGCCGCGGCGAGAAGTTGACGCTCATGCTCATCGGACGCTCGGGCGGCAGCACCGCCGTCCAGCGGGCGAGCTGCTGGCATGCCTCCTCGAGCCCCCACACCCCCATCGGCAGGATCAGGCCCGTCTCCTCGGCCACCGGGATGAACTCCCCGGGCATGACGATCTTCCCCGGCCGCGGCCACCGGATGAGCGCCTCGACTCCGGCGATGTCGCCGCTCGGCAGGGAGACGATCGGCTGGTAGTGGAGGCGGAACTGCCGCTCGTCCATCGCGCGGCGCAGGTCGACCTCGAGCTGGAGACGCCGCACCGCCTGCTCGTGCATGGTGAGGTCGAACACCGCGCAGCCCCCTTTGGCCTGGCTCTTGGCCCGATCGAGCGCCAGGTGCGCAGCCCGCAGGTGCTCCTCGGGCATCTCGTCGTCGGGACTGCTCAGCGAGATGCCCACGCTGGCTGTCACGAGGATCGGATGGCCGGCCATCAGGAAGGGTCGCTCGAGCCGGTCCTGGATCCGCCGCGCCACCCGGATCGCGTCGCTGGCATCGTGCAGGTTCTCGATCATGACGAGGAACTCGTCGCCCGCCAGGTGGGCGAGCGGGCCGGAAGGGGCGCCGCCCTCCTCGACCGGGCGCGCGATCGTATCTTCGCTACGAAGGCATTCCTTCAACCGCTCGCCGATCTCCACGATGAGCCGGTCCCCGATGGAGTGGCCGAGCGTGTCGTTGAGCCGCCGGAAGCCGTCGACGTCGATCAGCAGGACGGCGAAGCGGTAGGAGGCGTGGCGTCGGGCCCGGCCGATCGCCTGCTTGATGAGCTCCAGGACGAACGATCGGTTGGGGAGCGCGGTGAGGGAGTCGTGAAGGGCGTGGAAACGGAGCTGCTCCTCGGCCCGGGTCCGCTCGACGACTCGACCCATGAGCGTCCCCACGAAGGCCATGACCTCGAGGAGGTCCTTCTCGATGCTCCCCGCCTTCGTGTCGTAGAGCTCGAGAACGCCGACCACGTCGGAGCCCGCCAGGAGAGGGAAGGCGAAGCCGGCCCTGAGGCCTGCCTCCCGCGCCGCTTCCACGCGCGGGAAGTTGTCGTCCGCCGCGAGATCGGGGATCTCGTGCGGCCGGGCGTCCCTTGCCACCCGCCCCGGAAGGCCTCGCCCGACCGGCAGGTCGACGCTCTCGGTGAGGGCGCGAAAGACCGCATGCCGGTCCGGGTCCTCCAGGAACCAGACTCCGCTCGACTTGAGCTCCTCGCCGTGCCGCAGGTAGGCGTGCCCGACCGGGCAGCCCGCGTAGGCGCAGGTCTCGGCGAGGGCCCGGCCGAGCGCCTCCTCGACCGGGGATTCGTTGGCGATCGTGGCGACCGTCCTGAGGAGGGCGAGCTGACGCTCGCGGTCCGCGAGGGTCCGGTCGGGCTTCGGCCGCTCGGGCGGGGTCTGGGTCATGGCCCGGGGGGCCTCGGGCAAGGGCGGGACGGCATCGTCAGGGCCTGCTCCGATCATCCATGACTAGCAAGAACCGGACCCGTCGAGATCCTCCACCACGCGCAGCCAGTTGCCGCCCAGAACGGCCGCCAGGTCGTCTCCCTCGATCCCGCGCCGCTCGAGCTCGGCCGCCAGCCGTGGGAAATCCTGGGCGCCCGCGAAGCCCGCGGGGAGCCGCGGGATCCCGTCCAGGTCCGAGCCGAGCGCGACGTGCGCCGGGCCCGCCACCTGGATCGCCCGCTCGAGATGGTCGACGATCGCGGTCCAGTCGCATGTCCCGGTCCCGGGGGCGAGGTAGCCGGGAAAGAAGTTCACCCCCACGACGCCGTCCCGCTCGGCCAGCGCGCGAAGCTGTAGATCGGAGAGGTTCCGGGGATGGGCACCCAGGACCTCGCTCGCCGAGTGGCTCACGATCGGCGGCCGCTCGGCGCGAGCGAGGACGTCCCCGAACGTCGCGACCGAGGCGTGGGACAGGTCGACCAGGATCCCCAGCGCGTCCAGCTCCTCGATCAGCCGGCGACCCAGGGCCGAGAGGCCGCCGTGAAGGCGCTCGCCCCCCGCGGCGTCGGCGAAGGCGTTCGAGTTCATCCAGGTCAGGGTCAGGTAGCGGGCGCCAAGCGCGTGGAGCCGCGCGGCGTTCCCGATGTCCCCGTCCAGCGCCTCGGCGTTCTCGACGCCGGCCAGGAGGGCGATTCTGCCCTTCAGGGTCGCCTGCCGGACGCCGGCGGCGTCGGTGACGAAAGCGGCGCGGTCCGGGTGGGCGACCGCGACACCCCGGATCGCCCCGAGGAGCCGCTCGGCGCGCGCCATCCGCTGCCCCGCGGGGATCGCGGGATCGATCCACGCGGCCATGAAGACCGCGTCCACGCCGCCCTCCTCGAGCCGCACCAGGTCGGCGTGCCCGTCGGCCAGGCGGGTGCCGATGTCGACGCCCTCGTCGACCAGCCGGAGGGGCGTATCCATGTGACCGTCGAGGACGGGGAGGCCGCCGTACATGCCTAGGCCGGAACGGGCGTCGTAAGCCGCCGTACGGTCGCGACACGCGGCCGGCGGACTTTGAAGGCGCGATCCCGCAACGCCGAACGTGAGGGGCCGGATCGATGCCGACGAAACCTTGCCGGTCCGGACCGCGTTTGAACGCCCGGTGCGCCCGGCCCGTTGTCGGAGAGCATGGTGGAGACCGTTTGGGTTGACACCATACTATTAGGTCTCATATAATAGGGTTCCATATGAAAAATCCAGTCTCCCCCGACGTGCGGACCACCGCGCGCGATCTGGATGGTCGTCTCGGTCCCGCCATCCTGTGCCTCGGAAGGGTCTTCGAGCGGCGCCTCACGCGCGCCCTGGCGCAGGCCGGCCTGGGCGTCACGCCGGCCCAGGCGCGGATCGTCATGAAGCTCCATATCCAGGGGCCCCTGAGCCAGCAGGAGCTCGCTTCCCGGATCGACGTCGAGCCCTCCACCCTGGTGGGAACCCTGGACGTCATGGAGCGGGAGGGGCTTGCCACGCGCGAGTCGAACCCGGACGACCGGCGCGCCCACCTGGTCCGGCTGACCGAGACCGGCGGGGCGCTCGTCCCGCGGCTCCTCGGCCTCATCGACCTGGTCGAAGCGGAGATCGAGGACGTCTTCCCCGGACGCGAGCGGGCGCGGCTCCAGGAGTCGCTGGAGCGCCTGATCGAGCGGCTGTCGATGGGGGAGGAGACGTGAACGCCGGACGGGGGACGCCCAAAAAAAGGCGGCCCGCCGATCGGTCGGGCCGCCCGGGTGCGGCCCCTGCCGGGTCAAACAGGAGCCGCGTGGATGACCCCCGGAAGGGGGGCTTCCGGGAATCGAAGCCAGGCTGTGAACTCGGCGCCGTCGACAGGGCTGTCTCGGGCGCCCCTGGCATGCATCAAAGAGACGACGAGCCGATCCGGTTTATTCAACGAGACGAGCGAACGATGGTGGATCGAATCCGAATCACGGGCTGGGCGGTCGGCCTGATCCTCATGACCGCCGGAGGTACCGCCGCGCAGGAGGTGGCCGGGACGGACCGGGCCGCCCAAGTACGCCTCACGGTCGAGGACGCGATCGGCCAGGCGCTCGCCGAGAACGAGCAGACCCGGATCGCCCGGGCCGCCGTCGACCGGACCCGGGGCATCGTCCGCGAGGCGTTCGCCGAGGCGCTCCCGACGATCGACGGGACCTATCAGCTCGCCCACAACCTCCAGCGCCCGGTCATCTTCTTCAACCAGGGCGGCGAGACGGAGCAGATCTCGATCGGCGAGGACAACGAGCACACGTTCGGGATCACGGTCGAGCAGACGGTTTTCGACCGGAGTCTCGGCGCCGCGGTCTCGGCCGCCCGCCACGGGCGCGCCGCCAGCGAGGCCCTCTACGAGCGGGCCCTGGCGGACGTCGCGCTCGAGACCCGCGAGGACTACTACGCCGTGCTTCTCGCAGAGGCCTCGGTCGGCGTGCGCGAGAGCGCCGTCCGGCTGGCCACGGAACGGGTCGAGCAAGTGCAGCTCTTCCGGGACGTCGGAACGCGATCGGACTTCGACCTCCTGACCGCCGAGGTCGACCTGGAGAACCTGCGCCCGGAGCTGATCCGGGCGCGCAACGGCTTCGAGCTCGCAGTGAACGGATTGAAGCGGACGATCGGGACGCCGCTGGAGCAGGAGATCACCCTGGTCGACACGCTCGCCTATGTGCCGGTGGCGATCACCCTCGAGGAAGCCCAGACACGCGCCCTCTCCAGCCGCGCCGACCTCGAAGCCCAGGCCCGAACGGTCGAGCTGAGCGAGGAGCTGGTGAACGTCGAGCGGGCGGAGGCGTTCCCGACGCTCCGGCTCTCGCTCGACCTGAGCCGCCGCTCGTCGTCGCAGGACTTCCTGCCCGAGGAGCGGGATTTCAGCCAGGCGACGACCGCCGCCCTGGCGCTCGACATCCCGGTCTTCGACGGGCGCCGGACGGAAGGCCGGGCGCTCCAGGCCAGGGCCGATCAGGTGGAGGCCGAGGAGAGGTACCGGGCGCTCGAGCGGGACGTCCGGCTCCAGGTCCAGGACGCCTGGCAGACCGTGCGAGCGACCGCGCTCGAAGTCGAGGCCACGCGGGCGACCGGCGAGCGAGCCGAGCGCGCCCACGAGATCGCACGGGTCCGGTTCCGGGAGGGACTCTCGACCCAGCTCGAGCTCGACGAGGCCGAGCAGACCCTGACCGAAGCGCGGCTGAACGCCGCCCAGGCCCTCCACGACCACATGGTGGCGGTCGCCCGGCTGACCCACGCCATGGGGGACCGGTGAGGCGGGCGGTCGGCCTCCTGGCGCTCTCCGGACTCCTCTTTCCGGGCGCGCTCGAAGCGCAGGCCGGATCGGACGAGCTGCCGGCCCCGCCACCGAGCGGAATCACGCCGTCCGAGCCGACCTACGCGCTCGGGTTCGGCGTGGGAGCCCTGACGTGGGACGACGACGCACCCTACGAAGGTCTCAGCCTGGCCAGCCTCGGGATCGAGCGCCGGCTCTGGCAGGGGATCCGCGGCCGTGCCCGTCTGGGGCTCGGCGAGACGGAGCTTCTCGGGGAGAATACGGACGTGACCGTCATCCTGGTCGACCTCGAGCTCCTGGCCTCACCGGCCTTCGGACCGCTTCGCGATTCCCCGGTCCTGCCCTACATCGTGGGCGGGCTGGGCGCGGTGGTGACCGACCCGACCGGGGAGGGGGACACCGATCCCGCCACCCACAGCCAATCGCAGTGGGCCCTGGGCGGCGGGGTCCGCGCACGACCGTTCTCGCGCTGGGAGCTCGAGGTGGAGGGAACCAGGAACGGGATGCGCCTCCTCGATCCCCTGGACGCGGAGAACCCGGATTCGGAGACGATCCACAATCTGCGATGGGAAGGACGGATCAGTTGGACGTTCTGAAGAGATGCGTGTGGCCGCTGACGGCCGCGCTCGCCCTCGCCGCCTGCGGAGGCGAAGCCGAAGGGGGCGGTCCCCAGGCCGCCATCGTGGACACCGTCCACGTGCGCGGTCAGGACGTGCCCAACATCGTGACCGCGGTGGGCACGGTGGAGGCCGATCACCAGACCGAAGTGATGGCCGAGGTGAGCGGCCGGGTGGTCGCGATCCTGCACGACGAGGGGAGTCGCGTCGCGGCGGGTACCCCCGTGGTCCAGCTCGACCCCGGCGATTACCGAAACGAGACGCAGGTCGCCGCGGCCGAGCTGTCGCGCGCCCAGGCCCAGCTCGAGGCCGATTCGAAGCAGCTCGAGCGGTTCGCAAAGCTGCTCGAGGCGGGCGCCGTGGATCAGGCCACCTACGACGACCTGGAGGCCCGTGTCGAGAGCGGGAAGGCGGCCGTCGAGCAGGCGCGGGCGGAGCTCGGGACGGCCCGGCTCGACCTCGGTCGGTCCTCGGTGCGGGCACCCTTCGCGGGCACGGTCGGCAAGCGTCACGTCCAGCTCGGCGAGTACGTGAGCGGCGGCGACGGGAGCGCGATCTTCGATCTGGTGGACGACGACCCGCTCAAGGTCCGGTTCAGCGTCCCCGAGATCTATGCCACCGACGTCGAGGTCGGCGACGAGATCACCTTCCGGGTGCGGACCGACACGGTGGCGGCGCGGGAAGCCCAGATCGATTACGTCAGCCCTCAGATCGATCCGGCCACGCGGACGCTCGAGATTACCGCCGTCTATACGAACCCCGACCAGGCGGTCCGCCCGGGCGCCTACGCCGACGTCCAGGTGACGACGTCGGTGCTCGAGAACGCCTCGGTCGTGCCGGAGGTCGCGCTCTACACGGAGGGGACCGACAACTACGTCTACGTCGTCCAGGACTCGACGGCCGAGCGGCGGGCGGTCGAGCTGGGGCCGCGCGTCGATGGCCGGGTGGTCATCCTGAGCGGGGTACGGCCCGGCGAGGCCGTGATCACCGCCGGCCACACGGGCCTCCAGGACGGCGCCCTCGTGCGGGTCGTTCCGCGCGAGGAGCGGGAGCTCAGAAGGGAGAGCTGACGATGCGAGCCGCCGATACCGCCATTCGGCGCCCGATCTTCACCATCATGCTGATGACGGCCCTCGTCCTGTTCGGGATCCTGGGCTATCGGGCGCTCGGCATCAACCAGTTCCCCGACGTCGACTTCCCGACCGTGACGGTGACGACCGTGCTTTCGGGCGCCAGCCCCGAGGTCGTCGAGTCCGCGGTCACCGACGTGATCGAGAACGAGCTCAGCTCGATCGAGGGGATCAAGCACATCACCTCGACCTCGCGGCTCGGCGTGTCCAACATCACGGTCGAGTTCGAGCTCGACCGGGACATCGACATCGCCGCCCAGGACGTGCGCGCCAAGGTGAGCGTGGCGGAGGCGGATCTCCCCAGGGAGACCGAGCCTCCGACCGTGTCGAAGCTGGACATCAGCGCTCAGCCCAACATGTGGATCGCGATCAGCGGTCCCGATCCCCAGTCGATCGGGGAGTTCGCGCGCTGGACCCTGCGGCCGCGGCTCCAGACCGTCGAGGGAGTCGGGAACAT
>DASZOP010000008.1:0-16372 GCA_035550715.1 Gemmatimonadota bacterium | reverse complement strand
GCCTGGACGGAGAGAACGTCCTTGATGTTGTGGAAGACGACGTGGTGGTACTCCACGTCGAACGCGCTGCATACGAAGAGCCGGGCCCCGAACTCGCGGGCCATCTCGAGGGCGACCCGCATCGCCTTGTAGGAGTAGGCTGACCCATCCACACAGACGAGCCACCGCCCGCCCTCCAGGGCGGACCCGTCGCGCACGATCAGGACGTCCTTTTCGATTCCCCGGATCGCGCGGCCGACCACGCCGCCAAGCTGGCTGAACGGCTGGCGGCCCAGGCCGTGGGCGCCGATCGCGACCAGGTCGTACGACCGGTCGCTCGTGCCGGCGAGCTTGGCCTCGCCGTCGCCGTCGTCGGCCAGGAGGCGACCGTTCTCCCCCACCCGCACGTCGCTGCGGACGGTTTCACCCCCGTCGTACTTGCCGGCGATCAGCGGGTCGAAGCCGATCAGGGACGGAAGCTGCCCCGCCCCCCGGTTGGCTTCCCGTGTCAGCTCCTCGAAGTGGATCCCCTCCAGGAGCTGGCGAACGACCCCCACGCCGGCCTCCCGGCAGCGGCGCTCCACCTGGTCCAGGAACGAGTCGCTGATCAGCTGCAGACCCTTCTCGATCAGCTTGTCGTGGATCTTCCGCTGGCGCTTGATCTCTTCAGGCGTCTGGAACCGGGCGGGGAGCCCGGTCTCGAGCTGTCGGAAGCGTACGTCGTGGAGGCGCGCGGCGTAGACGTGGTTGCCGGTGATCCTGCCGCCGGATCGCCGGCAGATCTCGATCGCCCGATCGACCGCCCAGTCCGAGTGCTCGGAGTTGTCTACCGGAACGAGGATCTCGCGATACATGCCGTCCGGAATTTGGAGTCGATCGAGCTGGATTCCGACGAGAAGCCCGGTGTGCCGCCGCTCTGGCGCGCCTTATATAAGGACGGGCCCGTCATGTGTCAAACCCGGAGGACGACGCCTCAGGGCTCCTGGAACGTCGCGACACGGGCGGTCACCGGGCCTTCCGCCGAGCCGTTCGGCAGCGCGATGTAGATCCTCTTCCTCTCGCCCCCCGCCAGGTAATCGATGGTGACCGTTTCGGGGGGCCCGGTCCCGTCGGGTCCGGCTTCGATCACGACCTCGGTTGCAGGCCGATCACCCAGGTTGCTGACGTCGACCGGAACGTACCGCACCCCCGCATGCTCCCACGCCTCCCGGGGGACGGTCTCGGTGACGATCGCCGCGGGACGGTCGACGCCGACGGCGTGGACGCCGAGATACGCGACGAGGGCCAGGACGAGCGTCCCGCTCACCCCCGCGGTGAGATAGGAGAGCCGGGCCGGCCGCTCCTCGTTCTTCTGCCCCCTGGCTGCGGTCACTCGGCGATCAGGACTCGGCCCGCCGACCCGCCGATCGTGGTCACGTAGCTCAGCATGACGGTGGCGGCCACCGCGTAGTAGATGGGGGTTTCGGCCGTCACGTGTCCGAAGGCGACGAGAAACCCGAAGGCGACGGCGAACGAGATCAGATAGCTCACCAGCGTCTCGGCGAGGGGGCTTCCCAGGGCACCCTCGAAGCACCCTGGCCGGCGCTCCGCGAAGTCGGCCAGGAACACGATCATGTACGACACGACCAGGGAAAAGACAACGATCAACGGGAAATGGTACGTCTCGGCTTCGATCATCATCTTCCACGGTTCGTCCGTGGGGGCGATGTTGAAGCCGAAGAAGACCGCGCCTACGGTCGTGGCCAGCATCTTCTGATAGTCCTGGGGCATGCGCTCGATTCGGCGGTCCACGTCATGGGTGGGGAGCCGCGGGCGGAGCTGGGTCACGGCGAGGCCCGCGCCTATGGCGCTGGGGATCCCCTCGATCGCGATCATGCGAGCCGCCGTATCCAACGGGAGCACCCCGGGCGTGATCTGACCGACGACCAGGAGCGTCACCGCCGAGATCGCCAGCCCGATCCCGAGCGTGATCAGCGTGTCGAGGAAGAGGTGGCCCGAGCGACCCAGGCGGAAGCCGCCGAATAGAAGGCAGAGCACCACGACGCCGACGGTCGGAACGTACAGGAGGAGGAGGAATCCGTCCGAGATCGTCCTCCCGTACCACCACATCTCCATGGTGTAAAGGAGCGGGAGCGCGCCCAAGAGGGCGCCCGCGCAGCCGCGCAGGACGCTGTCACGGTCGAGGTAGGTCCAATGGTTGTTCTTCAGCCTGCCTCCCCCGCGCGTCGTCCGAGACCTCCGGCCCACCAGCAGCGCGACGACCGCTCCCGCCGCGAGCCGGTCATGCCGGACCGCGAGCGGTTCAGGTGCGGGCGGAACGACGGAGACGGCCCTGCGGCTTGGTGCCGGCGCTATTTACGGAGCGTCGACCGGGGCGTCAAGCGAGGCGTCGGGCAGGGTCGGGCCGGGTGCGGAGGAATTCTCAAGAGGGGTGTTCGCTGGGGAGCTTCCCCGAGACGGCGCCCTCGGGAGCGGCCCTCGTCGTCTCGATCCCGCGCAGCTCGGCCAGCCTGGTCGCGTCCGCGATCTCGGCCGTCACGAAGGCGTCGAAACGTGTGCCCCGGGTCGTGATGCGAAGCTCGTAGGCGCCGATCGCCCCCGCCGCGTGGTATCCGCGCACCTCGTCCTGGAGCTCCACCACCTCCTCCCACTCCACGCCGCGGACGCCGTACTGCCATTGGGAGGTCGCCGGGTCCGCCGCTTCGGACACCTGACCCCGGACCTCGGTCGGCGCGGCCAGGGCGACGGCGGAGAGGAAGGCCAGGGTGGCGACGCAGGTTCCGGGCACGGCAGCTCACGAAGGTCGAGGGTCGGCGGTGATGGGTGCTGTTTTTCTAACACGTCGGCGGCTCCAGGCCGGCAAACGGAAGGCGAACGACGCGCTCCCGGGCGGCCAACGGCCCGACTCGCGCTGCGGACGGTCGCCACCACGGTTCCGGCCGGGGAGATCAGACGTCCCACGCCGCGCGGGCCAGGAACACCAGGTTGGCGAGGACCACCAGGCCGGCCATCAGATAGAGGCCGGGGGCGAGATCGATTGCGCCCCCCAGGAAGGCGCCCTCGATCAGGGTCGGGAGCCGGAGCGCGACCAGGAGCCAGACGGCGCGCGCGAACCACGGGCTCTGCCACCACCAGAGCCCCCAGACGACGACCGCGCCGATCGCGATCCCGGTGCCGAACCACATCCACTCAGGACCGCGGGCGTCGGGAAAGAGGTCGCGCTCGACCAGCACGTACGCGCCGAAGAGATAGAGAAGGCCATAGTGCAGATAGACGATCGCCGCCTGGCGGAACTTCCGTGCCCGCTCGGCCGGGTGGCGGACGGGTCGTAGTGCGCCCAGGCCACGCACGTCACCGGCCGCCCTTCACATTCCTTCCAGGCCGAGGTCGGCGCGGGCTCGGTCCATGACCTCGGGGGTGATCTCGTCGATCCCGCGCTCGGCCGCGTACTCGCCGTAGATCTTCTTCACCATTCCGCGGACGAAGTTCGGAACGGACTGGAGCCGGACCCGGGCGTCCTCGCTCCATCTCACCGATCCTGCGGTGGAGCGCGCGGGCCCGGTCGCCGGGTCGGCGAAGGCGTCGCCCCCCGTGGCGAGGGTGGAGCGGACGAGCTCCATCGGCTGATCCGGCACGGACCGACCGCCGACCTGGATCCCGAGCCCGCTGACGAGCCGGGTCTCCATCGGGTTGGTGAGAAGGGCGATCTCCCGCCCGCAGCTCGGGCACCCGTAGACGACGGCCATCGTGCCGTCGCCCGGGAGCTGGCGCTCGGCGTACTCCATCACGGCGTCGCACGTCACGCAGAGGAACTTCACGCGAGAGGGCCGACCTCCTCCTCGAGACGGTCGGCCAGCTCCCGGAACGCCCGGCTCGCGGGCGCGTCGGGATCGACGATCGCGAACGGCCGGCCGCCGTCGGTGGCCACCGCCAGCCGCGGGTCGAAGGGGACGTCGGCCCAGCGCGACAGGCCGGTGTCGGTGACGAGTCGCTCGGCCGCATCGGCTTCGTAGAGCCGGGTCTCCCGTCCGCACCCCGGGCAGCGCCAGGCGGTCATGTTGGCGACCAGCCCGGTCACCCGGACCCCCGCCTCGCGGGCGAGGCGGGCCGTACGGGCGACCGCCGCGCGGGCGGCCTCGGAGGGCGTCGTCACGAGGAGAAGACCGTCCAGGCGCGGCAGGATCCCGAGCATCCGGTCGAGGCGGTCGGTGCCGGGGGGAAGGTCGAGCAGGAGGAGATCCAGGTCGCCCCACGCCGTGTCGGCCAGGAATTCGCGCAGCGCGCCGGCCTCGAGCGTCCCGTGCCAGGCGAAACCGCCCTCGTCCGGACCTCGCCACCGGACCGGAGCGTCCGCCGATCCGAGGAGGAGGTCCATCGACATAAGCCGGACGTCCAGAATCCCGCGCGCCGGGTGGACGCCATCCTCGTCCACGGAGAGTCGCTCGCGCGCAGCACCCAGCATCCGCGCCAGCGTGGGGCCATGGAGGTCGGCATCGGCGGCGCCGACCGCCCGCCCGCGCCCCGCCAGGACGGCGGCCAGGTTGGCGGTCACCGCGCTCTTCCCCACGCCGCCCTTCCCGCTCGCCACCGCCACCACGGCGCCGATCCGGTCCAGGCGATCGGACAGCCGCCGACCCTGGTCCCGGATCTGGGCGACGACCCCTTCGGCTCCCGGGTCCGCCACGTCGTGGTAGGTCCGGATCGGGTGGTCTCTGCCGTGGCCGGGGCCCGCCGGGGTGCTCATCCGGGCGCGGCCGGCACGATCTGCCGGCCGGAGGCGTCCAGGACGGTCAGGGCGTCCACCGGGCACGCGTCGCACGCACGGAGAAGCCGCTCGCGCGGCGCCAGATCGGGCTGTGCGAACGCGACGACCCCTTCGTCGTCGAGGACGAAGGCGCCGGGCGCCTCGTCCAGGCAGTCGGCGAACCCCACGCAGAGGAGCCGGTCGATCCGAACGGTCAGGTCGCCGACCCGGCGCTCGAGCGTGTCGGGCGTCACGGCCCTTCGGGGAGAAAGGCGACGATGCGGAGCGGTCCGCCCGTCCCGCGCTCGATCTTCATGGGCAGCGCCACCACCCACGCACCCGTCGGCGGGACCCGTTCCAGATCGGCCACGTTTTCGAAGATCGGCACGTCCGCCTCCGCCAGCACCTGATGGGCGCGGAAGTCGGTCGACTGGCCTCGGTCGATGGACGCCGTGTCGATGCCGACCGCGCGGACCCGGCGCTCCGTCACGAGCCAGGCGGCGGCGTCGGGATCGAGACCGGGGAAGTGGAGCTCGGCGACCGCGTCGGCGCCTCGGCGGGCCGTCCCCAGGTAGCGCTCGGCGTCGGGCCACCGCTCGCTCCACCCCGTCCGGAGGAGGACGATCGAGCGCGCCGGGATCGGTCCGTTCCGACCTTCCCACGCCTCCATGGCGGGCACTCCGATCAGGAGGTCCGGGTCGGCCTGGGCGGCCTCCGTCACGTCGATCACGACGGCGGGGCCGACCAGGTCGTGGAGCGGAATTTCGTCCGTGGAACGCTTCCCCTCGGCGAAGTGGATGGGCGCGTCGAGATGGGTGCCGCCATGCTCGGCCGCGGCGAACGAGTTGGCCGCGTACCACCAGCCGCCCTCGGTGCGACCGTGGGCGACGACGACGAGCTCGAACGGGTCCGCGGTCGGCCAGTAGATCGTGCTGTCGCCGAAGGCATGGGTCAGGTCGACGGGATCGCCGAACGGCTCCTGGGCCGCGCACGGGGCCCCCGCGCCGGCGGCGACCAGTACGGCCGTCACGCCCGCCTCCACCGCACCCGAACGGAGGCCCCTCCTCACGACGGCGTCCGTCGGGGGACGAGCAGTAGCGCTCCCCCCGCCACCGCCAATCCGATCCCGACCCACATCGGGATTGGCAGGCGTTCCTCCTTCTCGTAACGGATCTCGATTCCGGCCGACTCCACCGATTGCGTCTCGCGGGTCGCGCCGAAGGTTCTCAGCAGGATCGTCAGCAGGCCGAGCGCGAGGAGGACGACGCCGAGGACATTGGGCCATCGCACGTCAGCTATCCTATCGCGCGCCCGCTCCCGGCACCAGCCGTCCGAGGGCTTTTCGGAGCCGGCGTGGCCCGGTACCCTGTCCCGATGGTCGTGGATCTCTCCCGCTTCACGTCCACCGAGCGGCGGATCGTCGAGCGCCTTTCGACTCCCAACGCGGTCCAGGTGTGGCTGCGCTCCGTCCCGTACAACTGGGAGGCGACGGTGCGGACCTTCCGCGGCGTCGTCCGGGAGAGGTGCGCCAACTGCCTGGAGGCCGTGCTCGCGGCGGCCACCATCCTCGAAGCCCACGGTCATCCGCCGCTCGTCCTGGACCTCGAGTCGCAGGACGGGCTGGACCACGTCCTCTACCTCTTCCGCGAGCGCGGACGGTGGGGATCGATCGGCAAGTCCCGCGATGTGGGGCTCCACGGTCGGCGACCGGTCTTCCGCCGCGTTCGAGACCTCGTCTACAGCTACGTCGATCCGTACGTGGACGGCTCAGGGCGCATCGTGGGATTCGCGGTGTTCGATCTCGACACGCTGACCCGCGCCGACTGGCGCCTTGGAGAGACCGAAGTGCCCTCGGTGGAGCGGGCGCTGATCGCGGGGCGGCACGCGCCGCTCCGGACGAGCGATCGGCGCTACGAGCGGGCGCTGGCGAGGTACCGCGCGTTCCGGGCCCTGCATCCCGATCGGCCGGTCGACGACTACCCGGACCGTCATCGATGGATGTGAGCCGGGCCGTGCGCGGTCAGTTCAAGGTGACGTTCACCTTCTTGGTGTACGTCTTCACGGCCCCGTCCTTGTCGCGGATCTTGCCGACCATCTTGATCGTTCCGATCAGCAGGCGAGCGGGGCAGCTGCGGCTGGGGTTGGTCGACCAGGCGTTCATGCCGGATCCGCAGTTGAACCGGTACGTGAAGCCGGCGGCCGTGTCCGTCGGCGAGGGATCGGAGGGGTCCGTGATCGACAGAGTGTAGGGCGTCCCCACGGTCAGGCTGGACGGGCGGTTGAACGTGCCCGCCGGCTTGACGTTGGAGACGGTCGCCGTGGCCGAGATCGTGTCCTTCAGGCCGCCCGGATCCGCGACCACCAGGGTCACCACGTAGGATCCATTGTCGGCGTAGGCGTGGGAGGGGTTCAGCCCCGACCCCACCGATCCGTCCCCAAAATCCCACGCATAGGTGAGCGGGTCTCCGTTGGGGTCGGACGAACCCGCGCCGGAGAGGAGCAGGGACGACCCCTCCAGCGACGAGTACGGTCCTCCGGCGACCGCGATGGGCGCCAGGTTGTTCCCGATCTGGACGGTCGCGGTGTACTCGCGCGGCGAGAGATCCACGTCCCGGATCTTGCCGCGGACCTGGACGGGCCCGGTCGCCACGCCCGGGCAGTTCGCCGAAGCCGTCGGGCCCCACGCCCCGTACCCCGTCCCGCAGTCGAAGGCGTACTCGAACCCGGCCGCGGCATCAATGGGGCTCGGGTCCGTTGCGCCGGTCAGCGCGATCGAGAAGCCGGTGCCCGGCGGCACGGTCCCCGGAGCCTCGAACGTCGCGCTCGGGGCGACGTTGGCGACCGTCACCGTCGTCGTCGCAGAGTCCGAGAGGCCGTCCGGATCGGTGACCGTCAGCGACAGCGTGTACGTCGCGTCGTCGTCGTAGGCATGGGAGGCGGTGAGACCCAGCCCGTTCCCCCCGTCGCCATAATCCCAGGCGTAGCTCAGCGCCCCGCCATCCGGGTCGAAAGAGGCCGCGCCGGTAAAGGCGATCGGCGAGCCCTCGCCCCCGGCGTAGGGGCCCCCCGGATCGGCCGTGGGGGCCTGCGGTTGATCGACGCAACCGCCCGTGCCCGTGTCGGTGAACGACGAGCCGGGCTCGGCGACGAACTCCCAGTCGTAGGAATCCGAGTGGAGGGTCAGCTTGAGGACCCCGAGCGTGGCCGCCTGGCGGACCTGGCTGTTGGGCTTGATCGCATCGAAGCCACCGGGGTTCCCGCGCTTGCCGCCCGTCCCGAGCGTGAACTGGCGGATCCCGTTCGGATCGGCGTTGCCGTCGACATCCTGGGGTGCGAACCGCTCGTACACGTGCGCATGGCCGTTGAGGACGAGATCCGCGCCCTCGTTGTCGAGGAGCTTCCAGATCGCCTTCATCTTGCCGTTCAGGGTCACCCGCGTCGAGCTGAACCTCGCCTCGTGCCAGATGGCCAGGGAGCAGGCGCCGGGGTGGGATTCGAGGTCGTCCTTGAGCCACAGGTACTGCGGCGAGGTCGTCCCGGACGGCTGGTTGCTGTCGAGGACAATGATGTGCCAGTCGCCCAGATTGTAGCTGTAGTACCCCTGTCCGGCTGGCCCGGCGGCGGATCCGAAATAACCGAAATAGGGGCCGGCGCCGGCGACGAGGACGTCGTTGTCGCCGAGAGCGGGCCGGGTGCGGGCCTTGTGACGACCCCATCGGGGCTCATAGCAGTTCGCGTAGTCGGCGGCGGTCCCGTGCTCGGTGTTGTCGCCGGTCGTGAAGACGGTGCCGTCGATCCCGTCGAGGAGCGCAGCGGTGATCGAGTCCCCATTGGCCACGCAGTCGGCGTGGACGTCTCCCGCCCCGACGAACACCGGGTCCGCCGACAAGGCCAGGCTGCGTGCGGCCGGCTCGAGCGCGGCGGGACCGGCCGGGCCCGGTGACGTCGGGGAGTCCGCGCACGCGTGGAGCGCGGCGAGAAGAAACGGGGAAAATCGGAAGGCTTTCCCCTTGAGCTTACGTCTCACGAATGTACGGGCGCGCCGCTCCAGAACGCGAGTCTCGGTGGGCCTGAGTCAATCGGTGAAACTAATCCCCTTCGCCTGGACGCGCCAACCCGCACAGACGCCGTTCAGCCGCTCTCGACCACCACTCCCGAGAGGGCCCGTTCCGCACGCTCGAACACCTCCGGCTCGAGATCGAGGTCCCCCGCCGCGACGTTCTCCTCGACGTGCCGGACCCGTGTCGCGCCCACGATGACGCTCGACACCTCCGGGCGCCTCAAGCACCACGCCAGCGCGAGCTGGCTGGGGGTGCAGCCGGCTTCCTCCGCCACTCGGGCGAACTCGCCGACCGCGTCCAGGACTTCCGCCTGCAGATAGCGCCGGATGAAGCCGGCGTGACGGCCCGCCGCGCGGCTCCCGGCGGGGATCTCGGAGCCGGATCTGTACTTCCCCGTCAGGACCCCCTGAGCGAGAGGCGACCAGACGACGTTCCCGAGCCCGAGCTCGCGGGTCGTGGAGAGGACGTCCTCTTCGATCCTCCGCTGGAGGAGGTTGTACTCGGGCTGGTCGCTGGACGGCGGCGACCAGCCGCGCTCCCGGCACAGCTCGACCGCGCGCCGGATCTCCCCGGCCGTCCACTCCGAGACCCCCCAGTACAGCACCTTTCCCTGGCGGACCAGGTCGTTCATGACGCCGCACGTCTCCTCGAGCGGCGTTTCGTCGTCGTAGCGGTGGCACTGGTAGAGATCGATGTACTCCACGCCGAGGCGGCCGAGCGAGGCGTGGCACTGCTCGAAGACGTGCTTTCGGGAGAGCCCCTCGTCGTTCGGGCCCTCGCCCATCGGGAAGTACACCTTGGTGGCCAGCACGAACGACTCGCGGGGGAAGGCCGCCAGGGCGCCGCCCATGACGCGCTCGGCCTGCCCGCGGCTGTACACGTTGGCCGTGTCGAAGAAGTTGACGCCGAGCTCGTACGCCCGCCGGATGCAGTCGCCGGCGGTCCCCTCCTCCACCGTGCTCCCGAAGGTCAGCCACGATCCCAGGCCGACCGCGGATACCCTCACTCCGGCTTCGCCCAGCCGGCGGTACTCCATGGGACCTCCCTTCGAGGACGGAGACGTCACCCCTCTGGAGCGGGGCAATATAGACGTCGCCCGGAGGCCCGCGACCGCGTTCGAGACGTCTCGAGGTCAGCCGCCCGAGACGTCCTCCGGGATCTCGCACCCCTCCCGCCGGCGCGTGTCGGCGATCTGGAAGATCTTCCACCCCTCTCCCGATTCGTAGAGCTGGAAGGCGTCGACCCCGCAGTGGCTGAACGTCCCGCCCAGGTAGAAGGCGTACGGCACCCAGACGGTGGCCAGCCGGCCGTCGATCCGGACCTCCGGATTCCAGGTCCGCTCGTCCCAGGTCTCCTCGTGGGGGGTCCCGACGGCGGTGACGAAGCCGTCCATCGACTCCGCCCGCAGGGCGGGCCCACCCTCCCCGTCGGCCACGCCGACCAGACGCGCCTCCGGATGGAGCGTCGCGCGGACGGCCGCGCTGTCGGCCGCGCGCATGCCGTCGAACAGGGCCTGGACGATCCCCAGGACCTCCGCCTCGTCCGACGACGGGGTCTGGGCCTTCAGGGGGTGGCCGAGGGCGGTCAGGACGAGGATCGCCGCGGTCATCGGCATGCAGGTTCTCATCGCGAGCTCCTTGAGCGCGGGTTTAGACGGATCGTGATGGTCAACCGGATGGGACGTCGACAGGCGCCGCCCCGCTCAAACGGGGATCATGTCGTGCGGAAGTTCATGGATCGGAAGGAGCCGCGGCGGTGAGGGAGGCTCACCGCCGCGGTTGATTCGTTCGTCAGGGAATCCCGTAGCGCGTCTTCAACCAGCCGTGGAGATCCTGCAGCTCCTGGTCGGTCAAGGTCCGGTTGTAGACGATCAGCTCGGCCACCGAGCCGTCGAGGCGCGAGCCGTAGGTCCCCTGCCTGGCCAGCAGGATCGCCCCCGGGTTGACCACCTTCGTCGCCGTGACGCGGGAGCTACCGTCCACAAACTGCTCGGCCACGCTCGCCGACTGGCGGAAGGTCTGGATCAGCCAGCGGCCACCGGTCACCCCCGGGCCGTTCAGGTACGAGCCCGTGAATGTGCGGTACAGGCCAGCGTAGGGACCCATGAAGAAATTGAACCCGCCGTTCAGCAAATACCCCGACTGGCCGGCGCGCGAGGCGTAGACCGCGACGACGGTCGTGGACGTCGCCGGGTTCATGGGCGTCGACATCCCGTCGTCGCTGGCATCGAAGACAACCGCCGGTCGCCCCGCGACCTGGTTGGTCCGATAGACGGGTCGCTTCGAGGCGGTGGACTGGGTGGCATGGTTCCCGACCCCGGATCGATCCGCCCAGCTCGCAACGGCGGCGCCGTCGGCGAGCCCTTGGATCGCCCCGGCGTCCAGCCACATCGCGAGATCAGGGATCGAGCCCGGGCCCTCGAACGCGCCCGGCGGTGGCGCGGTCACCGTGACCGACTTCGAGACATCGTCGGTAGCGCCGTCGTCGTCGGACGCCGTGAGCGTCACCGTGTAGCTGCCCGCCGTCGCGTAGGTGTGCGACGGGTTCTGCTGGGTCGACGTGGCCCCGTCGCCGAACGTCCAGCTCCATCCGACGACCGCGCCGTCCGCATCCGTGCTCTGGTCGATGAACGAGCACGTCAGATCCGTGCACGTCTCCGCGAGGGCCGCGGTCGGAGGCTGGTTGGGGGGCGGCTGGGTCACCGTCAGCGACTTCGAGACGCTGCCCGTGGCGCCATCGTCATCGGTGGCGGTGAGGGTCACCGTGTAGGTGCCGGGCGCTGTGTACGTGTGCGACGGGTTCCGGAGGGTGGACGTCCCGCCATCGCCGAACGTCCAGGTCCATCCGGTCACGCTGCCGTCGCTGTCCGTGCTCTGGTCGGTCAAGGAGCATGCCACCCCCGCACAGCTCTCAACGAATGCCGCCGTGGGCGGCTGGTTCGGCGGCGGCGGCCCGACGTACTTGTTCTCGAGCCAGTCGTGCACGGTCCCCAGCTCGGTGTCATTCAGGGTTCGCGTGTAGATCAGCAGCTCCGCGATGTAGCCATCCAGGCGCGCGCTGTAGGCTCCCTCGCGCCCGAGCAGAATGGCCGACGGGTTCACGACGCGGCTGTTCTGCCCCGCCGCCGCGCCATCGATGAACTGCTCCGCCTTCGAGCCCGACTGGCGGAACGTGTGGAGTAGCCAGCGCCCGCCCGTCACCTTCGGGCCGGTCAGGTACTGGCCGGTATAGACGCGATACCGCCCGGCATACGGCCCCATGAAGAAGCTGAACCCGCCGTTCAGCAGGTAGCCCGACTGGGCCGCGCGCGAGCTGTAGATGGCGAAGATCGTCATCGAGGTCGATGGGTTGACCGGCGTCGCCATCCCGTCGTCGCTGGCGTCGAAGAGTACCGCCGGGAGACCGTTGAGCTGATTGATCCGGTACGTCGGCCGCTTCGCCGTGACGCCCTGGGTGGCGTTGTTGCAGCTCCCCGACCGGTCAGGCCAGGTCGCCACGGGGTCGCCCGCGGCGAGCCCCTGGATCTGGTCGGCCGAAAGCCACATCGCGAGACCGGGGATCGTCCCGGGCCCCGATGGCTCGACGCTGGCCGACACGGTCACGCTCTGCGTCACGGACCGGGACCGCCCACGGTCGTCGGTGACCCGCAGGGTCACGCTGTAGGTCCCGCCGCACGCGTAGGCATGGGACGGGTTCTGGGCGGTCGACGTCCCCCCGTCTCCGAACGTCCAGCTCCAGGCTGCGATCGAGCCGTCGGGATCGCTGCTGGCGTCGGTGAAGTCGCAGGCGAGGCCGTCGCACGAATACGTGAACGCGGCAACCGGCGGCTCGTTCGGGTCGCCTCCCGACAGATCGGCCACCGCGGCGTACACGTTGATACGGCCGTGGCCGAACTTCTCGTCCCATCCGGCCGGGCCGAGATCGTCGGCGGTTTCACGCATCCGGTCGAGGACGACCTCGTCATCGGTCAGGCCCAGCGCATAGAGGAGCGCCCCCAGGCCGGTCGCCTGGGGCGTCGCCATCGACGTGCCGGCCTTGTAGCAGTATTCGTCGTCGGCGCCGAAGCAGGTCGAGGCGATCTGGCTGTAGCCCGAGGCGTTCTCGCCGTCGCCTCCCGGCGCGGAGAGCTCCACCTCGGGGCCGAAGTTGGAGTAGCTGGCGAGCCCGTCGCTCCAGTCGGTCGCGCTCACCGCCACGCACTCCGGGAACTTGCCCGGATAGAGGACCGTTCCTTCGGCATTGTTCCCGGCGGCGCAGAACGGCAGGACGTCGTTCTGGCGCGCGTACTGGAGGGCCTCCTGCTCGGTCAGCGAGACGTCGGGGCCGCCGAGCGAGATGTTGATGACGTCGGCGCCGTTGTCGACCGCCCACCGGATCCCGGCCGACAAGGCCGATGACGGGCATTCCGCGCTCAGCCCGAACAGCGTGACGTGGCACACCTTGGCGACCAGGAACCCGATGTCGGGGCCGTAGGCCACGCCCGCCAGCCCGAGCTCGTTGTCGCCGGCGGCCCCGGAGATGCCCGCGACGTGGGTCCCGTGCCCCTGGTCGTCGGTGGCGTCGGGATCGTTGGCGTCGAAGTCGAACTCGGCCACCACGCGGCCCGTCAGGTCCTGATGGGTGCGGCGGATCCCCGTGTCCATGATCCCGATCCGCGCCGAGCCCGTCATCGACGGCCCCAGGTGGTCGAACGCCTCGAGCCAGTCCATGTCGGCGTCCGCGGCTCCCGTCGTGGCGACGGGGCTGCCGGGAGTGATCTCGACATCCCCGTCGTTATGGAGATCCCACTTCAACCCGAAATAGATGTCTCCCGGAATCGTGCACCCGGGGCAAGTCGGATCGTCGAAGGTGCGGAGCCAGTCGGGCTCCGCGTAGACCACGCCGGGGTCCTTCCGCATGGTCTCGACCGTCGAGAGCTCCCGGCCGCGCTCGACCCCGAGCAGGTAGACGTCGTCGAGGATCCGGGCGCCGACGACCGCGCCGTGGGCACCGGCGACGCTGAGCCCCCGGGCCCCCGGCTTGAAGCGGACCAGGACTCGACCGGGGACGTACCCGCCGGTGACCACCCCGCCGGACGGCCCCTGCGCGGGAGCTGTGGGAACGGGTTCGTCGGAGCAGGCGACCGCGCCGACCAACGAGAGAAGAAGTAGAGCCGAAGAGCGTCGGATGGGCATGCTCGTCTCCGTTCGAGTCGGATGGGCTCGAGGTCGTGCTACCCGGAGAGTTGAGCACCCGCGGCCTGGAACGGGTCGCCCGGGGCGGGTCGACCGCGATCCTCGTACCAGGTTCCTGGTCCAATCTGTCGCGCCACGTGAACCGCGTCCACCCCCGTGGCAGGGACCGTGCCCGGAGACAGGCGGGCCTGATCGCCCGGTGAGGTGCCGTCGGCAGCGTCACGACCGCTTCCCGCCCTCGATCGACCACGAAAAGGCCACCCCTCTTCCACCATGACCACCGCCGACCCCGGCCGAGCCGCCGCGACGGAGGCCTCGGACCCTCGGCCTTCCCTTTCGCACCCCGCCGGCGCCCCCGGGCCGTCACGGGGACGGCTCAGATCGGGGCGACCTCCGGGAGTCATCCGGGTTCCCCCATCCCCCGCCCCCCGGGGTGGCGATCGAGAGCCGGTCGCCGGCTGCGAGATCGAGACGCACTTTGGCCGGGATCTCTTGCCGATCTTCACCGCGGATGACCTGATCGCGTCCAGGCGTCCCCGGCTCGCCCCCCTTGAGCCCGTACGGGCGGGACCGACGGCGCTCGGCCAGGAGGGTTCCCGCGCACGGGGCCAGCGCGCGGATCTCCCGCACGACGCCGTCGCCCCCCCGGTGGAGGCCCCGACCCCCGCTCCCCTGCCGGATCTCGTACCGTTCGACCCTCAACGGACAGGCCATCTCCAGCGCCTCGACGGGCGTGTTCCAGGTGTTCGTCATGTGGGAGTGGACGGCGTCGCGACCGTCGGAGCGCGGCGTGGCCCCGCTTCCGCCGGCGATCGTCTCGTAGAACGCGAACGGGGCCCCCAGCCGCGGGTCGAACCCGCCCAGGGCGAGGTTGTTCATGGTCCCCTGCGAGGCCGCCGGGACGACGTGCGGCAGGGCGCCGGCGAGGGCTCCGAGCACGACGTCCACGATCCGTTGCGAGGTCTCGACGTTCCCCGCGGCCACCGCCCTCGGCGGCCGGGCATGGACCACCGTTCCCTCCGGAGCGACGACCTGGATGGGGCGGAAGCAGCCATCGTTGAGAGGCGGGTCGGCGAGCACGACCGCGCCCTCCTCCCACGGCGTCACGAGCAGCCCCAGGAAGACGTAGAGGACCGCCGACCGGGTGACCGCCAGGACCGCGTTGACCCCACCCGGACACTCGGGCGCGGAGCCGCTGAAGTCGACCGTGGCCCGCTCGCCCCGGATCTCGATCCGGACCCGGATCGGGATCTCCGTCGTTCCCGCGCCGTCCCCGTCCAGGACGTCCTCGAACTCGTACTCCCCGTCGGGGATCCTCTCGATCACCGACCGCATCATCCGCTCGCCGTAATCGAGGAGACCCTCCGACCGGCGCGCGAGCCCGGGCGCGCCGTATCGCCGGAGCGCCTCGGCCATCCGTCGCTCGCCGGTCCGATGGCACGCGATCTGGGCCTTCAGGTCTCCCCGCCGCTCCGCGGGGGTCCGCACGTTGGCGAGGATCATCTCCCAGACCGGAGCGACCGCGGCGCCCGCTTCGACGAGCCGGACCGGAGGGATCCTGAGCCCCTCCTCATGGATGTCGCGGGCGAGCGGCATGGAACCCGGCGTCGCGCCGCCCACGTCGGCGTGGTGGGCGCGCGCCGCCAGGAAGGCCGCCGGCTCCTCCCGGTCCGCGTCGAAGACCGGGCTCACGGTGGTGACGTCGGGGAGGTGGGTCCCGCCCCGGAAGGGATCGTTCAGCACCACGACGTCTCCGGCGCGCCAGGTCTCGAAGGCGGCCAGGGCCGCCTCCACCGAAAGGGGCATGGCTCCCAGATGGACGGGGATGGCGGCCGCCTGGGCCACCAGGCGCCCCCGGCCGTCGAAGACCGCCGTCGAGGCGTCCCGTCGCTCCTTGATGTTGGGCGAGAAGGCCGTCCGGACGAGGGCTTCCAGCATCTCGTCGGCCACGCTCGCCATGAGCCCGGCGAAGAGGGTTCGGGCCGCGGCCTCCGGGAGCGGTTCGCTCATGCCCGCTCCCGCCCGATCCACAGGTGACCCTTCTCGAGAACCCGGGCCGACCATCCGGGCGGAACGAGCGTGGTCGCGTACGCCTCGACGACGAGCGCGGGCCCGGTCCAGGCCGCCCCGGGACCGACTTGCTCGCGGTCGACGATCGAGAGTCCTTCCGGGTCACCGGACCTGACTTCGACCGCGTCCCGCGACGCGTCCTCCCGGATGGGGACCGGGTCGGGGAGCGCCGACCGCCCCACGGCAGCGAGCCTGACCGTCACCACCTCGACCGGCCAGCCAGGCTCGTCGTGCCCGAACCGGCGACGATGCTCGGCGTGGAAGCGGGCCGACAGCCGCGCCGGGGTCCGATCGTACGGGACCTCGAGGACGTGCGTCTGGCCCCGATACCTCAGATCGGCGGA
>DASZOP010000007.1:0-4122 GCA_035550715.1 Gemmatimonadota bacterium | reverse complement strand
TCCTCAAGGTCGAGGGGCTCTCGCGGCGGGGCGAGCTCCACGACGTCAGCTTCGCGCTTCGGGCCGGGGAGATCCTGGGGTTCGCGGGACTCCTGGGCTCGGGCCGGACCGCCCTCGCGCACGCGATCTTCGGCGCCGCCTCGATCGACGCGGGACGGATCCGCGTCCACGGCCGAGCGACCCGGATCTCTTCCCCGCGCCAGGCGATCGGGGCCGGAATCGGCCTCCTCACCGAAGACCGTAAGCGCCACGGCCTGATCCTCGACCTCTCCGTCCGGCACAACATCGCCCTGCCCGTCCAGCGGTCGATCAGCCGGTTCGGCGTGGTCGATCCGCGCCGGGAGCGCGAGCTGGCGGCCAGGTTCGTGCGGGACCTCAGGATCAAGACCCCGTCTCTCGAGCAGGTGACCCTCAACCTGAGCGGCGGGAACCAGCAGAAGGTGGTGCTCGCCAAGTGGCTCGCCTGCCAGGTGGACATCCTGATCCTGGACGAGCCGACCCGTGGGATCGACGTCGGCGCCAAGCAGGAGATCTACCGCCTGATCGACCGGCTGGCGGCCGAGGGGGTCGGGATCATCCTCATCTCTTCGGAGCTCCCCGAGATCATCGGGCTCTCGGACCGCGTCCTGGTCATGCGGGAGGGGCGTGTCGCCGGCGTCTTCACGCGTCCGGAGGTGTCCCAGGAGGAGGTCCTGGCGTGCGCGGTGGGCGTGGGATCGTGAGCACCTTCTCCGAAACCCGGCCCGCGTCGGAGGCCGTGACGCCCGCGGCCCGACCGGGGCGTCCCGGGCTCCTGCGTCGCCGGGAGTTCGGCACGCTGGCCGGCCTCCTCGCTCTGTGTGCCGTCCTCTGGATCGCCACCCCCCACTTCCTGACCGTCTCCAACCTCGTCAACGTCCTCGAACAGAGCGCGATCATCGGGATCGTGGCCGTCGGGATGACGTTCGTCATCCTGACCGCGGGGATCGACCTCTCGGTCGGGTCGATCGTCGCCCTGTCCGGGGTCGCGCTGGGGATCACGTTCCAGGCGGGGCTCCCGATCCCGATCGCGGCCGGCGCGGGCCTCGCGGTCGGGCTCGCGTGCGGCCTGGTGAACGGGGCGCTCATCACGATCGGCCGGCTCCCCCCCTTCATCGCCACCCTCGGGATGATGAGCGTCGCCCGCGGGGGCGCGCTCATGCTCTCCGACGGCCGTCCGATCTCGGGGTATCCCGAAGGGTTCCGCGGACTTGCAACGGGGGACGTGCTGGGCCTCCCTTTGCCGGTCCTCGTCATGCTCGCCACCTACGCCCTCGCGCACTTCGTCCTCACCCGGACGACGCTCGGGCGATACACCTACGCCATCGGTGGCAACGAGGAGGCGGCCGAGCTCTCGGGCGTCGCCGTCAGGGGGTACAAGACCGCCGTCTACGGGATCGCCGGGCTCCTCAGCGCTGTGACAGCGCTCCTCCTGGTCGCGCGGCTGAACTCCGCCCAGCCCATCGCCGGCATCATGTACGAGCTCGACGCGATCGCCGCGGTCGTGATCGGCGGCACGAGCCTCATGGGCGGCTCGGGGTCGGTGGTCGGAACACTGGTCGGCGCCCTCATCATGAGCGTCCTCCGGAACGGGCTCAACCTGCTCGGCGTCTCGTCGTACCTGCAGCAGGTGGCGATCGGAACGGTGATCATCGTGGCCGTCCTGGTGGACGTGGCGCTCCGCCGCCGGGCTCGACTTCCAACCGACTGACGAGGAGGCTCGTGCACGTGAATATCCGGCCGATCGCGTTCCTGGGGATCGCCCTGGCGCTCGTCATGGCGTGCAACCGGGGGGGTGGCTCGAGCGGCGGGCCGACGGTCGCGCTCGTCCTGAAGACCCTCAACAATCCGTTCTTCATCGAGATGGAGGCCGGCGCCCGCGCCGCGGCCGACAGCCTGGGGATCGAGTTCCTGGTCCAGGCGCCCGACCGGGAGATCGACGTGGAGAAGCAGATGCAGATCGTCGAGAACCTGCTCCAGACCGACGTGGACGCCCTCCTCCTGACCCCGAGCGGCTCGCGCGAGATCGTGCCGGCGGTCGTCAAGGCGAACCAGGCCGGGATCCCCGTCGTGGTCGTGGACACCCGGGTCGACGCCGCGGCGCTCGCCGCGGCCGGCGGCCGGGTCGAGACCTTCATCGGCTCCGACAACGTGGACGGAGGCCGGATCGCCGGGCAGTTCGTGGCCCGGGCGCTGAACGGCCAGGGGCGCGTGGCCGTCGTCGAGGGGATACCGGGCCACGAGACCGGCGACTCGAGGCTCCAAGGCTTTCGCGAGGCGATCGCCGAGCACCCCGGCATCGAGATCGTGGCCTCGCAGACGGCGAACTGGGAGCGCGATCAAGCGTTCAACGTGACCCAGAACATCCTCCAGTCGCATTCCGACCTGGACGCGATCTTCGCCGCCAACGACGTCATGGCGCTGGGCGCGGTCGAGGCCGTCGCGGCCGCCGGTCGCACCGGCGACATCCTGGTCGTCGGCTTCGACGCGCAGGACGAGGCTCAGGCGGCGATTCGCGAGGGAAGAATGGCCGCCAGCATCGCCCAGCATCCGCGCGAGATGGGGCGGCTGGCCATGGTGAGCGCGTGGCGCCTGCTGCAGGGCGAAGCGGTGCCCGCGGAGCAGCCGGTCGGGATCGAGCTCGTATCGGAGTGAACGTTCGTATGCGTCGAGAAACGAAAGGTCGGTACAGGGGGCAGCCAACCGGCGGACAACGAGGGATCGCCCGCCAGAGAGGAGACCACATGAGGAGAACCTCGCTCGCGCTGGTAACGGTCGTGGCGCTGAGCATTCCGGCGACCTACGGCGCGCTCCACGCCCAGGAGGGATACGGGCGAGTGGCCGGACGGGTCGTCCAGACGGAGACCGGTGCAGGGCTGACGGGCGCCCAGGTGGTGGTGAGCGGCACCTCGATCGGCGCCGTGACCGACGACAACGGCCGCTATCTGCTCCCGCGGGTACCGGCCGGTTCGCAGACGGTGGAGGCGACTTTCCTCGGCAGGTCGACGGGTAGTGTGCCCGTGAACGTTTCCGAGGGCCAGACCGCGACCGCGGACTTCTCGCTCGAGCCCCTGGCGATCGCCCAGCCCGAGCTCGTGGTCGGAATCCGGGCGACCGGCCAGGCCGAGGCGCTGTCCCGGCAGAAGGCGGCGCCCAACATCAAGAACATCGTGGCCTCGGACCAGATGGGGCGCTTTCCGGACGCCTCCGCCCCGGAGGCCATCCAGCGGGTCCCGGGGGTCGCCCTGGAGCGCGATCAGGGGGAGGGCCGCTACATCCAGATCCGGGGCGGCTCGGCGGCCAACACGCAGGTGACGGTGAACGGCGAGCAGGTTCCCTCGCCCGAGGCCGAGATCCGGCAGATCGAGCTGGACGCGATCCCGGTCGACGTCCTGGAGGGGATCGAGGTCGCGAAGGCGATCACCCCCGACATGGACGCCGAGGCGATCGGCGGCTCGGTCGACCTGGTGACCAAGAAGGCGCCCGAGACCATGCTCCTCTCGGCCGAGGTGGCCGGCGGCTATTCCCCGATCCGGGACGATCCCTCCGGCAGCGGCTCGCTCACCTGGGGCACGCGCACGAGCGACGGCCGGGTCGGCTTTCTGGCGTCCGGCTCCTACAGCCGCCGCAGCTTCGGCTCCGACGATCTGGAGCCGGCCTTCGATCTGGGCGATCCCGGCCCGAGCGACGACGTGCTCGAGGAGCTCGGCGTCCGACACTACTCCATGTATCGGGAACGGTTCGGCGCGACCGCCAACCTCGACTTTCGGCTGAACGAGGGTTCGAACCTGTTCGTGAGCGGTCTCTTCAGCCAGCTCAACGACAACGAGCAGCGCCTGGCTTTCGGGAACCTCCTGGAAGACGGCGAGCTCGAGTTCGCGCATCGCAACCGCTATGAGAAGACCTCGAACCTGAACGTGACGGGGGGCGGCGATCACCTGCTCGGAAGCGGCATGGAGATCGCCTATCGCGGGACGGTCGCGCGCGGCCGGCAGGAGACCCCCAACGACTGGGAGCTCATCTTCCTTCAGGAAGACGTCTCCTTCGAGCCCGACATCTCGGATCCGGAAAACATTCAGGCTAATCCGGTCGGCGGCGTGGCGG
>DASZOP010000006.1:0-16182 GCA_035550715.1 Gemmatimonadota bacterium | reverse complement strand
GCTCCGGCGGCAACCGCCAGGAGCCATGGGACCAGCGGGGCCAGCAGGAGCGTCGGCGCGAGAATCCACGCCAGCCCGACCCCGAGCCGGTGACGCCAGGTCACGTTGAGGTCCTTCTCCATGGTCCCGCGGGCGAGCATGAGACGCGTCCAGGGCACTCCACGATCGAGTACATCGGTCCGGATCATACCCGCGAGCGTCCACCGCTTCAGGTGTTTGACCTGCACGTCACGGCACAGCCGGATGGTGAAACCGCGCTCGCGGAGCCGGTAGCCGAGCTCGATGTCTTCTATGCTGGGCCGGGGGAATAGTTCCGCGTCGAACCCCCCGACCTCGAGAAAGGTCGCGCGGCGGACCGCCCCGCAGCCGGCCCAGAACGTTCCCGCCTCCGGCCGCCCTCGCTGATGGACGTAATGGTGTGTCAGGTTCTTGAAGCGCGCCACGAAACCGCTCGCGGAGGGGTCGTCATCGTAGCTCCCGAAGACGGCATCGGGGGCGGAACCGACGGTCAGGGCGGCGGCCGCCCGCGAGAGCGTGTCGGGGTGGACCTCGCAATCGGCATCCAGAAAGAAGAGATAGGCCCCCCGGGCCTGCTCCGCGCCAAGGTTGCGGGCGGCGCCCGGTCCCCGACGTCCCCCGCTCGCGAGGACGCGCGCCCCGGCGGCCAGGGCCCGCTCCGGCGAGCCATCGTTCGAGCCGTCGTCGACGACGATCAGCTCCCAGTCCTGAAAGGCGCTTTCCCGCAAGGCCGTCAGACAGCGGTCCAGGTCGGCCCCACCGTTCAGCACGGGCATGACCACCGAGAAGAAGGGTTTTTCCGAGGGCATCCGGCGGCCGCCTTACTCGGCTTACTCCTCGAACGAATAGCCCGTGAGGAACGGGCAGTCGCCGATCCGCCGCTCGACGTCCCGTAGGACCTCGGGCGGCCAGTCGACTTTCTGCCGGCTCTGGTGCGGGCGGGTGCGGACGGTGGCGACGCACGCCTGGACGAGACCCGACTCCGGGTCGAGCCCCAGCCAGCGCAGGAGCCCTTCCAGGCCCGCCCGTGGATCCGCCAAGAACTCCTCGTGGGTCGTACGGTAGAGCTCGCCCGGCGCCAGGTCGCCCTCGATCCGAGCCACCACCTCGCAGCGCTCGAAATAGTGATCCGCGTCGACGGGCAGGTCCACCGCTCGACCGCGGGCCGAGTGAAGGGCCATCGTGGCGATGTTGTCGAAGGGGTTCCGGACCACGTGGATGACCCGGAGCGGCACCCGGACTGTATTCCTCAGACGCTCCAGGAGATCGGGGTACCGCGCCAGCAGGCGCGATGAGGATCCCCCCTTCTTGTCGCCGATCACCCGGAGCCGCCGATGACGGCCCTGCCACTGTCCGGGAACGGAGTAGGAGTAGGCCCCCTCCATCCGCCCCTCGCGGGCGCTGGCGCGGGAGTTCTCGAGGAGGAGATGGAAGAGCCGCTCGCGGTCGAACCCGGCCTGGATGTACTTGAGGGCGTTCTGTTCGTGCGCCACCACGGCGTCCGGGTGGGCATCGAGGAACGCTCCGACCAGGCTGTGGCCGCTGCGCGGTGTACCGATGAACATGCAGTACGATTCGACCTCGGAGTACCGCTCACGGTTCCGACGCGCAGGACCGGTGGCGGACAGGTATTGCCACTTGAGATCGAGCCATCCGCCCCTTCCGACCAGCGATGCGGGCCAGCCCTTCATCGGGACAGCGCCACGCGGTTGTAGATCCATGCCATCGCGCCCCCCGCCAGGCCGCCGGTCAGGATGCCGTAGACGAGACCCACGAACGCTCCCGGCCAGCTGACCGAGTACCCCGGGAAGTAGTTGGAGAGCAGCCCCAGCGTGGCCCCGACGTTGGGGCCGCCGCGGATGAGCAGCCAGGCCGTGGCGAGGAACAGGATCAGGCCTCCCATGGTGCCCATGGCGACCGCCACGACCCCCGTCCGGAGCCGGGCCACTGCGGCGCGGATGGCCAGCGCTTCGCGTTCGGTGGGCGGTCGCCCGAGTTCGGTCAATTCCCCTCCAGAGGATCGAGCGAGAGCGCTTCGAGCTCCCGCTCCAGCACGGTCTCCTGCCACCCGACCATCCGATTGATGAGGGCCGCCAGCGCGTACCCCCACACGAAGCCGAACGCGAGCCCCTCGGCGATCCCGATCAGGGCACCGGTCCACGTCGCCTCGTATCCATACAGGTAGTGGCCGAGGAGCGAGAGGGGCACCCCCGCGGCGCGGTCTCGAAGCAGGGTCACGGCGGTCAGCAGGAACAACCCCGAGCCGAGGACGCCGCCGACCGCGGTTCCGAGGGCGACCGGATCGTAGCGCGCGAACGCCCGGCCGAGCAGCTCCTCGAGGCTCGGGCGGCGGGCCGCCTCCGGCGTCGCGCGCTCCCCACGCCCGCCGGCCGGGGTGCCGGCTTCGTGGTATTCGGAATCCACGTTGACGTCCCACACGTCGTGCTCCTCGCCGGCCACGACACGCGCCGCCAGGAGCCCGGTCACCATCGAGTGGTCCTGGTTGTTGTAGCGGTGCTGCCCGTTCCGGCCGATCGTGTGGAGGTTCGGGATGCCGGCGAGGTGGCTCCGGATCGTGGCCACGGCGGCGGCGTAGTCGGGGTCGTAGAGCGGGTACGCCTTCGGCATCCGGACCACGGTTCCGCCCCGCACGTCGCCGGCGCGCACGAGCCCCAGCCGCTCCATCTCCCGCGTCCCGCGCTCGAGAAGCGTCTCGTTCCGTTCGGACCAGAGATCGTCTCCCTCGTGGACGAAATACTCCAGACCGAGCGCGGTGGTGGACGGATCGGGAACCATCTCGGGACTCCAGTTCTTGAAGTTCTGGATCCGGCCAACCCGGACGTCGGGCGAGTGGACGTAGATCCAGTTGTCCGGAAAGACTTCGTCCTGGGCGACGATCAGCACCACGGTCAGGAAGTCCCGGTGCCGAAGACGGTCGGCGGCCGCGAGCACCGCCGGGGGCGGCTCGGGGTCGAGCGTCCGGACGAGCCTTCCCAGCGGCATCGAAGAGATGACGGCCGCGACCTCGAGGTCGCGCTCCCCCGCGCGGTCACGGACCGTCACCGCGTGGATCCGGCCGCCCGCGTTGCGGAGGCGGACGACTTCGGTCTCCAGGACCGTGTCTACGCCTCGTCGTGCAAGCCGATCCCGCATCCGCTCCCACATCATGCCCGGGCCGAGCCGCGGGTAGTGGAACCGGTCGATCAGAGTCGTGACGACCGCGCCGTCCCGCCTCCCCGAGGCCAGGGCGTGGAGGACCGCCGTCTTGAGGTCCAGGTTCTTGATCCGCTGCGCCGCCCAGTCGGCGCCGATCTCGCTGCACGGCACGCCCCACACCTTCTCGGTGTAGGTCCGGAAGAAGATCTCGAACAGCCGCCGGCCGAACCGGTTCACCACCCACTCCTCGAAAGTGCGCTCTTCTCGCTGCGGCACGACGCGCGCCCGCACGTAGCTCACGAGGATCCGCAGGGCTTCGATGGGGCCGAGCCCGGCCAGGGCGTTCAGGGGCTTCAGCGGATAGTCGAAGAAGCGGTCCCGGTAGTGGATCCGTGAGAGACGCGGGCGGACCAGGAGATCCTCTCCCAGGACGTCCTCCCACAGCCGCTGCACGGCCTCGACCTTGGTGAAGAACCGGTGCCCGCCGATGTCGAACCGGTACCCCTCGTGGGTGACCGTCCGGGCCAGCCCGCCGACCTGATCGTCCTGCTCGTAGACGACCGCCGGAATTCCTCGCTCGGCGAGCTCGTGGGCGGCGGTCAACCCCGCCGGTCCGGCTCCGACGACCAGGACCGGGCGCTCAGCGTTTGAGGGATCCATGCGCGTAGAACGGGGTCTTGACCACCACGGCGGGAACCGGCCGGCCGCGGATGTCGATCTCGAGGGCCGTGCCGGCGGCGGAGCGGGCCCTGGGCAGGTAGGTGGTCCCGATCCCGTAGCCCAGGGTCGGGCTCATGGTGCCGCTCCGGACCCGGTCCACCTCCTCGCCCTCCAGCGCCACGACGTAGCCGGGACGGGGGAACCCGCGCTCGAGCACGCGGAAGCCGACCAGCCTCCGGTCCGGCCCGCGCTCCTTGATCGCGGCCAGGGCGTCCCGTCCGACGAACTCGCCCTTCTCCGGCTTGACGATCCACCCCAGGCCGGCCTCGTACGGGTTGGTGGTCTCGTCGATGTCGTTCCCGTAGAGGGCGTACTTCATCTCGAGGCGCAGGGTGTCGCGGGCGCCCAGGCCGCACGGCCGGAGCCCGTGCTCGCGTCCGGCCTCGAGGAGGGCCTCCCACAACCCCTCCGAGGCCGGCGCCTCCACGCAGAGCTCGAAGCCGTCCTCGCCGGTGTAGCCGGTCCGGCTGACGATCGCCGGCACCCCGGCCACCTCACCGTCCCGCTTCCAGTAGAAGTCGATCGATCCCAGGTCGAGCCCCGTCAGCGTACCCAGGATCGTCTCGGCGCGCGGTCCTTGCAGTGCGATCAGCGAGAACTCCTCCGAACGGTCCTCTAGCCCGGCGCCGGGCGCGAGACGGCGGACGTGCTCCACGTCCTTCTCGATGTTGGCCGCGTTCACGACCATCAGGAACCGCTCCCGGTCCAGCCGGCAGACGACGCAGTCGTCGACGATCCCCCCCTTCTCGTCGACCAGGGCCGAGTACTGGGCCTGGTCGACCGCCAGCGCGCCCGCGTCGTTGACCGTCACCCGCTGGACGCCCTCCAGCGCCCCCGGACCCGAGAAGACGAACTCCCCCATGTGGCTGACGTCGAACAGACCGGCCCGCTCGCGAACCGCCCGGTGCTCCTCGGTGATCGACTCGTACTGGACCGGCATCAGGAACCCGGCGTAGGGAACCATCCGGGCCCCCAACCGCTCGTGGGCGCCGGTCAGCGGCGTCCGCTTCAGCTCGGTCACAGGATGTATTTCCTGAGATCCTGGTCCTCGACGATCCCGCGGAGCCTGTCCTGCACGTCCTCGGCCTCGATCACGACCTCTCCCCTCTGCACGTCCGGGACGTCGAACAGGATGTCGTCCAGGAGGCGGGTCATCACCGTATGCAGTCGCCGCGCGCCGATGTTCTCCATCAGGTCGTTGACCTCGGCCGCGATGCGTGCGATCTGCCGGATGGCGTCGTCGGTGAACGTGAGGGCGACACCCTCGGTTTCGAGCATGGCCCGGTACTGCAGGGTGAGCGCGTTCCGGGGCTCGATCAGGATCCGCTCGAAGTCCTTGGCCGTCAGGCTCCCGAGCTCGACCCGGATCGGGAACCGCCCCTGGAGCTCCGGGATCAGGTCGCTCGGCTTGGAGACGTGGAACGCCCCGGCGGCGATGAACAGGACGTGGTCGGTGCGGATCAGGCCGTACTTGGTCTGGACGTTCGATCCCTCCACGATCGGCAGGAGGTCGCGCTGCACGCCTTCCCGCGAGACGTCGGGCCCGCCGGTCATCTTCTCCCCGGCGATCTTGTCGATCTCGTCCAGGAACACGATCCCCGAGTTCTCGGTCCGGTAGATCGCCTCGTTCACCACCTCGTCCATGTCGATCAGCTTGCCGAGCTCCTCCTGGAGGAGGATCCGGCGCGCCTCGGACACGGTGACCTGGCGCCGCTTCTTGCGCTTGGGGAGGATCTCCTCGAGCATCTCTCCGACGTTGACGTCCATCTCCTCCAGACCCATCGGCGACAGGACCTCGAAGAAGGGCATGCGACCGGACGCGGTCTCGACCTCCACCTTTCGCTCCTCCAGCTTTCCATCGGCCAGCAGCGCACGCAGCTTGTCGCGTGAGCGCTCCCGCTGCTCCTTCATCCGCTCGAAGGAATCGGTCGACTCCGTCTCCTGCACGCCCCCCGAGGCGTCCACCAGATAGCGCCGCCCGCCGCCCGCCTCCTCGACGGGACGGAGGGGCGGTAGCAGCAGGTCCAGCAGGCGCTCCTCCACGTTCTCCTCGGCCTGCTCGTAGACCTCGTCCTCCCATTCCTGGCGCACCATGCTCACGGAGATCTCCATAAGGTCGCGCACGATGGATTCGACGTCGCGCCCCACGTAGCCGACCTCGGTGAACTTCGAGGCCTCGACCTTGACGAAGGGGGCGTCGGCGAGACGCGCCAGGCGCCGGGAGATCTCCGTCTTTCCGACGCCCGTCGGGCCGATCATGATGATGTTGTTGGGCAGGATCTCGTCCCGCAGGTCCTCGGGCACCCGAAGCCGCCTCCAGCGGTTCCGGAGCGCGATCGCGACCGCGCGCTTCGCGTCCTCCTGCCCGACGATGTACTTGTCGAGCTCGGCGACGATCTCGCGCGGGGTCAGGGCCTCGTACGGATCGGATCCCTCTGCGGCGCCGGACGACTCCTCGGGGACCGGGGGGGCCACCCTTTCCTCGATCGTGGGTTCGCTCATGACGTCTTCAGCTCCAGGATCGTGATCTCGGTGTTCGTGAAGATGCAGATCTCGCCGGTGATCTCGAGCGAGCGCCGGACGACCTCCGGGGCGCCCAGGTCGGAATGGGCCAGCAGTGCCCGCGCCGCCGCCAGCGCGAACGGGCCGCCCGAGCCGATCGCGAGGATGCCGTCGTCCGGCTCGATGACGTCCCCGTTGCCGGAGACGAGCAGGCTGTGCTCGCGGTCGCATACCGCCAGCATCGCCTCGAGGCGCCGGAGGACGCGGTCGGAACGCCAGTCCTTGGCCAGCTCGACCGCGGCCCGCGGCAGGTTGCCCGGGTAACGCTGGATCTTCTCCTCGAACTTCTCGAACAGGGTCAGGGCGTCGGCTGTCGATCCGGCGAAGCCCGACAGGACCTGCCCGTCGTGCATCACCCGGACCTTGTTGGCCCGGCGCTTCATGACGGTGTCGCCGAAGGTAACCTGGCCGTCGCCGCCGAGGGCGACCGCGCCGTCCCGGCGCACGCCGAGGATGGTCGTCGCGTGGACGGGCACCCGTCGCATCGATCCCTCCTTGTCAGGCACGTGGATGGGCGAGCTCGTAGGCGGCCTTGAGACGTTCGCGCGACAGATGAGTATAGAGCTGGGTCGTCGAGAGCGACGCGTGGCCGAGGAGCTCCTTGACGGCCGTGATGTCGGCGCCGCGGTCCAGCAGGTGGGTCGCGAACGAGTGACGGAGCGTATGGGGGGACACCCCGCTCCGCTCGGCGACCTGGGCGAGGGAGCGGGTCACGATCCGCTGGACCTGCCGGACCGACAGCGGCCGCCCCGCCCGGCTCACGAACACGGCTTCCGGGATCGCTCCGCTCACCCATTCGGAGCGCCACGCCTCGAGGGCGCTCACCGCCTTACGCGTCAGGGGGACGCGGCGCTCGCGGTCGCCCTTGCCGAATACCCGCACCGAGCCCGCCGTCAGGTCGAGGTCGGTCCAGGCGAGCGAGGTCGCCTCGCCGACCCGCAGGCCGGCGCCGTAGATGACCTCGAGGAGCGCCGCCAGACGGCGCGCGTAGAACCCCTCCTGAGCTGTGGTCCGGTCCAGCAGGCCGGCCAGGGCGTCGGCGCCCAGAACCTGGGGGAGCGCCCGACCGCGTCGGGGTACCGTCACCGCCTGGGCGGGGTTCCGGCCCGCCCATCCCTCCCGGCAGGCATGACGGAAATACCCGCGCAGGGCCGCCAGCCGCCGCGCCACCGAGCGTCGCGCCAGGCCGTGACGGCTCCCGTAGCCCAGAAAGGCGCGCACGGTGGACGCGTCCACCGCGTCCAGGTCGATCCGCGTGGTCCCGAGGTGCTCGGCGCAGAACCGGAGCCACGCGTCCAGGTCTCTCCGGTAGGCGGCCACGGTGTTGGGGCGGTAGCGCCGCACCGTGCCCAGATAGCGCAGATAGTCCTCGATTCTGGGCTCCTGCGACCGCGCGCGCGTCATCCCACCCCCGCCAGGGCCGGATCGTTCTCGGCGGCCCACGTCTCGATCGCCTCCAGCGCGCGCGCGACCTGCGCCCGGCGCCGCTCCTGCTTGTCGCGGCTCGCCGGCGTGGCCGACGGGAGGAGGCCGAAGTTGGCGTTCATCGGCTGGAAGCGGTCCGGGTCCGCCGTCCGAAGGTAGTGATAGAGGCTGCCGACCATGGACTCGCGCGGAGGCAGGGTCGGCCCCTCGCCCCGATCGACGCGGAGGGCATTCCAGCCCGCCACGAGCCCGCTCATGATCGACTCGACGTACCCCTCGACACCCGTCAGCTGGCCCGCGAAGAAGAGCGCCGGCCAACCCGCGCGCGGCCGGCCGAACCCGTCGAGGGCGGTCGGGTGGCGGAGGAACGTGTTTCGATGCACCTGGCCGAAGCGCAGGAACTCGGCGCCCGCCAGGGCCGGAATCAGGCCGAAGGCACGCCGCTGGTCCCCGTAGCGGAGCCGGGTCTGACAGCCGACCAGGTTCAGCATGCTCCCTTCCGCGTTCTCGCGCCGGAGCTGGAGCACCGCGTGGGGACGGGCCCCGGTCACGGGATCCCTCAGCCCGACCGGCTTCAGCGGACCGAACCTGAGCGTATCCCGGCCGCGGCGCGCCATCTCCTCGATCGGGAGGCACCCCTCGAAGAACATCGTTCGCTCGAACGCCTGGAGCGGGTACGGGTCGGCCTCCAGGAGCGCGTCGACGAACGCCTCATAGGTAGCCTCGTCGAGCGGGCAGTTCACGTAGTCGTCGCCCCCCTTCCCGTAGCGCGACGCGGCCCACCATCGGCCCTCCGCCAGCGAGTCCGCGGCGACGATCGGGCTGATCGCGTCGTAGAAGGAGAGCCGCTCGGCGCCCAGAATCGTCTCGATCCGGCTCGTCAGGGCCTCCGAGGTGAGCGGCCCGGTGGCCACGATGGTGATCTCGTCCGGGTCGAGGTCCATGCGCTCCTCGCGAACGACCTCGATCGAGGGCTCGGCCAGGACCCTCGCGGTGACGGACTCGGCGAACCGCTCCCGGTCGACCCCCAGGGCGGCCCCGGCCGGGATCCGCGATTCGAGCGCGATCCCGAGCAGCGCGCACGAAAGCCTCTGGAGCTCGGCCTTGAGGAGACCGTGTGCGTTCCCGACGTCGGTGGTCTTGAAGGAGTTGGAGCAGACGAGCTCGCCCAGCCGGTCGGTCCGGTGGGCGGGGGTCGCCCGGATCGGGCGCATCTCGTGGAGCGTCACCCGAACGCCCGCGCGCGCGCACTGGAGAGCGGCCTCCGCGCCCGCCAGCCCGCCGCCGATGATCCGCACGCCTGTCACGACGGCTTCGACTTCTTGCCGGAGGCTTTCTTCGAGGGCTTCTTCTTCCTCGACGTCCGGCCGGAGGCCCGCTTCGATGACGCCTTGCCGCCGCGGCCACGGCGACCCGGGCCGCGCCCGGCCCGCTCGGCGAGGAGGCGGACGGCGGTCTCGTGGTCGACCTCCTCGATCGGGACGTCCTTCGGGATCGAGGCGTTCGTCTGGCCGTCGGTCACGTAGGGCCCGTAGCGGCCGTCCCGGAGCTCGATCGGATCCCCGGTCACCGGCGAGGGCTCGAACGTCTTCAGCGGCTCGGTCCGGGCGCGGCCTCTCGTACGCCCCCGCTTGGGCTGGGCGAGGAGCTCCAGCGCCTGCTCAAGCGTCACATCCAGCGGCGACACGTCGGCCGGCAGCGAGCGCGTCTCGTCGCCCGCCTTCACATACGGCCCGTAGCGACCGGTGTGGGCCTGGACCGCCTGGCCCGTCTGCGGGTCCGTGCCGAGGTCGCGGGGTAGCGAGAGCAGGCGGACCGCCGTCTCCAGACCGACCGACTCGGGAGCCATCCCCCTCAGGAGCGACGCCCGCTTCGGCTTGCCGTCGCCATCGCCCTCCCCGAGCTGGACGTAGGGTCCGTAGCGGCCGGTCTTGAGGTAGACCGGCTGGCCGGTCTCCGGGTGCCGTCCCAAGGGCTCCTCGGCCTTGGCCCCCTGGCGGAGCAGCTCGACCGCCCGCTCGAGCGACAGCTCGTCGGGTGGCAGGTCCTCGGGGAGCGACGCCCGGCGGTCCGCGCCCTGCTGGAGATAGGGACCGTAGCGACCGACCCGCACCACGACCGGCTCCTCGCCCTCCGGCGTGCCGATCGGGATCGTGCAGACCGCCCGCGCATCGACCTCGTCGACCTTGTTCTCCAGGAGCTCCTTGAGCCCGGTGTCGCCGTTACCGAAGTAGAACCGGCGCAGGTAGTCCACGTGGGCGAGCTCGCCACGGCTGATGGCGTCGAGCTCGTCCTCCATCCCGGCCGTGAACTCGTAGTCGATCAGCTCCGGAAGATGCCGCTCCAGGAGACGGATGACCGAGATCGCGACCCATGTCGGAACGAGCGCGTTCCCCTTCCGGAACACGTAGTCACGCTCCTGGATCGTCTCCAGGATCGACGCGTAGGTGCTCGGGCGGCCGATCCCGTGCTGCTCGAGCGCGCGCACCAGCGACGCCTCGGTGTAGCGGGCGGGGGGCTGCGTGGTGTGGTCCTTCACCTCGAGGCCGAGGCACGCCAGGAGATCGCCCGTCTGTACGGGCGGAAGGAGGGTCTCCTGATCGGCCAGCTCAGCGTCCGGGTCGTCGCTCCCCTCGACGTACGCCCGCAGATAGCCCGGGAAGTCGATCGTCTTGCCGCGGACCTCGAAGGCCGCCCCGCCGCCCTCGATCGTGATCGTCATACGGCGGCCGCGGGCGTCGGACATCTGGCTCGCCACCGTGCGCTTCCAGATCAACTCGAACAGACGGTACTCCTCCTCGGTGAGCTCTCCGCGAAGGGCTTCGGGGAGCTCGAAGGGGTGGCCGGCGGGGCGGATCGCCTCGTGGGCCTCCTGCGCGTTCTTCACCTTGGAATCGTAGGTCCGGGGCTCCCGCGGCAGGAACCGGTCGCCGTACTCCCCGCGCACGAGCTCGCGCGCCGCCTCGACCGCCACCCCCGCCAGGTGTGTCGAGTCCGTCCGCATGTAGGTGATGTGGCCGCTCTCGTAGAGGCTCTGGGCCACCCGCATGGTGCGCCGGGCCGAGAAGCCGAGCTTCCGGTTGGCCTCCTGCTGGAGGGTGCTGGTCGTGAAGGGCGGATAGGGGCGCGACGTATACGGCTTCTCCTCGACCGCCGTGACCCGGAAGTCGGCCCCTCTCAGGCGCTCGGCCAGCCCGGCCGCGGCCGCCTCGTCGAGGAGCAGGAGCCCCTCCGCCTGGGGTCGTCCGGTCGTCGGATCGAAGTCCTTGCCGCTCGGGACGCGGAGGCCGTCCGCCGAGACCAGCCCGGCCTCGAACGCCTCGCCCGGACCGTCTTCCGTGGCGCCGCCCCGGGGCGAGAACGTGCCCAGCAGGTCGTGCCAGGTGGCGGCCACGAACCGGCGCCGCTCCCGCTCCCGCTGGACCACCAGCCGCACCGCGACGCTCTGGACCCGCCCCGCCGACAGCTTGGGTGCGATCTTCCGCCACAGGAGGGGCGACACCTCGTAGCCGTACAGGCGGTCCAGGATGCGACGCGCCTCCTGGGCCCGGACGAGACCTTCGTCGATCCCGCGCGGGCTCTCCAGCGCCTGCTCGATGGCCTCGCGGGTGATCTCGTGGAAGACGAGCCGCTTGACCGGAACGTCCGGCTTCAGGAGCTCGCACAGGTGCCAGCTGATCGCCTCCCCCTCGCGGTCCTCGTCGGTCGCCAGCCAGAGCGCGTCGGCGCGCTCGAGGAGGCCCTTGAGCTTGGTGATCTGCCGCGTCTTCCCGGGGACGGTGATGTAGACGGGCTCGAACCCCTGGTCGACGTTGACGCCCAGCCGCGCCCACGGCTCGTCCTTGAAGCGGGCCGGTACGTCCTTCGCCCCCCGGGGGAGGTCCCGGACGTGGCCGATCGAGGCCTCGACGACGAACTCGGGGCCCAGGAACCGCTCGATGGTCCGCGCCTTGGCCGGCGACTCGACGATCACCAGGTTGGGCGCGCCCTTGCGGCGGGCGGACTTGCGGGCCTTGGCGGTCATCCGGTCAATATACGCGCTGGGTGGGCCGATCTACTCGGGCTCCGCGTACGAGGCGGAAACGGCTTCCCCACTGGACATCCCGACGAATCTCCATATACAAGCAGACATGACAAGGAAGGACTCCCGGCGGGTTGTGTCGTCACGAGGCGGCCAGCGCTGAGAGCGCCGCTCGGAAGCCAAGGTCAGGGCGCTTCCGGCTGGTGCACGACGCCCGTGACCACGAACTCGACCGGGTTCGTCCCGGCCGCGATCGCGACCACCGCGTTCCGGCCCTCGGTGACGCCGGTCAGCTGGTTCTGGGCGAGCCCGGCCGCATCGGTCACCGCGGTGGCGGAGACGAGGGAGCCGCCGCCGTCCGAGACCAGCCACTGGATCGCCACGCCGGGCACGGGCTGGTCGAATGCGTCCAGGGCCTGGACGACGAACGGGTTGGGGTCCCGACCCTTGAAGTCCGGGCTCCCGGGGGTGTTCAAGGTATCGATCACGGCCGTCTGGTCCTCGCCCGCGATCGCCACGAGCTCGGCTACGGGAGCCGCCGTGGCGGTGGCCTGGAAGGTGGCCTCGAAAGCGACCGGGTCGGCGCCGCTCCCGGACAGGGTCCGGGCGGTCACCGAGTACGCTCCCGCCCGGGTGCCCAGGCGCAGGAACGCCCGTCCGAGTCCGGCGGCGTCGGTCAGGACCTGGAGCTGGCCCGCGGTCGTCCCCTCGCGCGCGGCCGCCAATCCCGCAGACGGTCCCGCCGCCTGCCCCATCGTGAACGTGACCGCGTGCCCGACGACCGGCAGGCCGTCCGGGTTGACCACCCGCACCTCGAGCGGGGTGGCCAGGAACGCCCCCGCCGGCCCGCTCTGTCCGTCCCCGCCGGTCTTCTCGATGGCGGCGGCCTGCCGCGGATCGCTCAAGACCAGGATCTGGAACTGGAGCCCTTCGACGCCGTCGGAGGTCTGGATCCTGGCCTCCACGATCGCGGTTCCGGCCGCGAGAGGGCGGAACTCGACCTGCGTGAACCCCTGGTCGTCGGTGAGCGTGCTGTCGGACGAGAAACCGCCCGCGCCGGCGAGAAGCGCGTAGCGGACGGTGGCGGCGCGGACCGGATGGTCACGGCCGTCCACCACGCGGACCCGCAGAACGACCCCCGTCGAGCCGCCCAGGACCGCGACCAGCCCCTGGCTCGACACCGGGACCAGCCGGTCCGGCCGGCCGCCCCCCGGCGCGTCGACGAGGGCGTCGTCGCACCCCGCTCCCGCGACGCACGTCAGGGCGAGGAGCGCCGAGCCGATCCGGATGGGGCGGGACCGGCGCGTCATCCCTGGGTTCCCCGGATGCCGGGCGACATGCGGTACGTCTGGTACAGGCCCTCCGCGCAGAGCGGAAGGTGGATCTCGATGGCGGCCGTCTCGACCGAGGCGTAGATGGGAACGCCGCGGTAATTGCCGGTCGCCACGAGGCTCCGTGCGTCCATCCGGCGCGGGGTCCCGAACCTGAGCCACCGCTCGCCGTTGTGGAGCACGGGCTCGTCGCTCCGGAACCAGTCCTGGTCCTCGAGGCAGACGGCGGTGACGGTCTCCGGCTCGGGATCGTCCACGGGCATGATGTACGGCGTCACGAAGATGAGGAGATCCCGCTTCTCCTCGCGCTTCCGCTCGGTACGGAACAGCGCCCCCAGGACGGGAATGTCCTTGAGGACCGGGACACCCCGCCGGACCGTCGAGAGGTCCTGCACGGTCAGACCGCCGATCACCGCCGTCTCCCCGTCGTCGACCAGGATCTGCGACGTCGCGCGCTGGGTGTTGAACGTGACCCCGATCGCGGGGTCCGTCACCGCGACGCCCGACCGCTCGGCCTGGAGCTGCATCAGCACCTTGCCGTTGGCGGTGATGTGAGGCGTCACGCGCAGGATGATCCCGGTCTCGATCAGCTCCACGCTGGCCCGGGCCTCGGGCGTGTCGGCGCCGACGTCCAGGACGCGGATGGGCGTCCGCTCGCCGACGAAGACCTCGGCGGGCAGGTTGTCGAGGACGGTCGTCTGCGGCTCGGCCTGGATGTCCGCCAGCTCGCGCTGCTCCAGCGCCTGCAGGAGGCCGCCCACGTTCAGGCCCGACGCCAGCGTGCCGAGCGAAAGGTCGAGGAACGGATCGGCCAGCGTCCCCTCGGTGTTGGCGAGGACGTGGGTGTCGACGGTCGGATCGCGCAGGTTCTCGAGCCGCCACTTCACGCCCAGATCCCGCAGGTCGACCTTGTTCACGAACACGATCTTGGCCTTGATGGTCACCTGCGGGGTCTGGACGTCCAGCTCGCGGACGATGTCGGTGATCCGTCGCACGCGGTCGGGTATGTCGGTGACGACGAGGGAGTTCGTCTTGGCGTCGGCGGTGACGCTACCGCGCTCAGACTTGAGCGGTGTCACGACCGGGATCGCGTCGGCCGCCGCGATGTAGTTGAGCTGCACCAGGACCGTGCTCAGGTCGACGAGCTCTTCGGTGAGCCTGAGGTTCTGCACGGTGTCGACGCGGATGATGCCGGCCTCGTCCCTGACCTCGAGCCCGTTGGCATGCATGACCGCGACGAGCGCCTCGTCCCACGGACGGTCCCGGATGTCGGCAGTGATGCGGATCCCCCTGGCGCCCGCGCCGGCCACGATCGACCGGCCGCTGATCTCGCCGAAGGCGCGGATCACGGTCTCGATGTCGGCGCCCTGGAATGACAGGGTTACGGGATCGCCCTGCACGTCGGCGAGACCCGGATCGGGTGGCTGGAGCCCGTAGGCGGGACCCATCGATCGTCGGGTGACGCTGCCGCCCGGACTCCCGATCCGCGCGTCGCCTTCCGCCACGAAAGTCGGAAAGGCGTCGCCCGGGTTCTCGAACGTGACGTGGAGCTCGGCCCCTTGCTGGTAGACGGCATACGCGGTGACGCCGGTCAGCGCGATGTCGAGCCGGACGCGGTCCGGCGACGGGGCGCTGGCGACGACGTAGCGGACCCCGCCGCGCTGGATCCCGTCGTACTCGCGGAGCGCCAGCCCGGGGCGTGCGCCGAGAAGCTCGATCGTGAGCCGGGGGGGAAGCGGCTGGTAGTCGTCCCGGTACCGGACGACGCCCGACGTCTCGATGACGACCCGGGTCACCTCGCCGTCCGAGACGACCCGGAAGCCGCGCACGACCTCCATGCTGCCGGGGGCCTGGATCCCGGGAAGCGGGGCGGCGGCCGATAGGGCACCGGCCAACGCGAGCGCGAAGAGGACGCGGCCGGTCACGACCCCTCCGCGGCGGTTTCTTCGTCCGGCTCGGGTTCGGGGCCCGTTCGCGGCGCGGCGGCGGGAGCCGGCGGGACGGGCTCCGCGCGGTCGGGCTCCAGCTCGAGCGTGTCCCGGCGCATGGTCCCGTACTCGTCGACCTCGAAGACCGCGGCCTGGGGAAGGATCGCCAGCAGGCGGGCCTGCCCGAGCGACTCGCCCACCCTGAGGAAATGGCCGCGCCGGGCCGGATCCTCGAGTACGACCAGGTTGTTCCCAGGGGCGCCGTGGAAGATCCCGGTCAGGACGAGCTGGTCGAGCCGGGGCGGCCGGGTCCCGTCCCCGTCCGAGCCTCCGAAGAGGGGCTCGAACGGGTCCCTTCCTTCGGGCACGTACGTCGCCGGCGAGAGGGGGACGGGCGGGATCACCCGCGCCCCGTCCAGGTCCTGAGACCACGCCGGGCCGGCCACGGCCAGCCACCCGACCAGGAGGGCAGGCGTCCTACCCCTCATCGGCGCCTCCCGCCGGTCGCGTCGCGTGATGCCCGATGTGGGCGGGGAGCCGTGCGTTCCCGGCCGGCTCGACGCGGATCTGGTCGGGCCGGACGTACGCCGAGAGAACGAGCGTTCCCAGCACCTGATGCCCGGGCTCACCACGCTCCGGGCTCACGACGGGTACGCCGATCAGCGCCACGACCTCCGGCCGCACGAGCTGCGGCAGGTTGACGACCCCGGCCAGGAACCGCCCAACGTCGTGGTACGACCCCTGGACCTGCACGTCGTACGGGATCTCGACCAGCACCGGCCCGGCGACCTCGTCCCGCGGAGCGAAGGTTACGATGTCCACGTCGGCCGACAGCGCCGCGCCGGCCACCCCCGAGAGCAGTGCCGACGCCTCCGAGCGGTCGGGCAGCATGGCCTCGTAGGCGGCGAGCGCCCCCTCGAACCGCCTCTCCTGTCGCTCCAGCTCGGTGACCCGCGCCGGCTGGGTGACCGCCCGCGCCTGACGGTTGGCGAGCTCCAGCCGCGTCCGATGGGCTTGGGTC
>DASZOP010000005.1:0-14388 GCA_035550715.1 Gemmatimonadota bacterium | reverse complement strand
CGGCGTATGACGGGGTACGACGTCCGGTTCCTGACCGGGACCGACGAGCACGGGGCGAGCGTGGCCCGGGCGGCGGCGCGGCGGGGGATCGACCCCCGCGCCCACGTCGACGAGCTGGCGCCCGCCTGGAAGGCCGCCTGGGACCGGCTCGAGATCCGCTACGACCGGTTCATCCGGACGACCGACGCCGACCACGCCGCGGTCGTCGCTCAGGCGCTGAACGCCCTCCGGGACGGCACCGACCCCGAGGGCCGGTCCCTGCTCTACGAGGACGTCTATCGCGGCTGGTACTGCGTCTCCGAGGAGCGGTACTGGACGGAGAAGGACCTCGTGGACGGGCGTTGCCCGGAATGCGGCAGGCCGGTCGAAGAGATCGAGGAGCGGAACTGGTTCTTCCGCATGAGCTCGTTCCAGGAGGCGCTGGTCGAACACATCCGCAGCACCCCCGGCTTCATCCATCCGCAGACGCGCGCCAACGAGGTCCTCGGGTTCCTGCGGGAGCCGCTCGGAGACTTGTGCATCACCCGTCCCCGCGAGCGGCTGTCGTGGGGGATCCAGATCCCGTGGGACGATGCCTTCGTGACCTACGTCTGGGTGGATGCGCTGATGAACTATGTCACCGGCACGGTGGACCCCGGCGGCGATCCCGCGGCCGACGCGCGTCGCGCGATCGCCGCCTGGAACGAGCACCCGGCCGACGTCCACCTGATCGGCAAGGACATCCTGACCACCCACTCGGTCTACTGGATCACCCTGCTGATGGCGCTCGGCTGGGCGCTGCCACGCCAGATCCTCGCCCATGGCTGGTGGATCTGGCAGGGGTCGAAGATGTCCAAGTCGGTCGGGAACGTCGTCCGGCCGCAGGAGCTGGTGCCCGAGTTCGGCGTCGACGGACTGCGCTTCTATCTGCTCCGCGAGATGACCCTCGGGCAGGACAGCTCGTTCTCGCACGAGTCCATCGTGCGCCGGCTGAACGCCGATCTGGCCAACGACCTGGGGAACCTCCACTCGCGCATCACGAAGATGGCGGAGCGGTGGCTGGAGGGCCGCCTGCCGCCGCGCTCGGAGGCCGCCGGCCGAGCCAACGAGGCGGCGCTCCGCGAGCTGGCGGAGCGACTCGTGGCCGACGGGGCCGAGGGATCGGTATCGGAGGCGTGGGGGCAGTGGCGGATCCACACCGCACTGGAGCGGATCCTCGGGCTCGTCACGGTGACCAACGAATATCTGGAGGCGCAGGCCCCGTGGGCGCGCGCCCGGGAGCCCGAGGGGCGGGGCGAGGTCGGGGCGATCCTTCTTCATGCCGCCGAGGCGCTGCGGCTGGCGACCGTCCTCCTGTGGCCGGTCCTGCCCGAGCTCGCCCAGCGGCTGCTGGCCGAGCTGGGCCAGCCGGAGGTTCCGCGCGGGGAGCACCTCCGGTGGGGCGTCCTGGATGGCGCGCGGGTGAGGTCGGGAGAGCCGATCTACCGCCGGATCGAGCCCGCCGCGGCGACCTAGCCGATGGCGGGACGCGCCGAGCCCGGGTGGGCCGATCTGCGGCTGGGGATCCTGGTGACGGTGCTCGTCTCTCTCGCCGTCCTGGGCGTTCTCGTCCTCGGCTCGACCAGGGGCCCGTTCGCGCCCGACGTCGTGCCCTACTTCGTCGAGCTGGACGAGGCGGGAGGGATCCGCGCGGGATCGTTCGTGCGGGTGGCCGGGATGCCGGCCGGGGAAGTCGTCGACCTCGTCATCGTGCCCCCGCTGGAGCAGCCGAGCGCGGTCGTGGGAGGCCGCCTCCAGCCGGCCACCGGGCTGCCGGCCCAGCCGGCCAACATCCGCCTCGAGCTCGGGGTCCACGATCGCTTCCAGCCCTACATCACCCCGGCCTCCCGGGCCCAGCTCGCGACCCTCGGGCTGGGCGGCGAGCGGTACGTGAAGATCACGGCCGGCGACGTCCGGGAGCCTCCATTGCCATCCGGCTCCACGATCGCCGAGATCCCGAGCGTGGACTGGAACCTCGTGACCGCGCAGCTCGGCCGCGCGCTGGCCGAGATCGAGGTGCTGGCGGCGAACGTCGAGGAGATCCGCGGCAAGCTGTTCGGGGGCGACGCGACCGCGGCCCGGCTCCTGGACGTCGAGTCGCCCCTGTACGGCTCGCTGGAGTCGCTGGCCGACCAGTCGGGGCGGCTCCTGGAGGCGCTCGACGAGAGCGGGGGGATCGTGGCCGGCGTTCGCGGCGACTCCATCCTGGAGAGGAACCTGGCGGCCATTCGCGCCAACGTGCGGGCGATCGACTCGCTGGCCGGGGACGACGGTTTCCCGTGGCGCGATCCGGAGGAGTTGACGGATGCGCTGGCCGCGCTGGAGGCCGAGACGCAGGACCTCCGGGCGCGACTCCAAGCCGGGGAGGGAACGCTGGGGCGGCTGCTCTACGACGAGGAACTGGGGATTCAGCTGCGGGTACTGCAGGACCGCCTGCGGCGGACCGTGGAGGCCTTTCGCGAGGACCCGCTGGGATTCGTCAACATCCGTTTGTTCTGAGGGCGAAGTCATGGACATGGCGCCGTCTCGGGGCGGCCGGTCGGGGTCCCGATCTTGCGGGCCTCGGGGGGAGGCGAGCCCCCGTGACGACGATTGGTTGACAGGCCGGGAGGGTCCGGTTAGAATGGCTCGTTCGAACCTCGCAAAGGATTGCAAGTACGTTCATACGAATGGTTTAGGCAGCAAGACTGCCGTACCGGGCCACGTCTAGGGGGGCGTATCGGTGTCTAGTCGTTTTGGCACGTTCATGTTCATTCCTGGCGAGAACCGCGACGTCCGATCCGTTCAGCTGACCAGAGCCCGACTGGCCGCTCTGCTCACCCTGGGCGCGGGCGCCCTCGCCCTGGCCCTGGGCCTGGGGGTGGTCGCCCTGAGCCACCTGCCCGGGGTCGCACCCGGCACCCATCTGGTCACCGAGAACGAGCGGTTGCGGGGCGAGCTGGGGCGCGTGGAAGGCCGGGTCGAGTCGCTCAGCGCGGAGCTCGACCAGCTCCTCGAACGGGAGGAAGAGCTCAGGCTCGCGGCCGACCTGCCGCCCGTGCCCGTCGAGGTCCAGGCGGTCGGCGTCGGCGGCCCGGGGTCGCTGGACGACGCGGTCGAGATCTCCTCGGACCGCGTTCTCAACAACCGGGTCCGGGACGTATCGGCGTCGCTGGACATGCTGCTCCGGCGAAGCGATCTCGTCGCGAGCAGCTTCGAGGACGCTCGAACCGCGATCGCCGCCAACCACGCCAGGCTCGAAGCCACGCCCTCCATCTGGCCCACCTCCGGTTTCCTCTCCAGCACCTTCTCGTTGCACCGCCGGCATCCACTCTTCGACGAGGTCCGGCCCCACTACGGGATCGACATCTCGGCCCGGCGCGGCAACCCGATCGTCGCCACGGCCGGAGGACGAGTGACGGAGGCGGGGTGGAAGAGCGGGCATGGCAACTATGTCGAGATCGACCACGGCGACGGTCTGATCACCACGTACTCGCACTGTTCGCGGCTGCTGGTGAAGGCCGGGCAGCAGGTCGAGCGCGGGGACGCCGTGGCGCTGGTGGGCTCGACGGGCTTCTCGGTCGCACCCCACGTCCATTACGAGGTGCACGAGAAGGGGCAGCCGGTGGATCCGCTCAAGTACATCTTCCCCGACGCAATCGCTGACTGACGACCGCTGAAGATGACCGATATCTGCGTTGCGCTTCCTCGGGCTTCGCAGCGGCGTACTTTCATGTACGCCTCGCTCGCCCTCGTCGCGCGCCTTGATCTCGGTCATCTTGAGCGGTCTCTGTGAGTACTTCCCACATCACAAACCCTCCCGTCACGGCCCCGTCGGGGGCGACCCTCGAGACGATCGGTAGAGCGGGGGACGCGAGCCCGGCGCCCTTCCTGCGCGCCGAGCTCGACAACGGCCTCCGTGTCCTGGTGCGGGAGAACCGCTCGGCACCGCTGGTGGCGGTGGACTGCTGGCTCGGGGTCGGCGCGCTCCACGAGGAAGAGGCGTACGCCGGGATCTCCCATTTCCTCGAGCACATGTTCTTCAAGGGCACCGAGCGGTACCCGCTCGGGAGCATGGACCGGCTCGTCAAGTCGATGGGCGGCTACAACAACGCCGCGACCTCGATGGAGTTCACCCACTACTACATCGTGACGCCCTCCGAGCACTTCGAGACGGCGCTCGATCTGCTCGCCGATCATCTGCGGAACCCCACCTTCCCGGATGCGGAGCTGGAGCGCGAGCGGAGCGTGGTGAAGGAGGAGATCCGACGTCGCAACGATTCTCCGCAAGGACGGCTGTACGTGGCCCTTTCGGAGCATCTGTTCGGGGACAGCCCCTACGCCCGCGAGGTGCTGGGATCACCCGAATCTCTGGAGCGCATCACGACCTCGGTGATGCGGGACTACTGGCGGTCCCACTACCGGTCGGACCGGCTCGCGGTGGCGGTGGCCGGGAACGTCGAGCCCGGGCGGGTCCTGGCAGCGGTCGCCGAACGGCTCGGCGACCTGGAGCGCTCCGAGGCGCCGCTCCCGACGGCCGCCCCGTCGCCGGCCACGCTCGAGGTCGAGCCCATCGGGATGGACATCGCCCAGGGATATCTCGCCTGGGGTTTCCGGACGGCCGGACGATCGGACCTTGACGAAGCGTGCGCGCTGGAGGTGGCGGTGACCGCCCTGGGCGACGGGATGACGTCCCGTCTCTACCGCCGGCTGGTCGACGAGCGGCGTCTGGTGACCTCGGTGGGCGCCTGGACCTACGCCCTCGAGCGGGCCGGCGTCCTCGGGATCTCGGCAGTCCTCCCCCCCGATCGACGCCGCGACGTGGAGGAGGAGACGGCGCGGGTCCTCCAGGAGGCGGCCGCCGGGCTTTCGGCCGACGAGATCGGGCGGGCCAAGACGATGCTCGCGGCGGACTTCGCGTTCGACAACGAGACCAACGCCGCCACCACCGGAACGCTCGGCGAGTTCGAGGTGGTCCATGGGGGGGCGGGGCGGTACCGGGAGATCCTGGACGGGATCGCGCGGGTGTCGCCCGAGACCGCGACCGCGGTCCTCGATCGGCTGGCGCGCCCGGACGGCGCCGTACGCGCGTGGGTGGGGCCGAATGGCGCTTGAGCACGAGCGCCATCGGCTGTCGGGCGGTACGGTCGTACTCGCCCGCCCGCTGACCACCAACGACATCGTGGCGGTGCGGGCCTTCGCGCCCATGGGCACGCTCTACGAGTCGGACTCCGAGGCCGGGATCTCCCACCTCATGCAGAACGCGCTCGTCCGGGGGACCCTGCGTCGGTCGGCGCACGAGGTGCAGGAGGCGCTGGCCGAGCTTGGGGCGGACCTCGACAGCGGCAGCGGACGGCACCTCGGGAGCGTGAGCCTCCAGGCCACGGCGGCCACTTGGGAGAGGGCGTTCGGGCTGTTCCTCGAAGTGCTCACCATGCCGGCCTTTCCCGCCGAAGAGATCGCGACCGAGATCGAGCTTGCGCTCGGGGCCATCGATTCCCGCGAGGACCAGCCGCTCGCCCGCGCCACCGACCTGTTTCGTGAGCAGATGTTCGCCGACCATCCTCTGCACAAGCCGGTGCTCGGCTACCGGGAGACCGTCCGCGCGCTGGATCGGGATGCGGTGGTGGCCGCGGCCCGACGCTTCTACCGTCCCACGCCGCCGGTCCTGGCGGTGGCGGGGCGGTTCGATCCCGAGCGTCTGGTCGACCGGCTCGAGCAAGCCTTCGGCGACACCCCCATCCAGCCCCCGCTCGAATGGCCGGGCCCGGCCCGGGCCCGCGGCGGCTCCCGGCGGCTCGAGGTCGATCGTGAGGCGGCGTACCTGGTTCACGGTTTTCCCGCACCCGACGCACGGCACGAGGACTATCCGGCGGCGCGGGTGCTCGAGGCGATCCTGGGCGGCTCCATGTCGTCCCGGCTGTTCATCGAGCTGCGGGAGAAGCGCTCCCTCGCGTACCAGGTGTCGTCGTATTACGACGACCAGCCGGGTGGAGGACATGTCGCGGCCTACATCGTCACCGACCCCTCCCGCGTGGACGAGGCGGCGGTCGGACTGGAACGGGAATTCCGGCGCTTCGTGGACGAGCCGGTGTCCACCGACGAGCTCGACTCGGCGCGCCGCTACCTGCGCGGCTCGTACCTGATCGCGGCCGAAACGAACATGGCGCAGGCCGGCCGGCTCGCGCGCTACGAGGTGGACGGCCTCGGACACGACTACGGGGACCGCTGGCTCGCCGCCATCGAGGAGGTGACCGCGGAGGACGTCCGGGCGCTCGCGCGCCGCTGCTTCACCGTCGAGCCCACCCGGGCCAGGGTCGTGCCGCGCGGAACCGGCGAGGCCGCGGCCTGAGGCCTCGTTCCAGGCCGGAACGTTGGTAGGGTCTGCTGACGCCGATACCTTACGCGACGACTTCCAGCGGGAGATCGAGTGTGGCGATTCTCCGAGGAGCCCTCGCGGCGGCGATCGCATTGGGGACAGGCGTGGCCTGTAACACCGAGACCGAGCTGACCATCCGGGCCGTCGGGCAGGACGCGGAGGACGGACCGGTCCCGCTGTCCGGCGTCCAGCTCGACATCCTTCCCTATGACATCGACTCTCTCTACGCCACGCTCGAGGCGGGCTCGAACCCGGGTCCGCCGCCGCCGGAGGACTCCATCCGCGGATTGGCCCGGCTCTATCACGACGCCTGCTCCTCGTACCGCGTAACGAGGGACTCCATCGAGGTCGCCCGGCGGGCGGCCTCGGAGACCGCCGATCGGGAGGGCCAGGCGTCGGACGCATACCGGTCGGCATTCGAGCGGTACCAGGCGCTGAAGGCGCGAGAGGAGGTGCGGTTCGAGGCCTGCCAGGCCGTGATCGACGACTACACCACCGTCCGCAGCGCCTATCGCGAGGCGCGCAGCGAGTGGGAGTCGCGGGCGTGGCCGGAGGAGGCCTTCCTCCACGAGGAGAGCCTGCTCGTCGGCGAGCATCCGATCCGGCGCGTGGAGACGGATACGGAGGGAGTGGCAGCGGTGACCGTCCCCAACGGGACCTGGTGGATCCTCGGCGATGCCCCGGTTCCTGGCTCCATCAGCCAGGAATACCGCTGGAACGAGCGGATCGAAGCCGATGGCGGGGTCCTGGCGGTGGAGCTGTCGCCGGAGACCGCCGACATCGACCCCGTGTTCTAGCGGAATGTCGATCGATCGACGTCCCTGGAACCCGACCCGGCGCGTCGTCGTCGTGGACGGCGTACGCACCCCCTTCGCCAAGGTCGGCACGGCGCTGGCCCAGGTCGGCGCCGTCGAGCTGGCCCGAACAGCCGTCCGCGAGCTCCTCGAGCGGACCGAAGTCGAGCGGTCGTCGATCGACGAGGTCATCCTCGGGAACGCGGCACCGCCTGCCGACGCCCCCAACATCGCCCGGGTCGCCGCCCTCGAGGCCGGAATTCCCGAGCGTGTAGCGGCGTTCTCGGTGGCCCGCAACTGCGCGTCCGGCTTCCAGGCCATCACCGACGCGTACAACCAGATCGTTCTCGGGCAGTCGGACGTCGTGGTCGCCGGCGGGGTCGAGTCGATGTCCAACGTCCCGCTCCACTTCCCTGACGAATTCGCCGACGTCATGACGGATCTCCAGCGTGCCCGGTCGATCCCCGGGAAGGTCGGGGCCGCGGCCCAGCTCCGACCGGGGCATCTCAAGCCGGTCGTGGCTCTGGCCGAGGGCCTGACCGATCCGGTATGCGGGCTCAACATGGGCGAGACCGCGGAGGTGCTGGCCCACGAGCTCTCGATCTCGCGGCGCGCCCAGGACGAGTACGCGCTCCGCAGCCACCAGCGCGCGACCGCGGCGTGGGCGGACGGCCGCTTCGCCGACGAGGTCGTCCCGGTCTTCGTGCCGCCGGCCTACGAGGACGTGGTGGCGGAGGACGTGGGGTACCGGCCGGGCCAGTCACTGGAGGCGCTGGCCAAGCTGCCCCCTGTCTTCGACCGCCGTGACGGGTCGGTCACCGCCGGGAACTCGTCGATGGTGACCGATGGCGCGGCGGCCCTCCTCATGATGGAGGAGGAGCGCGCTCGCGCGCTCGGCTACCGCCCGCTCGGCCGCGTGCTCGCGTTCGCCTATGCGGGGCTGGATCCCCGGCGCATGGGGCTCGGGCCGGCGGTGGCCACGCCCCTCGCCCTGGCGCGGGCCGGCATGACTCTGGGGGACATCGAGCTGATCGAGCTGAACGAGGCGTTCGCGGCCGTCGTGCTCGCGAACATGGAGGTGTTCCCGTCCCCGGAATGGGCGGAGACCATGCTCGGGCGATCGGAACCGATCGGCGAGATCCGACCCGAGATCCTCAACGTGAACGGGGGCGCGATCGCCCTCGGCCACCCGATCGCCGCCACCGGGGCGCGCCTGGCGCTGACCCTGCTCTTGGAGATGGGCCGCCGGGACATGGGGGTCGGGCTGGCCACGCTATGTGTGGGCGGTGGGCAGGGTGGAGCGATCGTGTTCGGCCGCTGATGGAGTCCGCCTTCGACTACGTCGTGGATGGCGACGGGCTGGCCACCGTCGACTTCGACACTCCTCGCCGCAAGGTCAACCTGTGGTCGCGGGAGACGCTGGCCGAGCTGGAGGAGGTGCTGGCAGAGCTGACCGCCCGTGGCGATCTGTCGGCGATCGTCTTCCGTTCGGCGAAGCCGGACTCGTTCATCGCGGGCGCCGACCTCGACATGCTGGCCGGAGTCGGCTCGGGAGCCGAGGCAACCGCGCTGTCGCGCCGCGGCCAGGGCGTCTTCACGCGCCTCGCCGATCTGTCCGTGCCCACCGTCGCGGCGATCCACGGGGCGTGCGTAGGCGGCGGGCTGGAGTTTGCGCTGGGGTGCTCGTTCCGGGTCGCCAGCGATGCGGACGTCACGCGCCTCGGTTTCCCCGAGGTCCAGCTCGGTATCCTGCCGGCGTGGGGCGGGACCCAACGGTCCCCGCGCGTGGTCGGGATCCAGGCGGCGCTGGGCCTCGTGCTCACCGGCCGGCTCGTCTCCGGCCCGAGCGCCGCCAGGATGGGGCTGGTCGACCGCGCGGTTCCGGAGGCCCGCCTGACCGAGGCCGCCCACGATCTGGCGCGCGCGGCCGTGCGCGGCGAGGGACCCGAGGCGCGGGTAGGGCTCGCGCGGATCCTCCTGGAACGGAACCCGATCGGCCGGCGGCTCGTATTCGCCCAGGCCCGGCGGACGACGCGCGAGAAGACGGGCGGCCACTACCCGGCGCCGTTCCTGGCCATCGACGTCATGGAGATCGGGCTGGCCGAGGGGATGGCGGCCGGGCTCGTGGCCGAGGCGGAGGCGGTGGGGGAGCTGGCCACGACGCCGGCGGCGCGGAACCTCATGTGGCTCCATCGGCATCGGGAGCGGGCCCGGAAGCCGCTCGCCGCCGGCGCCGCGCGTCCGGTCGACCGGCTCGGGATCCTGGGCGCCGGCGTCATGGGCGGCGGGATCGCCGAGGTGGCCGCCTGGAACGGGATCGAGGTACGCCTGAAGGACGTCGATCACGCGCGCGTCGCGGCCGGTCTCGCCCACGCCGCCCGGATCGTCCGCCACGCCGGGCGACGGGGCAAGCTCACGGCGCGGGAGGCGCGCCGGATCCTGAACCGGATCTCGGGCACGACGACCTACGCCGGCTTCGGCCGCGCGGACGTCGTCGTCGAAGCCATCGTCGAGGATCTCGAGATCAAGCGACGGGTCCTGGCCGAAGTCGAGCGCGAGGTGTCCTCCGAGACCGTCCTCGCGACCAATACGTCCTCCCTTCGGGTGGACGACCTGGCCGCCAGCCTCGCTCGGCCCTGGCTTTTCGGCGGCCTCCACTTCTTCAACCCGGTCGAGAGAATGCCGCTGGTCGAGATCGTGCGCGGGCAGCGGACGGACGATGACGCGCTGGCCACGCTGCACGGCCTCGCGGTCGAGCTCGGAAAGACGCCGGTCGTGGTCCGCGACGGGCCGGGCTTCTGGGTGAACCGGCTCCTGACCCCGTACCTCAACGAGGCCGCCTTCGTGTATGCGGAGGGGGTACCGGTCGAGACCCTGGACGGCGCGCTCGAGCGGTTCGGCCTTCCGATGGGCCCGCTGGCGCTCCTCGACGAGGTCGGTCTCGACGTGGCCGCCAAGGTCGGCCGCGTGATGGCCCAGGCGTTCCCCGACCGCATGCGTCCGCATGCGCTCCTCCACCGGCTGGAGGCGACCGGACGTCTCGGGACGAAGTCCGGACGCGGCTTCTATATCCACGAGGACGGTCGCCGCGAGGTCGATCGCGGGCTCCGTGAGGAGCTCGGCCTGCCCCCCGAAGGAGGAGACGGCGAGGAGCCGGTGTTCGACGACGAGTACCTCGTCGCCCGCTGCCTCTACCCGATGGTGAACGAGGCCGCGCGGGCGCTCGACGAAGGGATCGTCGACAGCCCCGACGACGGCGACCTGGCGCTGGTCATGGGGATCGGCTGGCCGCCCTTCCGCGGCGGGCTCCTGAGGTGGGCCGACGAGGTCGGCCCGGCGCGGATCGTCGTCCGTCTGGACGAGTGGGCGGTGGCCGTCGACCCCCGCTTTGCGCCGAGCCCGGCTCTCCGTGAGCGGGCGCGGTGGCGGGGCGGCTTCTACGGCCGGCCCCCGGAGCCGAGCCAGGAGGTCCAGCCCTCGCTCGGTGAAGGGTTCTGAAAGGCGTGGACGGTCGTCTGACGCCCCTGCTGCACAGCCCGGTCGCGCCGGTCGTGGGGGCCATCGCGCTGGCGATGGTCGTGATCTATCTCGGCGCCCGCCAGGGGCGGCACCCCTGGGCCGGCCTCGCGCTCCGCCTCCTGGCGGTGGCCGGGTTCGTCATCCCGGGCTGGACGATCTACCGCTGGTCCCGGAGCCTGGCCGGCCTGCGGGACGCCGCGGGGTCCCTCCCCGTCGATCCGGAGCCGGTCGTCGAGACCTTCGTCACGTCGATCGGCGTGCTCCTGGTCGCCGGCTTCGCCCTCCTGGTGGGCGGCATCCATCTGGCACGGAAGCTCTCGACAGAGCCGGGACCCCGACGCCGGTGAGCGCCTGCCGGTCCTTCTTCCTGGGCCACGTCGACCGGGAGGCCCTCTTCCCGTATCCGACCATGGATCCTGCCGAGGCCGAGGCGTTCGATCTCCTCAGGGATTCTCTCCTGCGGTTCGGCGAGGACCGGATCGACAGCGCCCGGATCGATGCCGAGGGGCGGATCCCGGGCGAGGTCCTGGCCGGCCTCGCCGAGCTCGGAATCTTCGGCATCACCGTTCCCGAGGAGCTCGGCGGGGCGGGCGCCAGCGAGACCTTCTACGCCAGGGTGTTCGAGACGGTCGCCGGTCTGGACGGCGCGATCGTGGTGACCCTGGGCGCCCACCAGTCGATCGGCCTGAAGGGGATCCTCAAGTACGGGACCGAAGACCAGAAGCGCCGGTTCCTGCCGCCGCTCGCTCGGGGCGAGCAGCTCGCCGCCTTCGCGCTGACCGAACCCGGGTCGGGATCGGACGCCGCCTCGATCCAGACCCGCGCCGTGTTCGACGGGGCGCGGGGCGCCTGGATCCTGAACGGCACGAAGATCTGGATCACGAACGGCGCGCTGGCCGACGTCTTCACGGTGTTCGCCCAGACACGTGTCCCGCGCGAGGGCGGCGAGGTCGACCGGATCACCGCCTTCGTCGTGCCCCGCTCGCTGACCGGCGTCAGCCACGGCCCGGAGGAGCACAAGCTCGGGATCCGTGGCTCGTCGACGACCGAGGTTCATTTCCAGGACGTGGCCGTCCCCGCCGACCACGTGCTGGGGGAAGTGGGAGACGGCTTCAAGATCGCCATGGGGATCCTGAACGCCGGCCGTCTCGGGCTGGCCGCGGGATGCGTCGGCGGGATCAAGAAGGCGCTCGCCGTGGCGACCCGCCACGCCCTGGACCGGGAGCAGTTCGGCCGCCCGCTCGCCGAGTTCGAGCTCCTCCAGCGGAAGCTGGCCGACATGGCGCTCGACGCGTACGCGGCCGAGGCGATGGTGTACCTCACGACCGGCCAGGTGGACCGCGGCCTGGGGGACGTCTCGATCGAGTCGGCGGTCTGCAAGGTGTACGGCTCCGAAGCGTGCTGGCACGCCGTGAACGAGGCCCTCCAGATCGCCGGCGGGATGGGGTACATGCAGGAGTACCCGTACGAGAGGCATCTCCGGGACGCCCGCATCAACATGATCTTCGAGGGCACGAACGAGATCCTCCGGCTCTACGCCGCGCTGGCCGGGCTCGAGGAGCCCAGCCGGAACCTGAAGGCGGTGGCGGACGCGCTGAGGGACCCGATCCGCAGCTTCGGCGTCCTCTCCGACTACGCGCGCGGCCGGGCGCGGCGTGCCATGGGGCGACCCGACCTGCCCGAGCTCCATCCCGAGGTGGCGGCGTTCGCGGGCCCGCTTCCCGAGTACGTGGCCGAGTTCGCGGGCGCCGTGGAGTGGGCCCTGCGCCGGCACGGCAAGGCGATCGTCGAGCGTCAGCTCGCCCTCGAGCGGATCGCCGAGTCGGTCATCGACCTGTACCGGATGGCGGCGGTGATCTCGCGCGCGGACGCCGCCCGGCGCGAGGCCGACGGGCTGATCGGCGACGCCCACGTGACCCGCGCCCGGTTGATCGTCGACCGGGCCTGGCGCCGGGTCCGGCGGAATCTGGCGGCTCTCCGCGCGAACCTCGACAACGACCTGCGCGTGGTGGCCGCCGAGGTGACCGGGTCGGGCGGGGCGGCGCTTCCCGACCAGGCCGCGTCACCGGTCCGCTGAGCGCGCGGCCCCCCGGCCGGGAGTCACCTTCACCCCTTCTCCGGGTGGGAATGAACCGGGAGCCGGCGGGTACCACCCCCGAGAGCGACGAAGCCGCCGAAGAGGCGGCGCTCGTCCGGCAGATCGTCGCCGGCGAAGGACACCGGTACTCGGTGCTGGTCGAGCGCTACCAGCGGCGTCTCTACTGGAGCTGCCTCCGGCTCGTGGGGGACCCCGACGAAGCCGAGGATGTCGTGCAGGAGGCGTTCGTGCGCGCGTACGAGCATCTGCGGGACTTCGACCCGACGTACCGGTTCTACACCTGGATTTACCGGATCGCGCGCAATCGCTGTCTGAACGTCCTGCGCCGCCGGCGGGTCTGGGGGCTGGTCACGCTGTCCGATCCGGTGAGGGCGCCGAGCCTGCCGGCGCCGGAACGGTCGGACCGGCCGGCCGAGGACGAGGAGCTGGCCCGCGCGCTGGTCGATTGCCGGGGGACCCTCCCGGTGGACCAGCGCGAGGTGTTCGATCTCCGCCACGCCGACGGCCTGAGCTACCGCGAGATCGCCGCGGCGGTCGGCGCTCCCCAGGGCACGGTGATGTCGAGGCTCGCCCGTGCGCGGGAGAAGATGCGGGCGTGCCTGGAATCGAAGGGGGTGACCGGGCCGGCATCGGCCTGAGGACGAATGACCAAGCGGACCGACCACGACCAGATCGGAGACCTTCTCGACCGTTACCGGACGGGTGAGCTCGACGAGCGCGACCGGCTCATGGTCGAGCGCCACCTGGAGACGTGCGAACCGTGCCGTGGCGAGCTCGAAGCCCTGGCCGCATTCGCGGCGCGGGTCGAGCGGGGCTACGTGGCCGAGCGCGCGGCGCGGGCGGCCGAGCGGGAGCCCGACTGGGGACGTCTCAGGGCCGCCGTCGTCGAGCGGACGCACGGCCGCGCACCTCGAAGGGCGCGTCTCGCGCGTTACGTTCCCCAGGCCGCCCTGGCGGTCCTCGCCCTGGTCGCCGTCGGGGTCCTCTGGGAGCAGGGGGTGCGAGACCCGCGCGAGGCCGACCGCGCGCTCCGCTCGGAGCGACCGGCGGAACGCCGGGCGGACCGAGGAGGGGAGCGTTCGGGCGGACCCCTCTCGTCGCCGGGGACCCCGCCAGCGGAAACGCCGGCCGACCAGGACCGGTTCGCCGCGGCCGAGCGCGTGGATGTGGAGATGGAGGCCCGGACGAACGCCGTCCCGCCGACGGTGTCGCGGGACCGGGTGGTCGACGCGCGTGAATGGGGCCTGGACGAGACCGGGCTCCGGGGCCGTGCGGGCAGGGTGGAGCGGGACGCCGATCTCGGTGCGGCCGACCAGGCCGCGGGCGGCCGGGTCGCGAAGGAGGCGCCATCCGCCGACGCCCTGGAGGAAGCGGCCCCGCCGTCCGAACCGGCGGAGGACCGGGTCCAGGCGAAGACCCGTCCGGAGGCGGCCCGACAGGAAGCCGAGGCCCAGGTCCAGGCCCGGGAGGGGCACGGGGAGGCGGCCGCCGCCGCTCCGCCCGAGCTCGAGCGGTTCCGGACGGCGGCCCGGAGCGCCCTTTTGGAAGCCGACACGCTCCTGGCCGCCCGCGCGCTCGCCCAGTGGCGGGACAGCCTGGCG
>DASZOP010000004.1:0-8706 GCA_035550715.1 Gemmatimonadota bacterium | reverse complement strand
CGGCTCACGCGCATGCCGTCCAGCGCCTCGACCTTCAGGCGGCAGCCGGGGGCCTCCACTTCGTCGCCGATCTCCGGCCGACGGCCAAGGATCCCGAACAGGTAGCCGCCGATCGTATGGTAATCCTCCTCGTCGAGCTCGAGGCCGAACAGCTCGTTGACGTCGGGGATCAGGAGCAGGCCGTCGATCAGCGCCTCGTTATCCGCGACCTCGACCACGTCCGGCCACTCGGTCTCCTCGCCGCTCCGCACGTCGCCCACGATCCGCTCGAGAAGGTCCCGGAGCGTCACGATTCCGGCGGTTCCACCGAACTCGTCGATCAGGACCACCATGTGACGGCGGTCCGCCTGCATGGCGGACAGGAGCCGGAACACGCGAATCGACTCCGGCATCACGATGGGGGTCTTCAACACCCGCCTCAGGTCGAGCGGGCCGTCCCGTTCCTGGAGGAGGGGCAGGAGGTCCTTCACGTTGGCGATGCCGAGGATGTTGTCCAGCGATCCGTCATAGACCGGATAGCGTGTGAATCCGTGCTTGTGGAGAATCTCGTCGATCTTCTCACGAGCGGCGGCGAGCGGCAGCCCGATCAGCTCGGTGCGCGGCACCATGACCTGGTTCGCGGTCAGGTCGGCGAACTCGAACACCCGGTGGATCAACTCCTCCTCTTCGGGCTCCAGGACACCTGCTTCGGTGCTCGCCGAGACGATCATCTTGAGCTCTTCCTCGGTGTGGGCGATGTGGTGTCCCGCGCCGACCGGCTCGATCCCGAACAGCCGCAGGATGAGCCACCCCAGGCTGTTCAGGAACATGATGAACGGCTTGAACAGCATGAGGAACCACCGCGTCGGGAGGGCGACCGCCAGAGCAGTCTTCTCCGAGCGCTGTATCGCCAGCGACTTGGGGGCCAGCTCACCGAGGACGATGTGGAGCGACGTAATGATCGCGAAGGCGATGACGACCGCCATCGCGTGGGCGCTGATCACCTGCCAGGTCGACGGCAGCCAGGCGAAGACGGGTTCGAGGAGCGCCGCCAGGGCGGGCTCACCGATCCACCCGAGGCCGATCGAGGCCATGGTGATCCCGAGCTGGGTCGCCGCCAGGTAGGCGTCCAGATCGGCGAGCGCCTGCTTGACGGCTCGCGCCAGCGGCTTCCCCTCGCGGACGAGCTCCTCGATTCGCGTCCTGCGGACCGAGACGAGGGAGAACTCGCTGGCCACGAAAAAGCCGTTCGCACCCACCAGGACGAGAACGGCCAGCAGACGGAAGAGGATGTCCAGGCCGGATAACTCGGTTTCCATGTGCCAGGTCAGGAAAACTAACGCCGACTGGGGGGAAAATCACCATCGGCACGTTGCCGGCTTCGTCGCATCCGTCTACCCTGAGCAAGGTATGCGAACGGACGAGGTCCTGCGCCGTGTGGAAGGGCTGGATCGGGCGACGGTCGACGCCTGTGCCGCCGCCGGCTGGGTCACGCCCGACGTCCACCGCGGGGGCGAGGATCCGCGCTGGTGGTCGGAGGGCGATCTCCACCGTCTGCGCGACATCCAGCGCTTCCGCCGGCAGGGGCTGCCGCTGGAGGACGCGTATCGCCGGGCACGGGAGGACCGGTTCTTCGGCCTCTGCCCGTGCGACTGGCGATGACTCATCGAGGGAGCGCAGTGAACGTCACGATCGAATACTGCACGGCTTGAAACTACAAGCCGCGGGCGACCAGTCTGGCCGCCCTCATCGAGACGGAGATCGCCGCCGCCGAGGTCGAGCTGATCGCCAGCGGAGGGGGCGTCTTCGAGATCCACGTGGACGGGGATCTCATCCATTCCAAGAAGCGGACCGGCGAGTTTCCGGAGTTCGACGACGTCCTCGCGGAATTGCGGAGGCGCTGACCGCCGACCGTTAAGGCTTTTCTCCGGCGCTCTCGGGGAAGCCCAGGAAGTCACGGGTCGCGCGCTCGAGGATCTCCTGGGCGCGGGGATCGCTCAGGTCGAGGCGGTACTCGTTGATCACCATGACCTGCATGCGCTTCGCCTCGTCCCAGCAGTCCGAGCAGATCTTCTCGGCGATCTGCCGCCCGAAGTCGTCCGGGTAGGGCGGTCGGGCGAGAGCCGGCCTGGTCTCGCCGCAGCGGTGGCACTTCACGTCAGCCATCGTCCTCCTCCTCGTCGTCGGGCGTGTCCCCGCCCGGCGCATCGGATAGCGTCTCCCCGTGCACGGTGACGATCTCGACGACCACGAACCTGCGGGCGCCGCCCGGCGCGTCGAGCTGGACCCGGTCCCCGGGACGGGTTCCCAGGACGGCCCGGCCGAGCGGGGACGCGAGCGAGATCATGCCGCCGTCGAAGTCGGCGAACTCGGCGAACACGAGCTGCCACGAACGGCGCTCGCCGTCGTCCGCCTCGAGCCGGATCCGGGAGCCGAAACCGGCCCGGTCCCGCGGGACGTCCCGGAGGTCGATCGAGCTGAGCTCGCTCTGCCGGCGCGTGAGCTGCGAGAGCCGGGCCCTCACGAACTCCTGGCGCTCGAGCGCGGCGCTGTACTCGGCGTTCTCGCGCAGATCCCCGAGCGCCCGCGCCTCGGCGATGATGCGTGGAAGCTCGATCCGGAGCTCGCGGTCGAGCGCGGCGATCTGATCGTCGAGCCGCTGGCGCAGTTCCTGGAGCAAGGCCGGTTCTCCCGTCCCGGGGTCCCCGCGGGGAGCGAAAAAAACGCGGCCCGTCCGGGCCGCGCGTTGCGGAATCACCTTCCGATCAACGACCACGCGAAGATAGAGGGAGCGCCCGGGAGCCGCCAGACGTGACGCCGGCTCTTCCGGCGACCTGGGACCGCGCCGGCGCCCGGGAGCTTCTCGAGCGACGGTCCTGGGACGTGGTCGTCGTCGGGGGCGGCGTCACCGGCGCCGGGGTCGCCCGTGACGCAGCGCTCAGGGGCCTGTCGGTCGCGCTCGTCGAGGCGGAGGACTGGGGGAGCGGGACGTCGTCCCGGACCACCAAGTTCGCCCACGGGGGGCTGCGTTATCTGGAGCATCTGGACCTCGATCTGGTCCGGACCGCACTCGCCGAGCGGGCGATCCTGCTGGCGATCGCGCCCCACCTCGCCAGGCCGGTCCCGTTCCTGATTCCGGCCGTCCGGGGCAGCCTGCCCGTCTGGAAGATGCGGGCCGGGCTTGCGCTCTACGATGTCCTGGCGGCCGGCGCCCGGCTTGGCCGGCACCGGATCCTGGACGCCGAGGGCGCTCGCGCCCGCGAGCCCCTCCTCTCCGCCGGCGGCCTGGTGGGAGCGGGGCTCTACGGGGACTGCCTGATCCGTGACGCCCGGCTCGTGATCGAGACCGTGGCCGACGCCCGCCGGGCCGGGGCGGTGGCGGCCAGCCGTCTGGCCGTGAGCGGCCTCGAGCGATGGAACCGTGGATGGCTGGGCGAGGTCGAGGATCGCCGGGACGGCTCCCGGTTCACGCTCCGGGGGACGGTCTGGGTGAACGCGACCGGCCCCTGGTCCGACCGCCTCCGCCGGCTGGCGCGACCCGGGTCTCCGCGGCTCCTCGACCCCACGAAGGGGATCCACGTCGTCCTCCCCCGGATGGCGCTTCCGGTCCAGGACCCGATCGCCCTGCCGGCGAGCGACGGTCGGCTCGTCTTCGCGGTGCCGGACCAAGGGTGGACCTACGTCGGGACCACCGACACGCGGGACGGCGGCGACGTGGACGACCTGGCGACGCCGGACGGGGACGTCGAGTACCTGCTCGCGGTTCTGCGCTCCGCGCTGGAGGTGGATCCGGGGCCTGCCGTCGTGGCCGGGGCGTGGGCCGGGTGGCGACCCCTCGTCCGGGCCGGTGAGGCGGACCCGGGCGCGATCCCGAGAGACGAGGCGATCGAGGAGACGGCCCCGGGGTTCCTGACGGTGGCGGGGGGAAAGCTCACCACCTACCGGAGGATGGCCGAGGAGACGGTGGATCAGGTCGTCGAGCGGCTCGGCCGCCGGGCCGGGCCCTGCGTCACGGATCGCCGGGCGCTGGTTCCGCCGCCCTGCCGGATCGCTGCGCCCCCGCGGGGGACCGGGCCCGTCGACGTGGCGCGGGTGCGGGAGCTGTTCGGCCCGGACGCGGGATCGGTCTTCGCGGAATGGGCGGCGGATCGGGCCAGCGCCGAGCCCCTGACGGACGGATTTCCGTGGAGCGCAGCCGAGGTCCGACGGGCGTCCCTGGAGATGGTCGAGTCTCTCGAGGACCTGGTCGACCGCCGGCTCAGCTCCCTCCCGGGCGGCGAGCCGATCCCGCCCGAGGGTCTTGCCCGGGCTGCCCGCGCGGCAGCGCCCCTCCTGGGGTGGGACGAGCGCCGCCAGCGGGAGGAGGTGGGGCGGTTCCGGGGCCGGCAGGCGGATCACCCCGGGGTCCCCGTTTGACGCCCTCCGAAGGCAGGCGACAGATTCCCCGCGCCATGATCACGATCGGATCCCACGCCCTCGACCGCCCGCTCCTCCTCGCTCCCATGGAGGACGTGTCGGACCAGCCCTTCAGGCTCATGTGCCGGCGGCTCGGAGCGGACGTCGTGTACACCGAGTTCATCTCGTCCGAGGGGCTCGTCCGGGACGCCCGGAAGTGCCTCGAGAAGCTCCGCCTCGCCGACCTCGAGCGCCCGGTCGGGATCCAGATCTTCGGCTCGAGCGTCGACGTCATGGTCGAGGCCGCCCGGATCGCCGAGCAGGCGGGCCCCGAGCTGATCGACATCAACATCGGCTGCCCGGTGAAGAGCGTGGCGTGCAAGGGGGCCGGCGCGGGACTCCTCCAGGATCCCGAGCTCATGGAGGCCATCGTGGAGGGGATCGTGGGCGCGGTGCGGCTGCCCGTCACGGTCAAGACGCGGCTCGGCTGGGATTACGATTCCATTCGCATCGTCGAGAACGCCCTGATGTTCGAACGGCTGGGCGTCCGGGCGCTCACGGTCCATGGACGGACCCGCGCCCAGCAGCGGAAGGGCGAGGCCGACTGGGAGTGGATCCGCCGGGCCAAGCAGGCCGTGTCGATTCCCGTCTTCGGGAACGGCGACGTCCGGGAGCCCGAGGAGGCGATCCGCATGTTCGACGAGTATGGCGTGGACGGCGTCATGATCGGGCGCGGGGCGATCGCCGATCCGTGGATCTTCTGGCGCGCGAAGGTCTACCGCGACACCCGACGGGTCCCGGAGATCGAGCCCGGCGAACGGATCGGGACCGCGCTCGAGCACCTCGACCTGTCGGTCGAGTACAAGGGATCGCCGCGCGGCGTGATCGAGTTCCGGAAGCACTGGAAGGGGTACCTGCGCGGGCTGCCGGACGCGGCCGACGTGAGGACGGCGCTCATGCAGGCGACCGAACGGGAGCCCGCCGTCGATCGTCTCCTCCGCTATGCGGCCGAGATCGGCGCGGAGCCGGTCGGAACCGGGGTCGCCGCGTGGGGAGCCGCCGCGTAGTCGACATCGAAGCGAAACAGGAGGTCATCGGATGGCAACCGGAAAGCGACCGACCCGGACGTCCTCTGCGCCCTGGGGCCGCTGGGCCCTGATCCTGGCGGCTCTGGTCGTGGCCGGAGGGGTCGTGTGGTGGCTGGCCCGGCCCGGGGCGGCGGGCGAAGGTGCGGGGGCGGCCGAAGAGACCGCGGCCGGTCCGGGACCCCAGCCGCTCGACCTCTCCGCTGGCGGTCCGACCGTCGAGGCCGCGGCCGAGGTCGACGCCCCGGCCGAGAGCCTGGCGTCGGCGGGCTCGGAGATCCCGCGGGGGGTCGACATCTCCAACGACCCGCGCCTGGGGAGCGCCACCGCGCCCGTGACGGTGGTCGAGTTCTCCGACTTCCAGTGCCCGCATTGCGCCACCTTCCACGGCGAGATCTTCCCGGCCCTCCAGCGGCTCTACGGGGATCAGGTGCGGTGGGTGTTCGTGAACCGCTTCTTCCCGCAGCACGACATGGCCGAGCGGGCCGCCATGGCCGGGGAGTGCGCCGCCCGGCAGGGGAAGTTCTGGGAATTCGCCGATCCGGTGTTCGCGGGCCAGGCGGGCCTGAACCGGGCTTTGCTGGACCAGGTCGCCGAGGACGTCGGCCTCGACATGACGGCCTACGGGTCGTGCATGGAGAACGGCGAGACGGCGAGCGAGGTGGCCGCCGATCAGGCCGAGGGCGAGCGGCTCCAGGTCGACGCCACGCCGACCTTCATCGTCAACGGCCGGCGCGTCGTCGGCGCCCAGCCGGTCGACGCCTGGAACGAGATCCTGGCGCCCTACTTCGGGCGGTAAGGGAGCGCCATCCTCGCGGTCGAGCGCGCCCTGGAGATCCTGCTGCTCGGCCTGGTGGCCTGGCCGTTCGCGCGGCTGGCGGTCGAGCCTGGAGTACGGCGGAGATTCGCCGCCTTTCCCCGCATGCAGACCATCCTCACAGGTTCACTCGCGGCGTACGTCGTCGTCGTGGCCGTTCTGACGTTTGCGGCCCCTGCATGGCTTCGGCCGGCCGCTGCGATCGCCGCGCTCGTATGGGTGGCGGAGCGGTGGCAGGCGCGTCCGGGGTTCGGGAGACGCCGCGGCCGGCCGCCCGGATCGCTGGCCCTGGCGCCGCTCTCCCCTTGGCGGGACCCCAGGTATTACGCGAAGCAGGCGGCGCGCCATGGATCGGTCTTCAAGTTCCGCCACTTCGTGTATCCCGCGGTGGGCATCGTGGGGCTCGAAAGGGCGGCCGATTTCCTTCGCACCCAGGCCGGCAGCCTTTTCGTTCCCCCGGCTCCGTTCAACAGCCTCGTCCCCGGGGGATTCGTGAGGTACATCGAGGCCGATCATCACCGCGACGTCGCCGCAGTCCTGCGCGCGGTGATGTCCTGGGACGTCGTCGAGGCGTGTCAGCCGGACTGGGCTGCCGAGGCCCGGAGCGCGGTCCAGGAGCTGGCCATGGGAGCGGATGGCGGCGTCGATCCGTCGCCAGCCGTGGACCGCCTCGTCCTCCACGACTTGATGCGCGCCTTCTACGCGATCACACCGGGACCGCTGCTGGAGCGGCTGGAGACCCGGTACCGGATCGCGGACTACCGGCATCTAGCCCGGGTCGGACGGGCGCGCGCCTGTGCGGCGGTCTTCGAGATCGTAGACCAGGTACGCGAGCTCGCGGCCAGCCCCCGACGCGGGCGGCCGTCCTTCCTTTCCGAGCTGGGGCGTCTCCATCCGGAGCTCCTCGCGGACGACGAGGTGATGGGCAACTTCGTCTACACCCTCCAGACCGCGCGGCTCGACGTGAACGGCCTGCTGATGTGGCTGCTCAAGCGGGCGGGAGAGAATCCCGCCTGGATGTCCGGACTGGCCGCGGAGGCGAGGCGCGACCCTGGCGCCGTCCCACGACCGGGCGGCCTGGCGGATCGCGGGGTGCGAGAGACCCTGCGCCTGGACCAGAGCGAGTTTCTGCTCCGGCGGGTGAAGCGGCCGATCCGCTGGGGAGAGTTCGACATTCCGGCTGGATGGTTCGTTCGCGTCTGCGTGCAGGAAAGCCACCGGAGCCCCGAGGCGTTCGACGATCCCGAACGCTTCGACCCCGATCGTTTTCTCGATCCCCCGGATCGAGCCCGCTACTCTCCCTTCGGCGTCTACCGTCGCCTCTGTCCCGGCGAGCACCTCGCCCGGGCGATCGGTATGCATCTGGTGATCGAGCTGGCGAGCCGCTACGACCTGCAGGTCGTCGGCGATGGACCGCCGGAGTTCAGCGGCTTCCACTGGCGCCCCAACCCGCGCTTCCGGGTGCGGCTGGTCGCCCGGTCGTCCGGAGACAGGATCACGGACCGCGCCACTCCGCGGCGGGCCAGGGAGAGTTGAAGGAAGGAGCCGTGGCGATCGAGGAGGTTGTGATCGCCTGCGCCGCGGACGCCCGGTTCATCCGTCCGCTGGCCGTCATGCTGCGGTCGACGATCGACCACATGGCGGCCGATCGAAACGCCATCGTGTATGTACTCCAGGCAGGAATCGGGGAAGCTGACCGGGCGCGCGTCGTTTCGGGTTGGAGGCGTCATGTCCGCGTGCACTGGTTGGAGCCCGGTCTCCGGGAGTTCGGCGATCTCCCCTTGTGGGGTCGGATGCCCGTCACCACGTATTACAAGCTCGCGTTGCCTAAGCTGCTGCCGGAGTCGGTACGGAAGGTCATCTGGCTGGATTCCGACGTGATCGTGAACCGCGACCTCGCGGAGCTCTGGGACCTGCCCATGGATGGTCATCCCGTGCTGGCCACCCAGGACGCGGTCGTGCCGCTCGTTTCTTCCCGTTTCGGGGTCGCCGGTTGGCGGGCCCTCGGCATCCCGGCCGATGCGAAGTACTTCAACGCCGGTGTCATGCTGGTGGATCTCGAGGCATGGCGCAGGGAGGGGATCGTGCCTCGCGCGACCGCGTACCTGAAGTCTCACCGGAAGGACGTGTTCTTCTGGGATCAGGAAGGATTGAACGCGGTGCTTGCCGGTCGCTGGGGCGAGCTGGACTCGCGCTGGAACCGGAGCGCGGGCGCGGCGACGACCGGCGAAGCGTGGATCGTCCACTTCACGGGCGACCTGAAGCCATGGACGTGCGAAAGCGGGGATCTCCATTGCGAGTCCTACTTTCGCTACCTGGACCTGACCGCATGGAGCGGATGGAGACCGGAACGGACGATCCGGCGCCGGGTCCTGGCCCTGTACGCGGGCTCCCGGTGGAGACGCTTCCTGCGCCCGGTCGAACGCTGGC
>DASZOP010000003.1:0-2768 GCA_035550715.1 Gemmatimonadota bacterium | reverse complement strand
GAGCGACCTGATCCGCGGGCTCCTCGGCCAGGCCGGGATCGCGAACGCGAAGATCGCCTACCGCAGGTTCGAGGACCGTTTCCGCTCGGCCCGGTTCGCCGCCCTCGAGAAGAAGGGGGCCCGGCTCCAGCGGCCGCTCTGGGCCTCCACGTCGACCAAGAATCCCGCGTATCCGGACATCTACTACGTCGACAATCTGATCGCGCCCGACTCTGTCAACACGCTGCCCCCCGATACGCTGAACGCCTTCCGGGACCACGGCGACCCGGAGGTGCGGATCTCGGAGGGCATGGCGGAGGCCCACCGCGTGATGGACGATCTCGAGCATCTCGGGATCGACTTCGGCGAGGTCACCCATGAGCTCGAGGTGGAGGGGGTCGAGAAGTTCGGCAAGTCGTACGACGATCTCCTTGGGACGATCCGCGAGGAGCGGGCTCGCGTGACCACGGGGTAGCGCGAGCCCATGCCGCTGATCGACATCGCCCGGGCGCTCGGCTTCTCGTTCACCTCGGGCGTCAACCTCTACGCGACGGTCGCGATCCTCGGCCTGACGGCACGCTACGGCTGGGTCGATCTCCCTCCGCAGTTTGAGGTCTTCGACAACGACCTGGTGATCTACGGCGCGATCGGGATGTATCTGATCGAGTTTCTCGCCGACAAGATCCCGTGGGTGGATTCGATGTGGGACGCCGTCCACACGGTCATCCGCCCGCTGGGTGGGGCGCTGGTCGCGGTGGCGGCGGTGGGCGAGGCGTCCCCGGCAGTCGAGGGGCTCGTGGCCGTCCTCGGCGGGTCGGTCGCCGCGACCAGCCATTTCGCGAAGGCCGGCTCGCGGGCCGCGGTCAACACGTCCCCCGAGCCGGTGACCAACTCGATCGTGAGCGTGATCGAGGACCTGCTCGTGTTCGGGCTGGGGCTTCTGGCGCTCCTGTTCCCGATCGTCGCCCTCGTCCTCGTCGTTCTTCTCCTGGCCGCGATCCTCTTCTTCTCGGTCCGGCTCTTCCGGGCCGCGCGCCGCTGGCTGGTCCGCGCGCGACCGGCCTCGGCCGGCGTCTGATCCACTGCCCCGATCCGCTGCACCCGGTGCTGGAGGGCCGACCTCGATGAAGTCCGAGTTCGGTGTGGTCGGCCTGGGCACGATGGGCGCGAACCTCGCCCTGAACCTGGACGACCACGGTGTATCGGTCGCGGCGTGGGACATCAGCGCCGAAGCCGTCCGACGCTTCCTGGCGGAGCACCTCGAGCGAGGGTTCACGGGAGCCAGCGACCTCGCCGACCTGGTCGAGGCGCTCGAGAGACCGCGGCGGATCCTCCTCATGATCCCGGCCGGAAAGCCGGTCGAGCAGACGATCGAGGGTCTGGAGCCCCACCTCGACGAGGGGGACATCCTCCTGGACGGGGGGAACTCGCACTACGCCGACACCGAGCGGCGCGGCCGCCGGCTCGCGGAGCTGGGTGTCCGGTTCTTCGGGGTCGGCGTGAGCGGCGGGTCCGAGGGCGCGCGGCACGGCCCGTCGATCATGCCTGGCGGGCCGCGTGAGGCCTGGGAGGACGTACGTCCGGTTCTCGAGGCGATCGCCGCCCGCACGGAAGCCGGGCCCTGTGTGGCCTACCTGGGGTCCGGCGGCGCGGGCCACTTCGTCAAGATGGTCCACAACGGGATCGAGTACGCGGAGATGCAGGGGATCGCCGAGGCGTACGACCTCCTGTCTCGCGGGCTAGGGTACGACGCGGAGCGGCTGGCCGAGACGTTCGGCGCCTGGAACGAGGGCGAGCTGGAGTCGTTCCTGCTCGAGATCACCGCCCGGATCTTCCGCGTCGCCGACGAGCGCTCCGGCGAGCCCCTGGTCGAGCGCGTGCTCGACCTAGCGGAGCAGAAGGGGACCGGCCGCTGGACGGCGACCACCGCCCTCGAGCTGGGAGTGCCCATGCCCTCGATCGCCGCCGCGGTGGACGCGCGCGTCCTCTCGAGCCGCCGCGAGGAGCGGGTCGCCGCGAGCCGCAAGCTCGCGGGACCCTCCTCGGCTCTACTCGCCCACGAGCTCGAGCGACTGGCCGAGGACGCCCGCCAGGCGCTCTACGCGTCACGGATCTGCGCCTTCGCGCAGGGGATGGACTTGATCCGCCAGGGATCGGCCGAGCACGGGTGGGGCGTCCCGTCGGCCGAGGTGGCGCGGGTCTGGACCGGGGGCTGCATCATCCGCGCCCGCGTCCTCGAGCCGATCGGCGAGGCGCTCAGGAGAGACCCCGCGCTCCCGAACCTGCTCCTCGACGAGATCCTCGGCCGGGAGGTCGAACGGGCCCAGGACGGATGGCGCCGGGCGGTCGCCGCGGCCGTCCGGATCGGGCTCCCCGTACCGTGCTGGAGCGCCGCCCTGGCCTACTTCGACGCCTTCCGCACCGAGCGGCTCCCCCAGAACCTGACTCAGGCCCAGCGGGACTGGTTCGGCGCCCACACGTACCGGCGTCTGGACGACCCCCGGGGCGAGCCGATCCACACCGACTGGGCGGCCCTGGCGGCGGAGACGCGCGCGTGAGCCCACGGGTAATCCAGGGGAAGTCGGCGGTCCGGCCCGGCAAGTTCCAGATGCCCAAGGCCCGCGGCTGCACGTTCGTCATCTTCGGTGCCACAGGCGACCTGACCGAGCGGAAGCTCATGCCGGCCCTCTACCGCCTGGCGCGCGAGCGCTGTCTGGGCGGCGACTTCCGCGTCCTCGGACTGAGCCGTGGCGAGATGTCCGACGGGACGTTCCGCTCGAAGATGCGGG
>DASZOP010000002.1:0-3135 GCA_035550715.1 Gemmatimonadota bacterium | reverse complement strand
GGGGCCGACCACCTCCTGACCGACCCCGCCGACGCCGCCTTCGCGGGCGAGATTCTGGCCGCGTGGGCAGCTCGGTACGTGACGGATCGGGAGCGACCGCGCGGGCGGGTCGGCGTCCAGCCGCCAGCCGATCGCCGCGAGGTCGTCCTCCTCGGCCGGCGCGGCTATACGGTCGAGATCCTGACCTACCGCCACCGCCTCCACGCCGACGAGCCCGCGGAGAAGGGCGGGACCGATCGCGGGCCCAACCCCTACGAGCTCCTCCTGGGCGCGCTCGGCGCCTGCAAGGCGATCACGGTCCGGATGTACGCCGACAGGAAGGGGTGGCCCCTCCTCCGGACGATCTACCGGCTGCAGCACGACCGGATTCACGCCGAGGACTGCGCGGATTGCGAGACCAGGGAGGGCCGGATCGACGAGATCCAGGCCGAGCTCCAGTTCGTGGGCCCGCTCTCCGAGGGCCAGCGGGCGAAGCTCCTCGAGATCGCCGACAAGTGCCCCGTCCACAGGACGCTCACTGGGGAGGTGAAGATCCGGAGCCGCCTCAAGGAGGGGTGATCCAGCCAGTTAGGGGTGAACGCTAACCCAGCTCGCCCGTGATCGACCCCAGGAACCGGCAGCTCACGGCGTTGACCTCGAACTGAAGCTCGATCTCGCCCAACTCCTCGATCGTTCCCCCCACCGTGCCGTTCCCCTGGACCTGGACGGGGGCGGCCTCGTTGGGGATCCGGACCGGGCCGGCGACCAGGTCCCCCTCGAAGAGAAACGCTCCATCCCGGTCGATCGGGCCGGTCAGATCCGACCGGATCGGAAGATTCAGATCGTCGAATCCGAGCGTCACCCGTTCACCCGCCTGCGTGACGGTGAGCGCGACCGCCGTCGTCCCCGCTTCGATCAGGCCGGCGCACCCCTCGAAGCCGAAGATCGGATCGATCGTCGCGATGATCGTGAAGTCGACCGCGTACTCGCCGGCGACGTCCGGCGGCTCGCCCGGATCGAGGACGATCCCGTCGTCGCAGCCGAGGAGGGCGAGCGCGAGGAAGAGCGCCGGGGCTCGGAAGCCGCTCACGCGTCGAAGACGATCACCGACCGGATCCCGTCCTGTCGTTCCATGAGCTCGAACCCCCGGTTCACGTCGTCGAGCGCCAGGCGGTGGGAGACGAAGCCGTCCAGGTCGAGCTTCCCCTCCATGTAGAGGTCGACCAGCCGGGGGACGTGGGTCCGGCCTCGCGCGCCGCCGAAGCTTCCGCCCTGGACCCGCCGTCCGGTGATCAGGAAGCGGGGGACGATGTCCACCGTCTCGCCCTTACCGGCAACGCCCAGGACCGTGCAGAGCCCCCATCCCATCCGGGCCGCCTCGACCGCCTGCCGCATGACGCGGACGTTCCCGGTCGCCTCGAACGTGTAGTCGGCGCCTAAGCCGCCGGTCTCCTCGACGATCCGGGCGACCGGGTCCTCGTGGCGCGCGTCGATCGTGTCGGTAGCGCCGTACTTCCGGGCGGCCGCGAGCCTCTCATCGGAGAGATCCACCGCATAGATCCGCGCAGCGTCGGACATAGCGCACCCGGCGACCGCGCCCAGCCCGACCAGCCCGCAGCCGAAGACCGCGCACGTCGAGCCCGGCTCGACCTCGGCCTTCCAGATCGCGGCCGCGAGACCGGTCGTGGCGCCACACGCCAGCGTGCAGACCGCCTCCAGCGACGCCTCCGGGTCGATCCTGGCGAGCGCGATCTCCGGCATGACCGCGTACTCGGCGAACGTGCTCGTCCCCATGAAGTGGCGGATCGGCTCGCCGTTCCGGGAGAGCCGCGTCGTTCCGTCCGGCAGATGGCCCTTCCCCTGCTCATCCCGGATCGCCATGCAGATGTTGGTCTTTCCGCTCCGGCAGTGGACGCACTCACCGCACTCGGGGGAGAAGAGGGTGATGACGTGATCGCCGGGCTTCACGGACGCGACGCCTTCGCCGACGGCCTCCACGACGCCCGCGCCCTCATGCCCGAGGACCGTGGGCGCGTAGCCGCTCGGGTCGACGCCGCTCCAGGTGTACATGTCGGTGTGGCAGACGCCGCAGGCGTGGACCTTGACCAGCGCCTCGCCGCGACTGGGCGGGGCCAGGTCGAGCTCCTGAACCACGAGCGGCTTCCCGAACTCTTCCAGGACGGCGGCCCGGATCTTCATGGAGTCAGAGCTCGGGCAGCATTCTACTCGTCATCGGCGGCATCCTTGGCGAGATCGGACTCTCTTACGCGCATGGGGCCTCTCCTATGCCGGGTTGTGACACTACATAACGGTATCGTACCGCACTGCACAATGCACTTTCCACTTTCTAATGCCTCTGTTGCCGGCCCGCGGCCGTCCCGGCTAGCGTGGGCTTCCGATGAGGGTCTGCGTGGACGCCGGCCACGGCGGGGCCGATCCCGGGGCGATCGGGCTCGAGCCACGCCGTCTCGAGGAGAAGGACGTGACGCTGGCGCTCGCGTTCCTCCTGGAGGAGGAGCTCACGCTCCGCGGCCACGAGGTCATCATGACACGGCGCCAGGACCGGACCCTGGCGCTGGACGCTCGGGCCGAGTTCACCAACCGCTACGAGGCGGAGATCCTGCTCTCCCTCCACTGCAACGCGGCCGCCGAGCCCAGGGTCGAGGGGATGGAGGTTTTCCACCGGCCCGGCTCCAAGCCCGGCCGGGCCCTGGCGGCCACGATCCTGACCCACATGCTGGCCGCCTTCCCCGGCCACGAGAACCGCGGCGTCAAGGAGGCCGACTTCACGGTCCTCCGGGAGGCTTCGGCGACAGGCGTCCTGGTCGAGGTCGAGTTCCTGACCCATCCGGCCCAGCTCCGCTTCCTGGCCGACGCGAAGAACCAGCGCGGCCTCGCCCGGGCGATCGCCGAGGGCGTGCCAGGCGGGCAGGCGGTGATGTTCGGGTAACGCGCCGACTGGCTCAGGGAGCTCCGGGCAGGTCCAGCGCCGGGTTCCGTGCAAAGAAGTCGAAGGGCCTGAGCTCGACCGTCATCCGCCCGGTCGGGAGGACCGGCCAGTCCTCCGCGCGAACGACGTGATGGAGCCCGAGCGTGTACCAGACGACGATGTCGGTGTTCTCGATGGGCCGGTTCGCGGTCGTCCAGGCCGGAAGG
>DASZOP010000001.1:0-9630 GCA_035550715.1 Gemmatimonadota bacterium | reverse complement strand
AGCGCGCCCGGAAGCTGACCGGGAGATCGTTCGAAGGCGAAGAGGTGGTGATCGTGGGGGACACCCCGGCCGATGTCCGTTGCGCCCGCGCCGTGGGCGCGATCGCCGTCGCGGTGGCGACGGGGCCACCCGGGCGCGAGGCCCTGGCAGCGGCGGACCCCGACTTCCTCCTGGACTCGCTCGAGGCGTGGCCGGACGTGGCCGCCGAGATCGGGCTCGAGGATCATCCCGTCGAGACCCCAGCCCGGAGGGCGTGATGGAAGCCATCAGCGTGCTCGCCGTCGTCGTCGTCTTCTTCCTGTTCATCCTCACGAACGCGATCCGGATCCTGAAGGAGTACGAGCGCGGCGTGATCTTCCGGCTGGGCCGCCTCCGTGCGGGTGGAGCCAAGGGACCCGGGCTGATCCTCCTCTGGCCGATCATCGACCGGATGCAGAAGGTGGACCTCAGGGTCGTCACCCACGACGTGCCGTCCCAGGACGTGATTACCCGCGACAACGTGTCGGTCAAGGTGAACGCGGTCGTCTTCTTCCGTGTCTTCGATCCGGACCGGTCGGTCATCGAGGTGGAGGATTACTTCGTGGCCACGAGCCAGCTCGCCCAGACCACCCTGCGGTCGGTGATCGGTGAGGTCGAGCTGGACGAGCTCCTCGCGGAGCGGGACCAGGTCAACGCCCGGATCCAGGTGATCCTCGACGAGGGAACCGACCCATGGGGCATCAAGGTCTCGCGGGTCGAGGTCAAGCACGTGGACCTGCCGCAGGAGATGCAGCGCGCCATAGCTCGACAGGCCGAGGCGGAGCGCGAGCGGCGGGCCAAGATCATTACCGCCGAGGGCGAGTACCAGGCCGCCGAGCGGATCGCCGAAGCGGCGGCCATCATCGGCCGTCACCCGCAGGCGCTCCAGCTCCGGTACCTGCAGACGCTGGTCGAGATCGCCACCGAAAACAACTCGACGACGATCTTCCCCGTCCCCATCGACCTCCTCGAAGCGTTCCGGCAGGGCCAGCTGGCCATGGCGCGGAAGGAGGACGGCGGGAGCGGCACGAGCGGGACGTAGCGTCACGAGACGACGAAGGGAGCCATGCAGTCGATGCAGCTGAAGGCCGTCAAGGCGGACATCACCACGATCGAGACCCCGGCTCTGGTGGTGAACCTCTACCAGGGAATGAAGCGGCTGGGCGGGGCCACGGGCGCGGTCGAACGGGCGCTGGGTGGCCAGATCGGCGAACTGATCGCCGACGGCGAGATCACCGGAAAACCGGGCGAGACGACGATCGTCCACACGGTCGGACGGCTCCCGGCGCGCCGCGTGGTCGTGGTCGGGTTGGGCAAGAAGGAGGCTTGCGACCTCGAGGCCGTCCGGCGGGCGATGGGGAGCGTCACGCGCCGGCTCCTTCAGCACGGCATCACGCGCTTTCACACGGTTCTTCACGGGGGTGCCGGCCTCTCCGACGGGTCCGACACTCGGGCGATCGCCCAGGCCGTCGCCGAGGCCGCCGTCCTGGCGGGGTTCAAGGACGAGCGGTACAAGACGGTCCCCGAGGAGGAGGAGCCGGGCAAGGACCAGCCGCGAGAGAAGAAGGCGCTGGCCGGCGTTACCATCGTCGAGGCCGATGGTCGCAAGCTGGCCACGATCCGGCGCGGGCTCGACCGGGGCGGGAAGCTGGCTCGGGCCGTCAATTACACGCGCGAGCTCGGCAACACGCCCCCCAACGAGATGACCCCCGAGCGTCTGGCCGAGCACGCGCAGGACCTGGCCGACGAGCACGGCCTCGAGTGCGAGGTGTTCGACCGGGAGGCGCTGGAGGAGAAGGGGATGGGCGCGATCCTCGGCGTCGGCTCGGGATCGACCAACGATCCACGGCTCATCGTGCTCCGCTATCGGGGAGGCGGAAAGACGGCGCGCCCGACCGCCCTCGTCGGCAAGGCGGTCACCTTCGACACGGGCGGCATCTCGATCAAGCCGTCGGCGCGAATGGAGGACATGAAGTACGACAAGATGGGCGGCTGTGCGGTGCTCGGGATCCTGAAGGCGGCCGCGCTCTTGAAGCTCAGGAAGAACCTGATCGGCGTCGTGCCGGCCGCCGAGAACATGCCGAGCGGCACCGCCTACCGTCCGGGCGACGTCCTGCGCTCCTATTCGGGCAAGACGATCGAGATCATCAACACCGACGCCGAGGGCCGGTTGATCCTGGCCGACGCGCTCGCCTACGCCGCCGAGCAGGACCCCGTCGAGATCATCGACCTGGCCACCCTCACGGGAGCCTGCGTCGTCGCGCTGGCCGATACCGCGTCCGGGGCGTTCGGCGAGGACGAGCTGGTCTCGCGACTTGTCGAGGTCGGGAAGCGAACGGGGGATCGCGCGTGGCCGCTACCGGTCTTCGAGGAGTTCGGCGACAAGATGAAATCGGAGGTGGCCGACATCAAGAACTCGAGCGGCGACGCCTGGGGAGGGGCGTCCAACGCAGCGGCCTTCCTCAAGTTCTTCGTCCAGGACGAAATCCCCTGGGCGCACCTCGACATCGCCGGCACGGCGTGGGTGAACAAGCCGAAGCCGTATCATCCGCTCGGGGCGACCGGAGCCGGGGTCAGGCTGGTGACCGAATATCTCGCAGGCGGGTAACATCAGGAGTATGCCCAGTCACGAGGCGCTCGAGGACGAGAACCGCAAGCTCAGGCGGTTGCGCCTGCTCGTCGATCTGGTGCTCGCCCGGCTGTATCAGGACCCCGAGCTGTCGCTCCTGGAGGCGCTCGATCTCGTTGAGCGCTGCCGCGACGCCGCGCTCGATCTCTTTCCGGGCAAGGAGGAGGCCTTCGAGCTCATCTATCGGCCACGCTTCGAACGCGTCCTCGCGTCACGCTGGCCACACGAAATGCCCGAGGAACTCGGCACCGAGTTCCGCGTCGACGATCCCGGGAGGCCCACCCACGAGGCCGGATGAGACGGGCGACCTACGATCCCACCGGCGGATCGCTCCCGAGCGCCGTCAAGTGGCTCCTCATTGCCAACGGCGTCGTCTTCGTCCTCCAGCTCCTGCTCTCCAGGGCGCTCTACGACCTGACAGGTCTCGGTTTCATCGACCTCTTCGGCCTCCGGCCGGAGTGGGTGATCGAGCGGGGTTGGGTGTGGCAGGTCCTCACCTACATGTTCCTCCATGGCGGGTTCTTCCATCTGCTCTTCAACATGTTCGTCCTGTGGATGTTCGGGACGGAGATCGAGTGGCTGTGGGGCCGGCGCGAGTTCGCCCGCTACTACGTCCTGTGCGGTCTGGGAGCGGCGGCGCTGTCGTTCGTCTTCAACTACCACTCGGTGGTGATCGGCGCCTCGGGGGCGGTCCTGGGCGTGCTGCTGGCGTTCGGCATGCTGTTCCCGAACCAGTACGTGTACATCTGGTTCCTGCTGCCGATCAAGGCCAAGTACCTGGTCGCCGGTCTCGTTGTGCTGGAGATCGTGTATCTCTTCTCCCAGCCGGGCGGCGGGATCGCTCGCGCGGCCCATGTCGGGGGCATGCTGGCCGGGTTCCTGTACCTGCGGTACGGACGGGGGGCGTCGCCGCTCGAGCGATACCTGCGCCGCTGGCGCCGACGCCATCTCGAGCTGATCGACAGCGGGGGAGGATCGCAGACCGAGGATCCCCGGCTGGAGGGGGAGATCGATCGCATCCTCGACAAGATCTCCGAGCATGGGCTGGAAAGCCTGACGCCCGAGGAGGAGAGGATCCTCGATGAAGCGAGCCGGCGGCGCAAGCGGGACTAGGCGGACATGGGCCTGATCACGCTCACCACCGACTTCGGGACCGCGGATGGGTACGTGGGCGCCATGAAGGGCGTGATCGTGAGCCTGGCGCCGGAGACGCGGGTCCTCGACCTCACGCACGAAATCCCCCCCCAGGACGTCCGCTCGGCGGCCTTCGCCTTGTACCGGGCCGTGCCGTACTTCCCGCGCGGGGCCGTGCACTGCGTGGTCGTGGACCCCGGCGTCGGGACGCCCCGCCGCCCGCTCGCCGTCAAGGTCGAGAACGAGCAGTACCTGGTCGGTCCGGACAGCGGGGTGTTCACCCTCTTCTGCCCGCCGTTCGCCGACGCGGATCCCGAGGCCGTGGAGACCTCGGAGTCCCGCTGGTGGCGGGACGGCGCCGAGCCGAGCTCGACCTTCCACGGCCGCGACGTCTTCGCCTCCGTAGCCGCTCACCTGGCGCGGATGGTCGCCTCCGGTCCGCCGGATCTGTCGCTGTTCGGCCCGCGGGTCAGCGGGCTCGCGCGATTCGAGTTCCCCGCGCCGGTCGAGGAGCGGGGCGCCTATCGGGGCGAGGTCGTCCACGTGGACCACTTCGGCAATGCCGTCACCAACCTCCCCGAGCGGTGGGTCGACCACGCGCACGGGCCGGTCGTCGTCGAGGCGGGCGGGAAGTCGATGCCGGTCGTCCGGACCTACAGCGACGTCCGTGTGGGGGAGCTGTGCGGGCTGGTGGGCTCGGCGGGGTGGCTCGAGGTGGCGTGCCGGGCGGGATCGGCGGCGGACCGGCTGGGGCTAGGTCCGGGGATCCCGGTCGTCCTCCGGCGCCGGTGACCGTCCGTTGGGAGCGGCTGGCGCGGGAGACCGTCTTCCAGGGACGTGTCGTCGAGCTGCACCGGGACCGGATCCGGCTGGTCGCGGACGGCCGGGAAAGCGAGTCGGTCTACGACGTCGTCCACCACCGCGGGGCGGCGGCCGTCGTGGCGCTGTTCGAGGACGACACCGTGGCCCTGCTCCGGCAGTTCCGCTATCCGGTGGAGGAAACGATCTGGGAGATCCCGGCCGGGACGCTTTCCCCGGGGGAGTCCTTCCGCGCCTGCGCCGAACGTGAGCTCGAGGAGGAAACCGGCCACCGCGCCGGGAGCTGGCAGCGCCTGGCCCGGTTCTTCACGACGCCCGGCTTCTGTGACGAAGTGATGGAGATCTGGCTCGCGGAGGAGCTGGAGGACGGCGAGACGCGCTACGACGAGGACGAGCACATCGAGGTCGTGCGGGTCCCGTTCGCCCAGGCGATGGAGTGGATGGTGAGCGGGGAGATCCGGGACGCCAAGACCCTGGTCGGGCTCTGGATGGCGCATCAACGTGGCGCCCGCGACCGGCCCCGAGCGGGGGGACGGTGAGCGCGGCCGAGACACAGGTCTGTCTCGCCCTCACGACCTGCCCTGACGAGGGCACCGCCCGGCGGATCGCCTCCGCGTTGGTCGACGAGCGCCTGGCCGCGTGCGTCAACATCGTCCCGGATCTGACCTCCGTCTACCGCTGGGAGGGGGCGGTCGAGACTGCGCCCGAGTGCCTGCTCCTCGTCAAGACCCGCCAGGAGCGCCTCGAGGCCCTCCGGCAACGTCTGGACGAGCTTCATCCGTACGACCTTCCCGAGCTCGTGGCCGTCCCCGTCGATGGAGGCTCCCCGGCCTACCTGAGGTGGGTGGTTGAGGAAACAGGTTCGGGTTAAACTCAATTCTTCCTTCACAATGCCGGGACAGATCACGCTCTTCCGAAATCCCGAAATGCGCCGGATCGCGGTCGTCAACCACAAGGGAGGCACCGGGAAGACGACGACGGCCGTGCACCTGGCCGCCGGCCTGGCCGATCGCCATCAGCGGGTGCTGCTGGTCGAGCTGGACCCGCAGGGGAACGTGGGGGCGTGGTTCGGGCTGGATGCCGAGGACGTTCGCATGGCGGGTCTCATGGCCGGGCAGGTCAGCGCCGACGAGGCGCGGGTCGCCGTGCGCGACAACCTGGACGTCATCGCCAGCGACTGGCGGCTCGCCGAGACCGAGGAGCGGCTGATCTGGGGCCAGGAGCGGGAGCGGAGCCTGGCGAACCGGCTGACGCCCATCTCCGACTACGATTACATCATCCTGGACTGCGCACCGTCGATGAGCATGCTGACGACGAGCGCGCTCGCCTTCGCCGAAGAGGTGGTGATCCCGATCTCGATGGAGTTCCTCGCCCTGGTGGGCGTGCGCCAGATCGTCGAGAACATCCTCCGCATGTCGTCATGGAACGGACGCGACATCCGGATCACGGCGGTCGTGCCCACCTTCTACCGCAGCAACACCCGGAAGAGCGGCGAGATCCTGAAGGTGCTCAGGCGCCACTTCGCCGGGGCGGTCACCGAGCCTATCCGTGACAACGTCCGGCTGAGCGAGGCGCCGGGTCACCACCAGACGATCTTCGAGTACGCGCCGCGCTCGCACGGCGCTCAGGACTACCGGAAGCTGGTGGAGCGGCTCAGCGATGCCTGAGAAGGACGGACAGGCCCGCCGGCTGGCCGGCGACCCGCTGGCCGGTCTCGACGCCGACCGGCTCAAGGGGCTGCTCGGGGAGGCGTGGGAACGCCCCCCCGCGCCGACCCCCGAGGAGCGGTCGGCGGAGCGGAAGGGACGGCAGCCCGCGCCGCCGGCCGCCCGCGAGGAGCCCTCCGAGCGGCCGGAGCCCGCCCGGATCGAGGGAGCGCCCTTGCCGCTGCCCGAGGAGCGGCCGGCGCGATCCGAGCCGCCCGCCCGGGCCGGAACCATCGCGCATAGGGAGCCTCTCGCGCGTCCGGCCGCCGTTCCCGACGTGCGACCGATGCCGGCGCCGCCAGCCGCCGAGGCCCCCGTCATCTCCGGCGACACCGAGGTCCAGGGTCTCCTCGAGACGCTCCGCCGGAACCCCCGCGACGTCGCGGCCTCGACCCGGCTCGCCGAGATCCACCTGGACCGGGGCCTCCACGACCTGGCCCTGGCGCAGCTCCTCGAGACGCGCGAGTTCCTCCCCGATTCGGTCGAGACGGCGATCGCCTTGGGCTCGGCCTACTGCCGCGCCGGGAACTACGGGGAGGCCGAGGAGGAGCTCGCCCGTGCGCTCCGGATCGAGCCCGACAACCCGACGGCCCACCGCGAGCTCGGGATCGTCCTCGGCAAGAAGGGGCTGTACGAGGAGTCGATCGCCCAGCTCAGGAAGGCGATCGACCTGGCCCCCGGGGTGGCCCGCGGCCATTACTACCTGGGCGTGTGCCTCAACCACCTCGACCGGATCGACGAGGCGGCCCAGGCGTTCGAGCGCGCCATCGAATCCGATCCGAACGACTCCAAGTCGTACCACCATCTCGGGATCATCTGGGACCGCAAGGGACGCACGGAGCGCGCGCGGGAGATGTACCGCCAGGCGCGTGCGGTCGCCGGCACCGCGCGTGGCTGAGACGCCGCCGAAGGGCGGCCCCCGCTTCGGCACGCTGGCCATCCACGCCGGCCAGGAGCCGGACCCGGTTACCGGCGCCGTCATGATGCCCATCTACCAGACCTCGACCTACGTCCAGCGGGGAGTCGGGGACCACAAGGGGTACGAGTACGCGCGTACCCACAACCGGACCCGCGAGGCACTCGAGGCGTGCATCGCGGCCCTCGAAGGCGCCACCGAGGGGATCGCCTTCGGCTCCGGCACCGCCGCCATCCACGCGATCCTGACCCTCCTCGACGGCGGCGACCACGTGGTGGCCGGGGAGAACCTGTACGGCGGGACCCACCGGCTCTTCGACCAGGTCCTGTCGCGCTTCGGGCTCACCTTCGACTACGTCGACACGCGCGACCCGGCCGCCGTCGAGGCGGCGATCGGACCGGCCTCGCGAATGCTCTACGTCGAGACGCCGTCGAACCCGCTCATGCGGCTCGCCGACCTCGAGGCGATGGCGGAGCTGGCGGACCGGTCGGGTCTGATCCTCGTCGTCGACAACACGTTCATGACGCCCTTCTTCCAGCGCCCGATCGAGGCTGGGGCCCGGCTGGTCGTCCACTCCACGACCAAGTTCCTGAACGGCCACAGCGACATGGTGGGGGGCGTGGTCGTGACCCGTGACGCGGACCTCGCGGCGCGGCTCCGGTTCATCCAGAACTCGGTCGGCGCGGTCCCCGGGCCGCTCGACTGCTGGCTCGCGCTCAGAGGCCTCAAGACCCTCCACGTCCGGATGGAGCGGAGCGAGGCCAGCGCGCGCGAGCTGGCCGCGTGGCTGGCCGCGCATCCGAAGGTCCTGGCCGTCCACTACCCGGGCCTCCCGGATCATCCCCAGCACGACCTCGCGCGCCGGCAGATGAGCGGCTTCGGCGGGGTGATCTCGCTCGAATTCGACGACCGGGACGAGGGGCGCCGCTTCCTCGAGGCGCTCCAGATCTTCCAGCTCGCCGAGAGCCTTGGCGGTGTCGAGAGCCTGTGCAGCCATCCGGTCTCGATGACCCACGCCGCCGTCCCCGAGGCCGAGCGCGAGCGGATGGGGTTCTCCGACCGGCTGGTCCGGCTCTCGGTCGGGATCGAGGACGTGGAGGATCTCCGCGAGGATCTGGCCCGGGCGCTCGAGGCGGTCTGAGGTGCGGATCCTGATCGTCGGGAACGGCGGGCGTGAGCATGCCTTCCTGTGGAAGCTCCACCGGGACCATCCCGAGCACGATTACCTGATCACGAAGGGAAACGGCGGGACCGATCCGCTCGCCCGGGCGGTCGACGTGTCGCCATCAGACGTCGCGCGGCTGACCGCGCTCGCCGGCGACGAGGGGATCGACTTCACGGTCGTCGGTCCCGAGGCGCCGCTGGCGGCAGGGATCGTCGACGCCTTCCGCGCCGCGGGGCGGCCGATCTTCGGGCCCACGAAGGCGGCTGCGCGGATCGAATCCTCCAAGGCGTTCGCCAAAGACCTCATGCGGGAGCTGGGAATCCCGACCGCGGGCTTCCAGGTCTTCCGCGACCCAGCCGCGGCCGCCCGCTACGCCGCCGAGATCGGCCCGCCCTGCGTGGTCAAGGCGAGCGGGCTGGCGGCCGGGAAGGGCGCCCTCGTGTGCGCGACCGAGGACGAGATCGACGACGCCCTCGGCGCCTGCTTCCGGCGCCGCGAGTTCGGCGCGGCCGGGGACGAGGTCGTGATCGAGGAGTTCCTGGAGGGGGAAGAGCTTTCGATGATCGCCCTGACCGACGGGCGCACCCTGGTCCCCCTGCTTCCGTCCCAGGATCACAAGCGCGCTTTCGACGGGGACCTGGGCCCCAACACGGGCGGGATGGGGGCGTACGCCCCGGTCTCGCTGGTCGACGAGGATCTCCGGCGCCACGTCATGGACGGGATCTTCCGGCCGCTCCTGGACGGCCTCGCCGATCAGGGAACCCTCTACACGGGTTGCCTCTATGCGGGTCTCATGCTGACCCCTGACGGCCCCAAGGTGCTCGAGTGGAACGCCCGCTTCGGCGATCCCGAGACCCAGGCGATCCTGCCGCTCCTGGAGAGCGACCTTCTCGATCTCCTCGCGGCGACCGAGCCGGGCCGGGGGCTCGAGCGCCTGGCGCCCGTCTGGCGACCCGGCGCGTGCATGACGGTCGTGGCCGCCGCGCGCGGCTACCCCGGCCCCTGCGAATCCGGGGCCGCCATCGAGCTCCCGCCGGAGCTCGGGCCTTCGGCTTTCGACCGGGACGGAGTCGTCGTCTTCCACGCCGGGACGGGCCGCGCAGAGGGGGCGCTCCTGATCTCGGGCGGGCGCGTCCTGAACGTCACCGCCGTCGGCGCCGACCTCGGAGAGGCCCGCGGCCGCGCCTATGCGGCGCTCGAGCGGATCCACGCGCCGGCCCTCCGGTGGCGGGGCGACATCGGG